>JBDKGB010000110.1:0-11979 GCA_039798485.1 Bacteroidota bacterium
CTAACTAAAAAGGACGCTCTGTCCGTAAGGACTCAAGTCGATTGGATTCACGACCAAGGCAGGAATACGCGCATCGTTAGTGATGATGTATTGCTCGTAGTTTGTTCCTAAGGCACCCAAAAATCCTGAGCGGTTTAGGTTCATAATGGCAATTAAATCCGCGTCTAAACTTACGGCGTGTTTGACCACTTCTTTATCAAAACCATTGCTTGGTGCCAAGGTTGTGGTCACTTCAATGTTGCGCTCAGAAAAAAACTTGTTGGCAAAAAGAATGTTGGACTGCACTTGGTGGCGGAGAAAATCATCCGACTCATCAGGTGTAATCACGTGCACGCGTGAATTGAAATACGTAGCAATGTTTGCCACGATTGCCAGTTTTTGTTTTGTTTCCTTATGCAAATCCATGGGAACAACGATATCGTCGTAACCTGTAGGTTTAATGCCTTTTTCTTGAACGATGATGAACGGAACAGATGAGCTTGTAATGACTTTGAGCGCGTGACTTCCTGTAACGTGCTGCCATCCATGTGCGCCGTGGGTTCCCATGAAAATAAGCTCAGAATGGTGCTCCGCCGCGAATTCTCCGATGTCTTCAAAAATACTACCCACACGAACTGTTGGAATCAATGTAACCCCAGATTCTGCGTGCACACTCAGCACTTCTGCCAACTGTTGCTCCGCTTTAGCAATTTGCTTTTCCTTACTGACTACGTGTAGCACATATATTTGAGCATTCAAGGGACGGGCTGTAGCAATGGCATGATCCAGTGCATTTTCAGCAACCTGGGTAAAATCGTGAGGCACGATAAAGTTTTTTGTGTTCATTAGAGCGGATTTTTACCGAAAAGTGATTCATAACAAAAGTATAAAGAAAGGTTGATGAAGAAGAAAACATTGGTCATTAATTTTAGAGAAAAAGAATACAAATGGCTATTGTTGGTAAACTACTCAAGAAAACAAATCAACTCAACTATAAACGAGTAATGAAGCGTGGAAAAAGCCACGCTACTCAACGAGAGACCCTGGTTAAATTGCTTGAATTTGCCAAGAACACGACCTTTGGCACGACGCATTTGTTTTCGAAAACGTTAAAAGATAAAAATCCGATTACCTTTTATCAACAAAATGTGCCGATAACAGAATATGAAGAATTTTATTCCAAGTGGTTACAAAAAACAATAGATGGAAAAAAAGACCATACATGGCCGGGGAAAGTAAAATATTTTGCGCTTTCTTCGGGAACGACGGGTTCTCCCAGCAAACGCATTCCCGTTACTGAAAAAATGATTCGTTCTTTTCAAAAAACCAGCATAAGACAATTGTCAACGTTGCACGACTTGAATCTTCCCAATGAATTTTACAGCGCAACCGCATTGACCGTTGGAGGAAGCACGAAGCTCGTTAAAAAAAGAAAACACATTGAAGGAGATTTAAGTGGGATCTTGAAAAAACACACTTCACTTTTGGTTAGTCCCATTACGAAACCAGGCAGTAAAATTTCAGCGATGAAAGATTGGGATCAAAAGCTTGAAGCCATGATTGAAAAAGCACCAAAGTGGAACATTGGGATCATTGCGGGAATACCGAGTTGGTGCATCTTACTTATGGAAAGGATAGTGGAGAGGTACAAACTAGAAACAATTCACGATCTGTGGCCGAACTTGGAAGTATACGTACACGGGGGCGTATTTATGCAACCGTATACCTCTCGATTGGAGAAAATATCAGGAAAACCAATTTATTTGTTGGATACCTATCTTGCGAGTGAGGGGTATTTTGCTTATCAAAAATCACCGAATGCAGAGGGAATGCAGCTGTTGTTGAACACTGGGGTATTTTTTGAGTTTATTCCATTTACAAGTGAGTTTTTTGATGAAGAAGGTCGTGTTCGCGATAAACATACAGCGTTTACGTTGAGTGAGGTGCGGGAAGGGGTTGATTACGCAATGGTAATCACGACCAATTCTGGTTTGTGGCGCTATTTAATAGGCGACTTGGTGCGATTTACAAATAGTGAAGAACAAGAAATCATCATTACAGGTAGAATTCGTCAGTACCTAAGTCTTGTGGGAGAGCATCTTTCATTGGAGAACATTAATACAGCAATCATGTCAACTTCCACATTTGTTGGGATAGAAATTTCAGAATTTTGCATTTATGCAGATTCAGAAAATCAAAAACATGTTTGGTTTATTGGCTCGGATGTAGAGGTAGATAAAGGTGTGTTGTTGCGCTATCTTGACGAAAAATTGGCGGAGCTAAACGACGATTATGCATCGGCAAGAAAATTCAATTTAGCCATACCAGAACTCAAGGTGTATCCTGTAAACACGTTTTACGCCTTTATGAAAGAATCTGGAAAGCTGGGGTCACAACATAAATTTCCACGTGTTTTGAATGCTGAACAAGCAAAGAGATGGTTGACTTTTTTATCCCTCAATTCTTGATTGTTCCCGCTTTAAAAGCAACGTTTTTAGGAACATATTGACGAAGACCACCAACACGATAATCGCCGATCCGGTGTAGAAATGGATGCTGAGTTTGGTGTTTTCATGCAAGACAAAAATGGCGAGCAAAATGGTATATACAGGTTCCATGTTGATCGACAACGACACTGTAAAAGCTCCCAATCGTCGCACAAGCGCAATCGAACCAAGAAATGTAAATGAGGTACACACGACACCAAGGAAGAGCAACCACAAGAAATCTTCGGTCCGCATGGTGAATAAATCCCGGTTGATTTCCCCTTGAAAAAAGAGAAAGACCGTCAAAAACAAAAAGGCAGAAATGAGTTCGTACAATGAAATGGTATGTGCAGGAATCCGTCGCGCCAACTGTCCGTTCAGCACACTAAACAAGGCGGCAAAAAATGCAGAGGAAAGGCCATAGGCCAAAGCCTCATATTCCTTTTCATCGAACTCATCCGACACGAAATAAATCCCATATACCACTGCCAGTCCTAGAAAAAATTCGATCCAAGAAAATTTCTTGCGAAACAAAAGCGGCTCTAACCATGTGACATGTAGGGTTGTCGTGGATAAACACAAGATCCCAAGAGAAGCCGTCGAAAGCTGTATGGATTTGTAGAAGGTCATCCAATGCAGGGCGACGATAATACCCACTCCAGCAATGGATGAAAGTTGTTTGAACGATCCAACACGCAGTGATTTTTTTAAGAAAACCAATGCAATAGCCAATCCTGTAAAACCAATCCAGGTGCGGTGCCAAACCAAAGGATAGGCGTCGAGATGGATGAGCTTACCTAAAATCCCTGTAAAGCCCCAAATGAAAATGATGACATGCAGCAGCGCGTGGTATTTGAGGTCTTTGATCACAGCACGAAGGTAGGGAAATAAATCGCTGAAGAATAAGTAGTAAATCTAGCACAGAGTTTGTCTATACCCACTCTGAAGCCATGAATTCCTAGTTTATCACAATGAAATCACAGTTATTTTTTTTCAGCCAGCGCTTTTCGGCGTTTTTCCTCTTCTTGCGCGGGCTCGATACCGATGAAAATTACATAGAAAATGATACCTTTCCATATAATTCCACTCAGAATGGAGTAAGGGTTAATAATGAATACTAGCAGGTTTAGGAACACAAAAAAACCTAAGGCTAGCTTCAAACCTAATGCTGGGCGCGCAACGGAATAAAACCCAAAAAATAAGAATACACCACTTATCACCCAATCAATAATTGCGGCAAGTAATTCATGCCCAGAGATCATAAACCCCTCAATGTATCCTATGAGCAGGAACAAAAAAGAAAGAAAAAAGAGAATGAATTTTGAACGTGTGACGATGTTGCCTTTTTCTTCAATGATTTTATTTTCATGGCGTTCTTCATTCTGTTTGGCGATGTTGTCCAACACAAAATCTCCACAGCTATTCTCAAAAACAGGCTTTTCATCGGTTAATCCGCATACGATTCCTCGTTGTGAATTAAATACACGGTTCGTGCAGGTACCGCAAATTGCCAATCGTTCTTCTTGTGTCATAAATTCCTGCATTAGAGCTTAAGTTTCACCCATTTTCTTAAGGGTATTTCATCCAAATATAGGGTTTTCGATAAATTAAACGAGTTTAACAAGCACCACCGTTTAAAATTCAAAACCGCCAAGCGAGAATCCTACTCACCTTATTCCCGAGCTGCATTTCGATGGTGTTTACTTCACCTGCCCCAACAGTTTTTAGTTCTTTGTAGGCAGATCTAAGATTTTCTTGTTTTGAAACGAGCGTTGTAAACCAGCGACACTGGTTTTTGAACTGAACGCTTTCACGGATCATGGTCTGGATAAACTGGATTTCGCCTCCCTCACACCACAACTCGTTGGCTTGACCACCAAAATTTAACACGGGCGAACTTGATTTTTTGTATCCCAAGTTCTTGGCTTTGCGCAGTGATCCCGCGCTTGCTTCTTCTTGTGATCGGTGAAACGGTGGATTACAGATACTGAGATCAAAGCGATCTTCTGGGCGAATGACACCTTGAAAGATGTGGTTTTGGTTCGTCTGCTTGCGCAAGGCAATCTTGTTGTTTAAGGCCGGATTTTCGTCGATAATGTGCTGGGCATTTTTTAAGGATGCTTCTTCAACATCCGAGCCCACAAAGTTCCATCCGTAATCCACCACCCCAACGATGGGATAAATGCAGTTGGCTCCTACCCCAATGTCCAAACAGTGAATTTGTGTCTTTTGCTTTGATAGTCCTAAATCATCTGCCACACGGTGAATGTATTCTGCTCGACCAGGGATAGGTGGACATAAAAAGCCTTCAGGAATACTCCAGTATTCGATGCTATAGAAATGCATCAAAAGCGCCTTGTTCAGTGCCAACACCGCCGATGGATTGGCAAAGTCAATGGTAGAATCTCCATGGGGGTTGGTGACAACGAAGGGCGATAAACTAGGGTAAACAGCAATAAGTTCAGGAAAGTTGTAGCGCTCCCGATGCTTGTTGTTGGAATGTAGGCTAGTGTGAATTTTTACCACCTCGGCACAGAGAAAAATAGGAAAAGAATCTTCAATAGACGTCGTTAACGATCAAGTATTAATTTGATTTTTTGATCGTTTTTTTGCGTTTTTCGTCCAGTTTTTCCTGTTTTTCGTCCAACTTTCGGTTCTTTTCGTCCAATTTGGCTTGTTCCTCTTTCAGCTTTTCGAGCTTTTTGCCTTTCTTCACTTTGTCGTCCAACTTCTTTTGCTCTTGCTTTAAGGCTTTGCGTTCGTCATCGATTGCCTTTTGTTCTTCGTCAAGCTTCTTGAGTTTTTCGTCCAACTCTTTCATTGCCTCCGCTTCTTTTGCAGCCTCTTCTTTTGCTTTTTCAGCTTCTTTCTGAAGTTTCTCTGCTTCCTTAGCTTTTTCTTCTGCTTCCTTTTGCTGTTTTTCAGCCTCTTTTTTTGCTTCTTCTTCAGCTTTCGTTTGCTTTTCGGCTTCTTTCTTTTGATCTTTCTCTTCTTCAGCTTTAGCCTTAGCTGCCTCTTCTTTCTCTTTCTGAGCGTCTTTTTCGGCTTTGGCTTTTTCTTCTGCTTCTTTCGCTTTACGCTCTGCTTCTTTTGCTTCGTTAGCCTGCTCTTTTTGCTTTTCTTCAGCCGCTTTACGCGCTTGTTCTTCTTGCGCTTTGGCGTCTGCAGGAATGGAGTTTTCTAAATTCTTCGCCCGTTCAGCAGCCTCTTGTTCTCTGCGTGCCGCTTCTTCTTCGCGTCGTTTTGCATCCGCATTGATTTGTTGCTCCTTCGCCAAGCGCTGACGTTCTGCCTCTTGTTTCTGACGTTCTGCCTCGCTCATGTTTTTTTGAGCTTCAGTCATCTGTTGGTCGGCTTGTGTTTGTTTTTCTTTAGCGATACGTTCCTCTTCTTCGCGTTGCTTCCGCAATTCTTCTTGTCGCTTTAGTGCTTCTTCTTTTTCTTTTGAACTTTCAGCAGCTTGTTTTTCCAATTCAGCAGTTTTCTCTTCCGAACGCTGCGTTTTTTCCTCGATTTCTTTGACTTTATCGTTTGATTCCGTAGCTACTTCAGCTGCCGTTTCGCCCTTTGACTTCAAGGTAAACGTATACGCTTGTCCATTTTCCAATACCTGATCAATCATTTTTTCATCGCGGTACAACGCGTGTGTAACCGTGATGTTGGAGATTTGCTTGCCGTAGGTAGCAATGCTGATTGTGGCAACCCCTTTATCGTCGGTCATTCCTGCTCCAATGGTAACGGTCCCTGTGGTAATTTTCACAAAGGCCCCTTTAACCGCAGCGCCATTGGCTGTAACCGTTATGGACACAGTAACAGCTTCACGTTGTGTGGTTTCTGTAGCGCTTGTGTGTGCAGGGCTTGCATGTAAACTGATTTGTCCAGCCAATAAGACGCCAACAAGGATGAGGTATTTTTTCATAGCAAAAGTTTAATTCTATTTCTAGTACAATTTTAGTGTTTTTGAACGGGGAAATGAAGGGATTTTGCGCTATTTTTATCACATGCAATTTGTAGATGTTGTTGGTCAACAAGAATTAAAAAAACATTTCATCACTGAAATCAATAGTGGGAACATAGCCCACGCCCGATTGTTCTACGGAAAACCGGGCTACGGGCCTCTGCCTTTGGCACTCGCTTTTGCATCGTATTTGTTTTGTGACAACAAGCAAGAAGGCGATAGTTGTGGCGTTTGTCCTTCCTGCCTTAAGGTAAATAAGTTGCAGCACCCCGATCTTCATTTTTCGTTTCCTACAGTGCAAACCGACGCCAACAAGTCCATTTTGATGATTGATCAGTGGCGCAAACAGATGGAAGAGAATCCGTACTTTACGGAGTTGGATTGGTTGAGACGTATTGATCCAAAGGAGCGAAACATGATCATTAGCGTCCACGAAAGTCAAGACATCATAAAAAAATTAAGTCTAAAAGCTTACGAGGGTGGGTACAAAGTGATGATTGTTTGGCTCCCTGAAGCAATGAATGCACAGGCGGCAAACAAACTACTGAAACTCCTAGAGGAGCCGACACCAAAAACAGTCTTTATACTTGTTGCTGAATCTCATGAGTCAATGCTGAGAACAATATTATCACGGACACAGGTGGTTCGGATTCCAAAAATTGACGATGACGAGTTAAAAATGTATTTGCGAAAAGACGCGAAAATAGAAACCGCAGCGATTGATCGTGTGGTGATCCAATCCGACGGAGATTTTATCCAAGCGATGGCGGCCTACGAACGACAAGATGATTCAGAAATCAATCGTGAATGGTTCATCAAACTGATGCGTGTGAGTTACCGCAAGGATGTCATCGGCATGTTGGACTGGGCAGAAGAAATTTCCAATGCCACGAAAGACGGTCAAAAAGTGTTCTTGGAGTATGCACTGCACATGGTGCGTCAAAGCATGTTGAAGAATTACACAGGAGACCAATTGACGCGACTTACAGAGGACGAAGATGCTTTTTTAGCCAACTTTGCACGCTTCATTACAGGAAACAATTTGCGCGATTTTATGCTCACGTTCAGTGATTCACATTATTACATCGAGCGGAACGCAAACTCAAAAATTCTCTTCACCAACATTAGCTTTCAGGTGATGCGCTACATCCACGCGGCCTAACATCCGTGGCGCAACGATTTTTTCCTAACTTTACACAAAACGAATAGAATTATGGGTTGTTCAAATTGTAGCTCCGACGGAGGAACTCCGCGGGGATGTAAAAACAACGGTAACTGTAGTTCCGGAGGTTGCAATAAACTTGAGGTTTATGACTGGTTGTCCAACATAATGTTGCCTTCTGGTCAAACACCATACGATATAGTGGAGGTTCGATTTAAGAACAGCCGAAAAGGGTTTTACAGAAACGCCAAAGGAATAGGGTTGTCGGTAGGTGATGTGGTGGTCGTGGAAACGAGTCCAGGCCACGATGTAGGTGTTGTTTCCGTAACAGGAGAGTTGGCACGCATTCAAATCAAAAAGAAGTCTCCTGGCTTTAAGCCGCTCGAAGCGAAGAAAATCATTCGCGTAGCTACTCAAGAAGACATCGATAAGTGGATCAAAGCACGCTCTCTGGAGAAGGAAGTGATGTACCAATCCCGAACACTTGCGGTGAATCTAAACCTCGAAATGAAAATTTCGGACGTGGAATACCAAGGCGATTTGAGCAAGGCAACGTTTTACTACACCGCTGAAGGTCGTGTCGATTTTAGACAGCTGATCAAGGACATGGCCGATAAGTTTCGCATTCGTATTGAGATGCGTCAAATTGGTTCGCGACAAGAGGCGTCACGTCTTGGGGGGATCGGTTCATGTGGACGTGAATTGTGCTGCTCGACCTGGTTGACCGATTTCAGATCGGTGTCGACATCCGCAGCGAGATACCAACAATTGTCCTTAAATCCGCAAAAATTAGCGGGACAATGCGGAAAATTGAAATGTTGCTTGAATTACGAACTCGACATGTACCTCGATGCCGTGAAGGCTTTTCCGAAGGCAGACACAAAACTTCATACTGAAAAAGGGTCTGCATACCACATTAAGACGGATGTATTCCGCAAGCAAATGTGGTACGCTTACGAAGGAGATTCAGCCTCTGGATTGATTCCGTTGAATCCAGAACGCGTGCGGGAAATCATGAAGATGAACCAAGACGGTAAAAAGCCAAAGGAATTGAATGAGTATGTTGCTGAGGTCAAAGTGAAAGAGCCAGACTACGAAAACGTGGTGGGTCAGGACAGCTTGAACCGATTTGAGCACGCGTTTAAAAAGAACAACAACAAAAAGAAGAAGAAGCCAGGGAACAATAGACCGGCTGAAGCGGTGAAGTCTGGGGATGCTCCTCAGCAACCAAAAGCTGCAAATCCGAACCAAAACCCGAGACCTCAAGGAAATCCTGGAGCACAGGGTTCATCAGAAAATCCAAACAATCAGCAGCGACGAAATAAACGACCGAACAATCGTCGTCGCCCAAATCAAAACAATTCTGGCAATGAAAGCCCGCAATAGTCTGATCGGTATTTTAGCGCTCCTTTTGTTATGGTCGTGCGAGCAACCTGCACTGTATGAGCGTTCATATACGTTTAAAAAGAAAATCTGGGAACAGAACGTAAAGCCGCGCTTTGTTTTTGACCTTAAGGAGGTGAATAAGGAGCACGTTTTTGTGTTGACCTTACGCACAACAACAGATTACAAGTACAGCAATCTGTGGGTGTTTTTGAATACGAAAAATCCAAAGGGAGAAACAACACGCGAACCAGTTGAAATTGCAGTGACCAATCCTGACGGATCTTGGGTTGGAAAGAAAACGGGAACTATTGTTGAAACAGAAGTCGTTTTTATTCGCAGCAAAGATGGTCAGTTTGAGGTTTTTGATCGCCCAGGAAATCCGCCAAGAATGTTGAAGTGTTCGCTTTCCGAAGCGGGAAAATACACCTTCATGGTTGAGCAGGGAATCACCCAAATGGCCATCGATGAGGTGCTTGACCTCACTTTATTGGTGGAGGAGCCAAAACCAAAAGACTAAAAAACAATTCTGAATATAGCGCCTCGGAATTTATTTCGGGGCTTTTTTACACCCAATCGTTTAATTGTTAGACGGGATATTGTAGGTGTAGGAAACCGACAAAATGTGCTTGGTCAACGGGTTGGAGGTATTCATTTGATGGTCAATCATATAACCTACGCTGATGTCGTGAGGACCATCAATTTCAAGCGCCACACCTGCGAACCCTCTATATTTCGAAAGCTGTCTTCCACTCGGACCAATGGCGGGATTATAGAAAATCTCGAAGCTTAAAAGTGGCGAAAGAAAGCTGTTATTCAGGTCATATTGAAATTGGGTTTTCAAACGCACAGCTTGATCAAATTCAGCATCATACCCTGAACTAGAACTCAATGTGTTGAAGGAGTATTGGTAACGAATTCGAGCACGTAAATCCAAGCGTTTTTTTGCGTATTTAAACTCCGTATTGAAATTTAATCGGTTACTAAACAAAAAGTTACCGTACTTGTCCAAGGCATATATTCCACGATAATCAATCGATGGTTTTAGCCATTTTGTGACCTTGTATTTTAGAGTTACCTGTGGAAAAAAGGTTTGATTTGGAGCCGCGCTGACACGCGAAGTGAAGCTTACACCATATTCTAAATCTTTTGTGAGTTGACCTTTAACGCCCAAATCCGCCCACAACATACCAATTGATTGCTGGGCGGTGGCAGACAGCGATCCAAAAACAAAAGCAAAAACGAAGCGTAGTTTATTCACTTTAATTTTTCTTTATCACGATTTCGCCAGCGTCTACGGTCATTTTTTTTCCTGTAATTTCTACAGATACAATTACTGGACTTTGTTTGTCAGCATTGGCAGGTTGAGGCAAAACGTCCTCGTAAACATATAGCGTATATTTTCCGGGTTGCAGGTATTTGAACTCAAAGGTACCGTCATAACTCGCGTTCACATCATCACTTGGGATCGTGTTTCCTTCACCGTAGCAGATGTAAACCTTCTCGTCAGAACCTGGATAAACCCCCTCGAGAATTGAACCTCCAACATTGTAATTGTTTACTGTAATTTTCCCGATAATAGAAGAAGAACCACCTTGTCCTTCAACTTTTTGACAACCAGAAAAAAAGAATAAAGTCAGTACTGAGATTCCAAGTGTAAAAAAAATATGTTTCATTATAACGAATTTTTATAACCTACAAGATTGGCAAAAAACAACTTTGCAAGTGTTTTAAGCGTCTCAAAGCTACGAATTCATTTAATATATTCGTAATATTGAAATGTTTTGCGCAATTACGCGAAATGAAAAACCAAAACTAAAACGACCTTATGAAACGATTTTTACTCGTATTCTCAGTTTTATTCTGCTCATATTCTGCTATTTCACAGATTATTATCAATGAGTATTCATGTTCGAATGTCGCAGGACCGATGGATTCCTATGGCCAACGCGAAGATTGGATCGAACTTTACAATACGTCAGCGACGGCTGTTGACTTGACGGGTTACTACCTGTCTGACAATTCCAACAACTTATTAAAATGGCAAATTCCAAGTGGAAGTATCAATGCCAATGGCTTTAAAATGGTATTTTGTTCGAGTAGAGGAACGGTCATTGCCAATGAATACCATCCAAATTTTAACCTGAAACAAACGGAAGGTGACTGGATCATCATTTCGAACCCAGCAGGAAGTGTCGTGGATTCTATTAAAATGGTTCACATGACAAAGGCGAACCATTCTGTTGGTCGTTCTACCAATGCGGCTCCAGATTGGAAATTGTTTACCACACCAACACCAAATGCGAACAATACCGGTGCAGTTAACTTTTATACTGCTTCACCAGTCATGAGCCTTGCGCCTGGATTCTACACGGGAAGTCAAACGGTAACCATTACCTGTCCAGACCCAACGGCAACGATTCGGTATACCACCAATGGAAACAATCCAACAACGACATCAACGTTGTATTCTGGACCGATTACCATTTCTTCAACCACGGTTTTACGAGCAGCAGCTTTTAGCACCAATCAACCATCGTACACGGAAACAAATACCTATTTCATCAACGTCACACACACCACTCCTGTTGTTTCAATCAGCAGTCAGGATGTAGCGAGTTTAATTATCAACGGCCAACAGAATGGATTGAAAGTAGGTTCGTTTGAATTGTTTGGTGAGGACGGAACATTTAGAGACGATGGTCAAGGTGATTTTAACAAACACGGAAACGACTCTTGGGCATACGCTCAAAAAGGTTTCGATTACATCGTACGTGATCAGTATGGTTATGCAGCGGATGTTGAAGACACTTTGTTCCCGGAAAAGAACCGCGCGAATTTCCAACGCTTAATCCTTAAGCCTGCAGCAAATGACAATTACCCATTTGAGGATGGCGCACACATTCGCGATGCTTTTGTGCATACATTGTCCATTCGTGCAGACCTAAAATTGGACGAGAGAACGTGGAGACCTTGTGTTTTGTATATCAATGGACAGTATTGGGGAGTTT
>JBDKGB010000111.1:0-11794 GCA_039798485.1 Bacteroidota bacterium
AAAAGTCCCTATTTTTGGGCATTCCAGCGCTAAATCGCTTTTTTTTGAGGAAGATGTGAACACGATATTGTGAAAAACACGCATTTTTTTCGAGATCTCCTTGCTTTGTATTTTAAATCTAGTATCTTTGCACCCCTCAAAGTGCGTTTGGGGCAATTTTATATTAGTATTAATTAAGAGTATTTTATGCCAACTATTCAACAGTTAGTTCGCAAAGGAAGAACAGCGGTAGTCAAGAAGAGTAAGTCTGCTGCACTTGATTCATGTCCCCAGCGTAAAGGGGTGTGTGTTCGTGTTTACACAACTACACCAAAGAAGCCGAATTCGGCGATGAGAAAGGTTGCCAGAGTGCGCTTGACCAATGGAAAAGAGGTCAATGCATACATCGGCGGTGAAGGTCACAACTTGCAAGAGCACTCATTGGTGCTTGTGCGTGGTGGAAGGGTAAAAGATTTACCAGGGGTACGTTACCACATTGTTCGCGGAGCTGAAGATACAGCTGGTGTTGAAGGAAGAAAACAACGTCGTTCTAAATACGGAACGAAAAGACCTAAACAGAAATAATTAAATCCTTGAAGAGATGAGAAGAAGAAAAGCCAAAAAGATAGCGATTCTCCCGGATCCAAAGTTCAACGATGTCGTAGTAACGAAATTCGTGAACAACCTCATGCTGGATGGGAAAAAGAGTTTAGCGTTCAAGATTTTCTATGATGCATTGGAAATCGTTGACAAGAAATTAGAAGACCAAGAAGGATTGGACGTTTGGAGAAAAGCATTGGAAAATGTAACACCAAGTGTTGAGGTTCGTAGCCGCCGTGTAGGTGGAGCTACTTTCCAAATTCCAACTCCAGTTCGTGAAGACCGTAAAGCTTCACTTGCGATGAAATGGTTGATTGGTTATGCGCGTCGTCGTAACGAGAAAACAATGGCTGGGAAACTTGCTGCTGAGATCATCGCTGCGTCAAAAGAAGAAGGTGCTGCATACAAGAAGAAAGAAGATACATTAAGAATGGCTGAGGCAAACAAAGCGTTCTCACATTTTAGATTTTAATCATTATGTCAAGAGATCTCAAATACACACGTAACATTGGTATCGCTGCTCACATTGATGCAGGTAAAACGACAACCACTGAGCGTATTTTGTACTACTCAGGTGTGAATCACAAAATTGGTGAGGTACACGAAGGTGGTGCAACAATGGACTGGATGGAGCAAGAGCAGGAGCGTGGTATTACCATCACTTCGGCAGCAACTACAGTAAGCTGGAACTACCGTGGTACAAAATACCACATCAACATTATCGATACCCCAGGACACGTTGACTTCACCGTTGAGGTGAATCGCTCATTGCGTGTATTGGACGGATTGGTATTCTTGTTCTCTGCGGTTGATGGTGTTGAGCCACAGTCTGAGACGAACTGGCGTTTGGCAAACAACTACAACGTTCCACGTATCGGGTTTGTAAACAAAATGGACCGTCAGGGTGCTGACTTCTTGAATGTTTGTAAGCAAGTAAAAGAAATGTTGGGTAGCCACGCGTTGCCACTTCAAATCAACATTGGTGAAGAAGACAACTTTAAAGGAGTTGTTGACTTGATCAACTGGAGAGGTATCGTTTGGAATGATGCTGACCAAGGAATGACATTCCAGGAAGTTGAAATTCCTGCTGACATTATTGATGACGCAAGAATTCTTCGTAGCGAATTGTTGGAGGCAGTAGCTGAATTTGATGAAAGCTTGATGGAGAAATTCTTCGAAGACGAAAACTCATTGACAGAAAGAGAAATCCTTGATGCATTGCGTCAGGCGACAATCTCTGGAAAAGTTGTTCCAATGATGTGTGGTTCTTCATTCAAGAATAAAGGAGTTCAAGCGATGTTGGACATGGTAATGGAAATCCTTCCTTCACCATTGGACATCGATGGAATTACAGGAATCAACCCTAAGACGGATGAGCCTATTACACGTCAACCTTCTTACGATGAGCCTTTTGCTGGTCTAGCATTTAAAATTGCAACCGATCCATTTGTTGGACGTTTGTGCTTTACACGTGCTTACTCAGGTAAATTGCCTGCAGGTTCGTATGTATTGAACACACGTACAAATAACAAAGAGCGCATCTCACGTATCTTCCAAATGCACGCAAACAAGCAAAATCAAATTGATGAACTTGGAGCAGGAGATATCGGTGCCTTGGTAGGATTTAAAGACATTCGTACAGGAGATACATTGTGTGCTGAAAATGCGCCAATCATTCTTGAGTCAATGAACTTCCCTGAGCCAGTTATCGGAATCGCAATTGAGCCTAAAACTCAAGCGGATCAAGATAAATTGGGTATCGGGTTGAACAAACTTGCTGAAGAAGATCCAACATTCCGTGTGAACACTGACGAGGAAACTGGACAAACAATTATCTCTGGAATGGGTGAGCTTCACTTAGAGATCATCGTGGACCGTTTGAAGCGTGAGTTTAAGGTAGAAGTAAATCAAGGTGCACCACAGGTGTCTTACCGTGAGAACATTACTGCAACAATTGATCACCGTGAAGTGTACAAGAAGCAGTCTGGTGGTCGTGGTAAATTTGCGGACATCGTTGTGAAGATCTCTCCACAAGAAGATGAAGCGAAAAAAGGCCTTGAGTTCGTTAACTCTGTAAAAGGTGGTAACATTCCACGTGAATTTATCCCTTCAGTAGAGAAAGGTTTCAAGGAATCAATGAAAAATGGTGTTTTGGCCGGCTTCCAAATTGAAGCAATGAAAGTTGAATTGTTGGATGGTTCATTCCACGCAGTCGATTCAGATTCATTGTCGTTCGAATTGTGTGCGAAAATGGCTTACCGTGCAGCGTTGAAAAATGCGCGTCCAATCCTTCTTGAGCCAATCATGAAGATGGAAGTGGTTACTCCAGAAGAAAACATGGGTGATATCGTAGGTGACTTGAACCGTCGTCGTGGTGTAATTCGTGGAATGGATGACCGTGCAGGTTCTAAGGTCGTTAAAGCCGATGTTCCACTTTCGGAAATGTTCGGATATGTAACACAACTTCGTACGTTATCTTCAGGTCGTGCAAGTTCTTCAATGGAATTCTCTCACTATGCAGAGGCGCCTAAGAACGTAGCAGATGATGTAGTAGCGAAAGCAAGCGGTAAAGTAACAGCATAAAAAATTACAATTCAGATGAGTCAGAAAATCAGAATAAAATTGAAGTCATACGATCACAACCTCGTTGATAAGTCAGCAGAGAAGATCGTGAAAACAGTGAAGTCAACAGGTGCAGTAGTTAGCGGACCAATTCCATTGCCTACACACAAAAGAATTTACACTGTATTGAAGTCACCACACGTGAACAAGAAAGCACGTGAGCAGTTTGAGCTTTGCGCCTACAAGCGTTTGCTCGATATCTACAGCTCTTCTTCAAAGACTGTTGATGCGCTCATGCGTTTGGAATTGCCAAGCGGTGTTGACGTAGAAATCAAAGTAGTTTAATCCATAAAAAGTAAAATATGCCAGGAATTATTGGTAGAAAAGTCGGAATGACTAGCATCTACAGTGCCGAGGGTAAAGCATTGCCATGCACGGTGATAGAAGCTGGTCCTTGCGTTGTCACTCAGGTGAAGACGCAAGACAGAGATGGTTACGATGCCGTTCAATTGGGGTTTGGCGACCGCAAGGAGAAAAATACGCCAAACGCATTGAAAGGTCACTTTAAAAAGGCCAACACTTCGCCTAAATCGAAGTTGGTTGAATTTAAAGGTTTTGATAACGTAAATCTCGGTGATAGCATTAACGTTGAGCTCTTCGAGGAAGGAGAATTCGTTAGTGTAGTAGGAACTTCGAAAGGTAAAGGTTTCCAAGGGGTGGTTAGACGACATGGCTTCGGTGGTGTTGGTCAGTCAACTCACGGTCAGCACAACCGTCTTCGTGCACCAGGATCAATCGGTGCATGTTCGTACCCAGCACGTGTATTCAAAGGAATGCGCATGGCGGGACAGATGGGGAACAAGCGCATCGTAATGGAAAACTTGGTGGTGCTTAAAGTACTTGCTGATAAGAATTTGATCGTTGTAAAAGGATCAATCCCTGGTTCTAAAGGTTCAACCGTAACAATTGTGAAGTGATGGAAGTAAAGGTATTTGACGCGAAAGGAAAAGCAACTTCGAAGAAAGTTACGCTTTCAGAAACAGTTTTTGGAATTGAACCAAACGATCACGCAATCTATTTGGATGTGAAACAACACTTGGCGAACCGTCGTCAAGGGACTCACAAGTCAAAAGAGCGCGCTGAAATCTCCGGATCTACAAGAAAACTTAAAAAGCAAAAAGGAACTGGTGGCGCACGTGCAGGTAGTGTTAAGTCTGGTACACGTGTAGGTGGTGGTCGTATTTTTGGACCAAAACCACGCAACTATCATTTCAAGCTGAATGTAAAATTGAAGCGCTTGGCTCGTAAGTCTGCCTTCTCTTACAAAGCGAAGAATGACTCAATCCTTATTTTGGAAGATCCGAAATTTGACGCTGCGAAAACAAAAGATTTCAAAGCAATGTTGGAAGCACTTAACCTTACAAATGAGAAGGTGTTGATGGTGCTCGGAGAAAAAAATGACAATGTTTATCTGTCTTCACGTAACCTTGGACGTGTGAAAGTCGTAACTGCTGATTCTGTGAACACATACGATGTGTTGAACGCGAAGAAAGTAGTCTTGGCTGAAAGTTCAATCGAAGTGATCGAAAAGATATTAAATTAATTGATGATGAGAACAATTATCAAAAAGCCGATCATTACTGAGAAAGCGACTGCAGCAACTGAAAAACGTAACCGTTTTACATTCGCAGTTGACCGTTCAGCAAACAAGATCGAGATCAAAAATGCCGTCGAGAAATTGTATGGTGTCAGTATTACTGAAGTGCGTACAATGAATTATGGCGGTGGAAAATCCTCTGTTAAGTTTACAAACAAAGGTATCGTTGAGCAACCAAGCAAGCAATGGAAAAAAGCTGTGGTTACGGTTGCAGATGGAGAGACGATTGATTTATTTACTAATTTTTAAGCAGCTGACAAATGAGTCTTAAAAAATTCAAGCCTATTACTCCAGGGCAAAGACACAAGGTCATCAGCGACTATTCAGAGGTAACAGCAAGCTCTCCAGAAAAGAGTTTGGTTGCTAGCAAGAAGAAGTCAGGTGGTCGTAACAATGATGGTCGTATGACCATGCGTTATATCGGTGGTGGGCACAAACAAAAGTACCGTATCATTGATTTCAAGCGCGAAAAGCACGAAATCCCTGCAACAGTGAAGTCGATTGAGTACGATCCAAATCGTACAGCTCACATCGCTTTGTTGTACTATGCAGATGGAGAAAAACGCTACATCATCGCTCCAAGCGGATTGAAAGTGGGAGATACGGTTGTATCTGGAAAAAATGCAGCACCAAATGTTGGTAACGCATTGTTCTTGAGCGACGTTCCACTAGGTACTGTGATTCACAATATCGAATTGAAGCCAGGTAAAGGTGGTGCTATCGCACGTGGTGCAGGAACTTACGCTCAATTGAATGCACGTGACGGTCGCTATGCGATCATCAAAATGCCTTCAGGTGAAACACGTATGATCTTGACGACATGTCTCGCAACGATCGGTTCGGTGTCGAACGCTGAACACAACTTGGTTGTTTCTGGTAAAGCAGGACGCTCACGCTGGTTGGGTCGCCGTCCACGAGTTCGTGGTGTGGTGATGAACCCAGTAGATCACCCAATGGGTGGTGGTGAGGGCCGTAACGCCGGTGGACACCCACGCTCACGTAATGGTATGCCTGCTAAAGGTTACAAGACACGTGACAAGAAGAAATATTCAGATAAGTTCATCATCGAAAGAAGAAAAAAATAATAAGATATGAGTCGTTCGTTGAAAAAACCACCGTTTGTTCATTACAAACTAATGAAACGAGTGGATGATGCACAGGCCTCTAGCAGTAAAGCAGTAATCAAAACTTGGTCACGCGCTTCTACAATTACGCCTGACTTTGTGGGACTGACTTTCGCAGTACACAATGGTAATAAGTTTATTCCTGTATTCGTAACAGAAAACATGGTAGGTCACAAGTTGGGAGAATTTTCTCCAACGCGTAACTTCCGTGGTCACGGTGGGAATAAAAAAGACAAAAAAAGATAATTAAAATAGCAAAGTAATGGGTGCTAGAAAGAGAGAAAGAGCAGATTTGATCAAAGAGATGAATAAGACGAATGCGTTTGCACGTCTGAATGATTCTCCGATCGCTCCAAGAAAGATGAGATTAGTTGCAGATCTTGTAAGGGGAGTAGAAGTGAATAAGGCTCTGAACATATTGCAACATAATGCTAAGAATGCGTCAACAAGTCTCGCAAAATTGTTGCGTTCTGCCATCGCGAACTGGGAACAGAAAAACGAAGGTAAGAGCATCGAGGATGAGAAATTGATCGTGAAGTCTATCGAAGTGGGCGGTGGAAGTATGCTGAAGAGAATTCAAGCAGCTCCGCAAGGCCGTGCACACAGAATTAGAAAAAGATCGAATCACGTGACCATTGTTGTTGATGGTTCTAAATAAGAGTAGAAATGGGACAAAAAACTAATCCAATAGGAAACAGACTCGGGTTCATTTTCGGATGGGAATCGAACTGGTTTGACAAAGGCAGCTACAGAGATAAGATCGTTGAAGATGATCAAATCCGTAAGTATTTGAATGCCCGATTGTCACGCGCGAGCATCTCAAAAATTATTATTGAGCGTACCCTTAAACTGGTTACTGTTACAATCAACACGGCACGTCCGGGTGTGATCATCGGTAAAGGTGGACAAGAGGTAGACAAGCTGAAAGAAGAATTGAAAAAACTTACGAAGAAAGAGATTCAAATCAACATCTTCGAAGTAAAGCGTCCAGAATTGGATGCACGCTTGGTAGCTGACGGCATTGCTCGTCAACTTGAGGCGCGTATCTCATTCAGACGTGCAATTAAAATGGCGATTGCGAGCACAATGCGCATGGGAGCTGAAGGAATCAAAGTAAAGATTTCTGGACGTTTGAATGGTGCAGAAATGGCTCGTACAGAGATGTACAAAGATGGACGTACTCCGTTACATACGTTCAGAGCTGACATCGATTATGCGATTTCCGAAGCGCATACAACTTACGGCCGCATTGGTATCAAAGTGTGGATTTGTAAGGGAGAAGTTTACGGTAAACGTGACTTGTCGCCAAATGTCGGAATGTCTGCTTCTGCAGCAAAACCAGGAGCTGGTCCTTCGGGAGCACGCAAACCGATGGCTGCAAAGAGAAAGAAAAAGTAAGAAGGACAGTAAAATTTGTAGAAGATGTTACAGCCAAAAAGAACCAAATTTAGAAGAGTTCAAAAAGGAAGAAACAGAGGTGAAGCTCAAAGAGGTAGCACCATTGCTTTCGGATCTTTTGGTCTCAAAACATTGGAGCCAGGATGGATCACATCACGCCAGATTGAAGCTTCTCGTATCGCCGTAACCAGATACATGAAGCGTGAAGGAAAAGTGTGGATCCGTATCTTCCCGGACAAACCGGTAACCTCAAAGCCGGCTGAAGTCCGAATGGGTAAAGGTAAAGGGGCTCCAAGCCACTGGGTAGCGGTAGTGAAACCAGGACGCATCATGTTTGAAGCGGACGGTGTACCTTACGAAATTGCAAAAGAAGCAATGCGTTTGGCAGCTCAAAAGTTACCGGTGAAATGCAAATTCGTTGTCCGCAACGATTATGTTATACCAGGAAAATAAACGAAAATGAAGCAGCAAGAAATCACAAAACTTTCAGTGGAAGACCTGAAGAGCAGAATCGCAGATTTCTCTAGTCAATTGACAAAAATGAAATTGACACATGGAGTAGCTCCGATGGAAAATCCGATCCAAATCCGTAAGGTAAGAAAAACGGTGGCTCGATTGAAAACTGAATTGACCAAACGTGAAGCACAGGCTTAGTTGCTTGTTTAAAAACGAAATTAGCTTGAAATGGAAAAGCGTAATTTAAGAAAAGAACGAATCGGGGTTGTTACCAGCGATAAAATGCAGAAATCAATTGTGGTGGCTGTAGAACGTAAGGTGAAACACCCGAAGTATGGAAAGTTCGTAAAGAAAACGACAAAGTTTGTAGCTCATGATGAGAACAACGATTGTAACATCGGTGATACTGTAAAGATCATGGAAACACGACCGTTGAGTAAATCAAAGAACTGGAGACTAGTTGAAATTGTTGAACGAGCTAAATAACTTTTAGTAATGATACAAACAGAATCAAGACTTGCAGTAGCAGACAACTCTGGAGCAAAAGAGGTGCTAGTGATCCGTGTACTCGGAGGAACTAGACGCCGCTATGCTTCTGTTGGCGACAAAATCGTTGTTGCTGTCAAGAGCGCAATGCCCGCTGGTGCCGTGAAAAAAGGTTCGGTAGCCAAGGCTGTCGTAGTTAGAACAAGAAAAGAAGTCCGTCGCCCAGATGGTTCTTACATCCGTTTCGATGATAACGCATGTGTGATCCTCAACCAGGCCGGCGAAATGCGTGGAACCCGTATCTTCGGACCCGTAGCGCGTGAACTTCGTGAGAATAACTACATGAAGATTGTTTCACTTGCTCCCGAAGTACTTTAAAAGAAGGACGTCATGCAACAGAAATTACACATTAAAGTTGGCGACACCGTGAAGGTTATTAGCGGTGAATCAAAAGGTCAAGAAGGACAAGTCCTTACGATCGATCGCAAAAAGTCGCGCGCCACAGTAGGTGGTGTGAACCTCGTAAAGAAGCACGCGAAACCAAGTGCAGCAGATCCACAAGGTGGAATCATTGAGAAGGAAGGAACAATTCATGTTTCTAACTTGATGGTTGTAGCCAATGGAACAGCATCACGCACTGGACGCAAGGCCGACGCGAAAGGAAAATTAGTTCGTTATTCTAAAAAGACAGGAGAGGAGATCAAGTAATGAGTTATTCACCAAGACTTAAGGAAAAGTACAGTGCGGAAATCATTCCGACATTGACTGAAAAGTTCGGGTACAAGACCGTTATGCGTGTGCCTAAACTACAAAAGATTGTTTTGAGCCAGGGAATGGGAGATGCCGTTGCCGACAAGAAACTAATCGAAAGTGCGGTTGCTGATCTTTCAAAGATCGCCGGACAAAAAGCAATCACAACGATTTCTAAAAAGGATATTTCCAACTTCAAATTGAGAAAAGGAATGCCAATTGGAACGAAAGTGACGCTTCGTGGAGATAAAATGTATGATTTCCTTGATCGTTTGCTCGCTGTAGCATTGCCGAGAACACGAGATTTCCGTGGAATCAATCCAAAAGGATTTGATGGACGTGGAAACTTCAACCTCGGGATCAAAGAACATATCATTTTCCCGGAAATTGATATTGACAAGGTAAACCGCATTCTTGGAATGGATATCACGTTTGTGACATCAGCAGAAAGCGATGAAGAGGCAAAAGCGCTTCTTGATGCATTCGGATTCCCATTCATTAAAAAATAAAGGAAATGGCTAAAGAATCAATGAAAGCGCGTGAGCGCAAAAGAGAAAAGTTGGTTGCCCGTTATGCTAAAAAGCGTGAGGAGCTGACAAAGGTCCTTAAATCGACTTCGACATCTGAAGAAGTTCAGGCAGCAAAATGGGATGCTATGATGGCACTTCAAAAAATGCCAGCGAACTCTTCTAAAGTTCGCGTGCACAACCGCTGCGGATTGACTGGTCGTCCAAGAGGATACATGCGTAAGTTCGGAATCTCAAGGGTGACTTTCCGTGAAATGGCTCTTGCTGGTAAAATCCCAGGAGTTAAAAAAGCAAGTTGGTAACGAATATTAAAGACAATTATGAATACTGATCCAATTGCAGATTTTCTAACCCGCATCCGTAACGCAAGTTCGGCAGGTTTGAAAATGGTAGAAATTCCA
Source organism: Bacteroidota bacterium (assembly GCA_039798485.1). Classification (GTDB taxonomy): domain Bacteria; phylum Bacteroidota; class Bacteroidia; order Flavobacteriales_D; family Crocinitomicaceae; genus M0103. The sequence continues at coordinate 9,941 of JBDKGB010000111.1, forward strand.
AGCTCAAACACAAAACGCGCAATGACGCAAATTTTGTTTGACCAAGGGTACATCACGAATTACAAATTTGAAGAAGACGGTAAACAAGGCACCATCAAGATTGCTTTGAAATACAACCATTCGACAAAAGTTCCGGCCATCACGAAACTCGAAAGAGCTTCCCGTCCAGGACTTAGAAAGTACAGCGGTTCAGCAGAAATGCCACGCGTATTGAATGGTCTAGGTATCGCTATCGTTTCGACTTCTAAAGGTGTGATTACGGATAAAGAAGCTAGAAAACAAAACGTAGGTGGAGAGGTTCTCTGCTACGTGTATTAATCTTAAGTAAATTTGAAATGTCAAGGATAGGTAAATCCCCAGTTAACATCCCGAGTGGTGTAGATGTAAAGGTGACCGGTAATGTAGTTACCGTGAAAGGACCTAAAGGTGAATTGTCTCAAGAGCTTAGCGAAGGAGTAACAATGCACATCGAAGGGTCTGAAATCACTTTCAGCCGCGAATCAGATGCCCCAACTATTCGTGCAAAGCATGGTTTGTACCGTGCACTTGTACAGAACATGGTTGTCGGTGTTTCAGAAGGGTACAAGAAGGAGTTGGAAATTATCGGTGTAGGATACCGTGCTACTGCTGCAGGTCAGCAACTAGAGTTAGCATTGGGTTACTCACACGCGATCATTCTCGAACTCCCGAAAGAAATTAAGGTATCTGCAGACACCCAAAAGGGTAAGGCACCTGTTGTAACGTTGGAATCGTACGACAAACAACTCTTGGGCCAGGTCGCTGCCAAAATTCGTTCCCTTCGTAAACCTGAACCATACAAAGGAAAAGGTATCAAGTTCGTAGGAGAAGAAATCAGAAGAAAAGCTGGTAAATCTGCAGGTAAAAAATAATTCTTAATAGTTATGGCATTCAGTAAATTAAACAGAAGAGCAAAAATTAAAAGAAGAATCAGAAAGAAAATTTCTGGTACTTCAAAGGTGCCTCGCTTGTCGGTATTCCGCAGTAACAAACAGATCTACGCTCAGTTGATCGATGATGTGAATGGAGTAACGCTAGCCTCAGCAGGATCTTACAAAAACAAAGCAGCAGAAAATGGAAGCAAAAGCGACCAAGCAGCTGTTGTTGGTAAAGAGGTAGCTGAAAAAGCATTAAAAGCTGGAATCGAGACCGTTGTGTTTGATCGCAATGGATATTTGTATCACGGTAGAGTTAAATCGTTGGCCGACTCAGCACGAGAAGGTGGACTTAAATTTTAAGAAATGGCAGCACAAGTAGTAAATAGAGTAAAATCTTCGGATATTGAGTTGAAAGACAAACTCGTGGCTGTTAACCGTGTTACGAAAGTAACGAAAGGTGGACGCGGATTCAGCTTCTCTGCAATCGTTGTGGTTGGGGATGAGCATGGAATCGTTGGACATGGGCTCGGTAAAGCAAAAGAAGTGACGGAAGCGATTACGAAAGGAATCGACGACGCGAAGAAAAACTTAATCAAAGTTCCAATCCTTAAAGGAACCGTTCCTCACGCTCAAAAAGGGAAGTTCGGTGGTGCTGAGGTTTTGTTGAAGCCTGCAACAGATGGTACAGGAGTAATCGCCGGTGGTGCGATGCGTGCAGTACTTGAAAGCGTAGGTGTACACAATGTACTCGCGAAGTCTCAAGGTTCTTCCAACCCGCACAACGTTGTGAAAGCAACCATCGACGCACTTTCTCGTATGAGAGATGCTGTTGCAGTTGCAAAACAACGAGGAATTTCATTGGATAAGGTGTTTAACGGTTAATAGAGTGAATGATGGCTACAATTAAAATTAAGCAAGTAAGAAGCGCTATTAAACGTCCCGCTGTGCAAAAAGCTAC
>JBDKGB010000112.1:0-2730 GCA_039798485.1 Bacteroidota bacterium
GGGAAGATTTTTAATTGATTTAGGGAGTTATTTCCTAGTCATTGATGATTTTTTCAAGTCAAAAAGTTGTACTGCAACTTCTCTTGTATTTCATCGATGTGCTGCTCTGTCAACCCAATCATTGTTTTTGTTAAGACCAAATGACGCTTCATGTTCGTCGGTAAATCATTGAGCGAGGTATCATCATCTAGAATGATAAAATTGTCCATTACTGAATTGGACTTTAACCAAATGATAACTTCTTCCCGTCGATTTAGAAATCCATTATTTTCGACCAAAGTTTGTAAATGAGGCAGATGTATTCCACGACGACTAAAAATAAGATGCCATTCATCTAAAGTAAATCTCGATTTATGCGATGTTGTCAATACGACTGTACTTTTGTTCGTTAAGATCATTCGAAGGACTTTCACGGCGCGTTGACTAAATTCAGGAAAGCCATCGGTAAGCAAAATGGGAGGCTGCCACGATTTTGTGGGAACCATAACACCATCGATATCCAGTAAAATATACATATAAACAAAAATATGATTTAATTTAGTTTATTTAAAATTTCACTGACTGAAATTTCATTAAACAGCGCATCTTTTTCATGATAAGCCCGAATTTGATTTTCAGTATCCCAATCCTCAACATCGAAGATCACCTCATTCCATTCTGTAATTTCTGTTGCTGAAGATTTTAGGGATTCAACACGATCAACTTCCACTTTTGCCAACACAGAAGCGACGTAGCGGTGATGACCATCAATAATGATGTCGTCGCAAACCTTGATACAGGGAAATCGAAGTCCAAGACTCATTTTCCGATGCAGCCTGTTTATAATGGGTAGAGATAAACACCGATGTGAGGATTTCAAATTCAGTACGGAGGAGTTTAACAATTCAGAAATTGTTAGCGCAATATGTGGTTCCAATGCAATTCAGTTTACTTCAATTTACGAAAAAAAGAAGTTCATTCAGAATTGGAAACGAAAAAAGAAACCGATTTTAAAAGAATCAATTCGTCCCGAAAGTATTCAGCTCTCCATTCTGCATTTCTCGGTATTTCACCGCGATATAAGCCAACAGAATACGCATGGTGTCAAACGCATGTTCCGACTCTGCGCTGATCTCTTTCTTTTGAAGACGCAGCAACAACTTCATGTACAGGGCTTGAAAGGCCACCTCGATGTTGTTCTTATCCTTGAGGTTAGAACGTTGTTTAAACTCCTCAATGATCGGTTCAGCTGCAGCATACAATCCTGCATACTTTTCGTCCTTCAATAAATTCAATAAGGTGTTGTGCAGGTAAGAAATCTCAACGAGAATGTCTTTCAAATCGTGAAGATGCCCTTGCTTTTCAATGCGTTCAGCTTTCATCGATTTGATGAGGCTGTTGTACCAATCGCGGTATTGTTCAACGAAGGACGCATCGGGAAGTTGTGGCCTCACGTAGTGATCAATTATCTGATCTAAGTTGAAATCGTAGGCGCGAATTAAATCCTCCACCTGAAACATGTACAGGAGATATTCTGCAATGTTCTCGCTGCGTTTTTGTCGGGCAATGAGCATGGTTACTTCATGTCCTTTTCGATGTCCGCTTGGTGCTGATTGAGGTAAGCACAGAACTCTTTCGTCACATCCATCGAACCATTGATGTAGTTGATTTGGCCACCAGCTCCATGAATCAAGAGAATATCGATGTTGTTTTCTTCACTGAATTTCTTTCCAAAGGTTTCAATTTTCTTTGAGATCACCTCCAACTTCTCCATCGTTTCTTTTTCCAACTTGGCACCTTGTTCTTGCTGATATTGCATCAACTCCGACTCCATTTGTTGCACCTTTTGTTGAATTTGAACCGTTTCATTTTCGGAAAGTAATCCAGAACGTAGGCGCTCCTCATTGCGGTACACATAACTTTGAAATTCCTTGGTACGACGGTCGACTTCGCTTTGAAAAGCCTTTTGTTTTTTTGTAACTATGGCGTCTTGTTCCTTGTAATACGTAAAAAGTGTTTTAAGGCTATCGCTGTTGTAATAAGCGATTTTCAATCCTTTCATGTCGCGCACTTCAACCTTAGGAACTGTATTTTCCTTTTTCACTTCTTTCTGCCCACAAGCTACAAGTAGTGCCATGGTCACCATCACAATAATTCCGTTTCTCATCGTCTTCATTATCCGTTCTTTTTTTGAAAAGCACTCTCCCAATCACTGCGCATTTCGATGAATCGTTTCAAGCAATTGCTCAATAGATCAGGCGTGATCATCGCCTCAATTTCTTCAAGGGAATTCACATCCAATTCACCAATTTTAAACAGCTGTTCAAACTGTCCCAACTCAATTTTTACAATGTACTTCGCATTGTAATTTAGGATGGAAATTCGATATCTTTCGTGCGGTACTTCTTTGATCAAGCGCATGCAACAAAAATACTATTTTCGATTGATGCAGACAAAAAAAAGTCCACCGCAGAGGACACAATAAGATTTAGATCGCTATGGCAATATCTGGGTCGATGTATTCCTTGAATATAAATGGAACTTTCACCATGTATGCATAATCTTGACCGACCTCATACATGTCCTCATCCGACTGACGGTAGTACCACTCCACATGAACTTGTTTACCTGCTTCAGACAACTCATTGAGTTTGTAGAGCAAGAACAGAATGCGTTTTGAGGAAGAAATATTGAAGTACTCCAAATCAATTTTTACGACGGTATTCTCTAGGGGATTGAGCAAATACCCTT
>JBDKGB010000113.1:0-4236 GCA_039798485.1 Bacteroidota bacterium
TTTCCGAGTCCGTGAGTCAGTTGTCTTCCGCCTTTGAAAAGATCAATACCGAGTATTTCAACCGCAACATCGGTGCAATCGTTTTTATTTCCGACGGAAAATTCAATGCAGGAAGCAATCCCGTGTATGCCGCAGAACGAATTGATCTTACGCCAGTTTTTACAGTGGGGGTTGGGGATACTGTTAAAAAACGGGACCAGTTTGTAAAGAATGTTGCTACGAACGACATTACCTTTTTGGGAAACAAGTTTCCTGTAGAAGTAGACATCGAAGGGATAAAGATGGGGCAGGGGTCTGCAACCGTTTCCATTCTTCGCGACGGAAAGCAACTTTCTTCTCAACAAGTAAAATATACTGATGGTGTCCGAGACTTTCAGCACGTATCGTTTCTATTAGATGCAGATAAAGTTGGTTTTCAGACCTACAGTGTGGTGATTTCCAAAGCAGGAAATGAATACAATTATGCCAACAACACCCGAACATTTTATGTCGAAGTCATTGATTCCAGAAGCAAAGTACTCATTTTAGCAGGCGCTCCTCATCCGGATGTCGCGGCATGGAAACAGGTCCTGGAATTGGACGAAAACTTGGAAGTTGAAACAATCCTACTGAAAGACTGGAAAAAAGACTTAGCAAAAACCGATTTGGTGCTTTGGCACGAACCGGGAATTGGTTACGACGCCTCGGTACAGCAATTGTTGGAGGACAAAAAAATCCCTGTTTTGTATACGGTTGGACCAAATACCTCGGCTTCAGTGATTCAAAAATTGACGATTGGCATCTCAGCGACGTCATCCAATGGTCAAACAGATGATGTGCAAGGAGCAGTGAATACAGGGTTTCAGCAGTTTGAAATCAGTGATGCAGTCAAAAATATGATTGAATCGGGGCCACCCTTGAAATCCAAATTCGGAAAAATAAACACGTCTGGAGGCTTGGAAGTCTTGGCCAATCAGCGATTGGGATCTATACGTAAAACGGATCCGTTGATTTTCTTTACCAAACGCGGACAGATCAAAGTCGGCGTGGTGTATGGCGAAGGAATTTGGCGCTGGAAGATGAATGAATTCGTTCGGACTGGTGCGCAAGATGGCTTCTCAGAATTTGTCAATAAAATCGCTCAATACCTGTTGGTGAAGCAAAACACATCAAGACTTCGCGTCAATTTCCCGAAACGCTTCACGAAAGATGAGGATGTGATTGTAAATGCAAATTATTACAACCAATCGCTTGAGCCCGTTTCAGATGCTGACATTCGCTTGGAAGTGCGCAACGAAAAGGGTAAACTTTCTAAAGTAGGTTTTGGTGTGGCAGGCAAGCAGTATGCAGCATCCTTGGGTAAATTGCCCCCGGGCATCTATAAGTGGAAGGCGATTGCCACCAGAAATGGTCAAACAGAGGTTAAGAGTGGGGTATTTGTTGTTGAGGACATGGAGTTGGAAGATTTGGATACCTATGCGGATCATCAGCTCTTGCGACAAATTGCTAAAGGGACAGGTGGCAAGTTCTTTGAATTAAAGAACGGAAACGCCGTTTTAAAAGCAATTCAAGGACGCGATGACATCACGACGGTTTCTTACCGTGAGGCAACATTCAAGGACTTGGTAGACCTCAAATGGTTGTTTTTCTTACTCTTGGTCTGCTTATCTCTGGAATGGTTCCTTCGCCGTTGGTTTGGTGCCTATTAAGCTATTTTTAGTCGCATAAAATAAACTGGCAGAAGGTGCGTTATTGCCTTCAAATGTTCATTGCCTATGTTAAAAAAATACCCTGAAACTGTCAGTGTTCCCCAAGACGTGAACGTCGGACCATCAGACAAAACACTTAAGCTGCTTCTTCAATACAGCAAATCGATTGAGGTAAAGCGAACAAAGAAACAAAAGATGATTGTTCATCTGAACTAACAAAAAAAAGCCCCCGAACTTCGAGGGCTTTATTTTTATATCATGGTATTGAATTACCAGATGCGAGCTACCTTTCCTTCTGGGTTTCTCATTTTATCCCCTTCATTCACGTTGAACGCCTTGAAGAACTCAGGACAATTCATCAACGGACCATTTACACGGTACATTCCCGGTGAATGTGGATCGTTTGCAATGCGGTTCTTCAACTCTGCTTCTGTATAATTGATTTTCCACAACTGTGCGTAGGCAATAAAGAAGCGTTGTGCAGGTGTAAATCCATCGCGAGAAACACCAGATTGATATTCTTCCGTACGCGCATAAGCGTAATAGGCCATCGTTAAACCTCCAAGGTCTGCGATGTTTTCTCCCATCGTCAAATCTGGATTTACACAGTGACCTTCAATCGGACAAAAGGCAGAGAAGGTTTCCCCTAGAATTCCTGTTTTTTCCTGAAAGGCAGCAAGATCCGCTTCCGACCACCAGTTTTTGAACGATCCGTCCGCAGCAAACTTAGATCCCATGTCGTCAAATCCGTGCGTGAACTCATGGCCAATCACCATTCCAATGCGCCCATAATTTACAGCATCTTCAGCATTTTCATCAAAGAAAGGCGCTTGCATGATCCCTGCTGGAAAAGCAATTTCATTCAACAAAGGATGATAGTAAGCGTTAACCATGTGTGCTGGCATTCCCCATTTCTCCTTATCCACGGGAAGATAAAGTTCCTTCATGTTTTTGAGGTGTGCATACAAATTCTCTGCTTTCACATTTTCAACATATTTCGCCTTGTCAAAAATCAATGCAGAAAAATCTTCCCATTTTGAAGGGAATCCAAGTTTTCTACCGATTGAATTCAATTTGTTCAATGCCTCAGTTTTGGTGTCATCCGTCATCCAATCCAAGTTTTTGATACGCTCTTGGAAAACGATGAGGAGATTGTCTACCATCACAGAAACGCGCTTTTGGGCAGCTTCTGAAAAATGTCGTTTCACAAATTCTTTCCCGAGGATTTCACCAAATTCCTTGTTGGTAATTTCATCGATGGCACGATCTGTAATCGGCTTCATCTCAGATTTTCCACTCAAAACTTTTCCGTAGAACGCAAAACGAGCATCTACAAAACGTTGGTCTAGACATCCAGCATAATGGTTCAAGGTCTTCCACAACATGTAACTTCTTAGTACAGAAATATCCGATTTCTCGATTAGCTTACTTAGGTAGCGCATGTGTTCTGGCTGTGAAATTACTATGGAATCAAAGCTCTGACTTTTCACCTCAGATAGGTACACTTTGAATTCAAAGCCCGGAAGCAATTGGCTAAAAACATCCATCGAGTACTTGTTGTATGTTTTTTCTGGAATTCGAAGTTCTGATGGAGACATCATGGATTCCGCCATCTCTGTTTCGAATTTCATCACCATGTAGGACATTTTCGTAGCTTCATCTGCTTGATAACCTGCCAATTCAAAAATGGTTTTCATGTATTCCATGAACTTTTCACGAATTTCTTTCTTGTTTTCAGCCGTGTAGTAGTCCTTGTTCGGTAAGCTGATCCCGCCTTGACCGATGTAGGTGATGTTCTTGTCTACATTTTTCAAATCCTGACCAACACCAAAACTGAAGAATGAATTGATGCCGTAGCGATGTTGTTCAGCAATGGCTTGCATCAACTGGTCCTTTTTTTCAAGTGCACGAATCGCAGCTATTTCTGCTTTAATCGGTGCGATGCCAAGTTGATTGCGCGTGTCCATGTCTATGTAGGACGCGTAATATTGTCCAAGAATGTGTGCATCTGAACCAGGCTTTCCTGGATTTGCCATGCACTCTTTTAAAATGGAGGTCAACTTGATCTTATTGTTTTGCTCCAATTCGTTAAAACTTCCCCAGCGAGATTCAGAGGGAGGAACAGGGTTCTTTTTTATCCATGTACCGTTCGAGAACATAAAGAAATCCTCTTGTGGACGAATCCCTTTGTCCAAGTAGGATTGGTCGATTGAGCTAAAACCTTTACTTGAACTTGAGTTTTCTTTTGAATTGTTTTTCAATGAATTACAACTTGATATAACAAGCGATAACGCACCCAGTGTAAAAAATAGTTGTTTCATTTTCAGTGTACTTCTTTTGGTATGTAAATCATTTCCACATGTGGAATATTGTCTTCTAAGTATTCTTTTCCAGTGCTCACAAATCCATGTGAAGCATAGTAGTTTTCGAGGTGTTTTTGCGCCGATAGAATGACCGGAACTTGCCCAAATTCATCCACAATAAAGCGCATGCATTGACGCATCAGCTCATGTCCGAGTCCAACTCCGCGGGCTGAGGCATCTGTGAC
>JBDKGB010000114.1:0-4409 GCA_039798485.1 Bacteroidota bacterium
GTGTAAAACACCCGAAGGTTCTTTGTGACTTCTTTTGGAGCTTTTGGGTCATAGGTCACTTTTTGGATTGACTCCAAATCGTTGACGCATGAAAAAAGAAATCCTGCCAGCATGAAGCTGACAGGAATCATCATTTGTTTGTATATTTTTCTGGGAAGTCGCACCTTATTTTGAAACGGTCACGTTCCAACATGTCAGGTTGATACTTGAAATACCAGCATCAAACCACTCGCCATCTGTTGGAGCAGCTGCACGGTATTTTGCCGCAGCACCACCTTGACCGGCTTGATCTGCTAAGCGCGCAGCATACAAGTAGTTCGCTTTACGTTCAATCGTTGATGAACCACAGCCATTCGCTAATTTTGCTACACATTGCGCGGCTAGATACAAGGCTTCGCTTCTGTTTTCACCTGAGATCCCCATTGCTGTTGAATATGCTGCATTGTAGCTTCCAGAGTTGAATTGAGTACTTGCAATCATGTATTCAATTTCTTCAATTTTCGCAGACTCCGTAGTCATTGTTTTTGCCTCTTTGAATGCTGCAACTGCCTCGCTGTAACGTTTCTTAGATACCAACAAGCGTGCTTTTGCCAATTTACCATCTAGGGACGGATCAACAGCATTCAATGTATCTACCAACATTTCATATTCCTTGGCGTCTGTACATTTCTTCGTTTCCAAAAGCGTCATAAAGTTCACAACAGCTTTTTTCTTCATCTCTTTGTCCTGAGGCAATGTCGCAAGGAAACCTTTCAAGTCTGGCAAGATGTCTTCACACGTGCGGACGATGTTATTGAAATACGTGGTCAAATTTTCTTGCGTTTTCGCTGACATCTTCATGTCGCTCACCATTTTAGAGAGGCTAAAATAATCAGAGATCATTCGCTTCTTGAGCTCCGTCTTTCTTGCTGAATCCGTAGATTCAGTATAAAGTGCGTAAAGGTTTGAATAATACAAATTCAATTGTGTTTCACTTGGTGTTGCACCAACTTTTGCAATTCCACGAGCAAACAAAACATCCGCAGCTGCACGATTTGGTTTTGAGGACTGAACCATGTAAGATGCACGGATTAGATCATTCGCCTGATCGTAGAAACCTTTTTGTTCAGATCGGTCATACACACCAATAATGGTATCGATGTAGGCCGTTTTCTTTACTTTATCGGTTTCAGCACTAATTGTATTGCGAATTGATCCAATCATTCGGTCGTAGTTGGCTTTGTCGTAGTTGCCACAAATCGCTTCTCCTTTTATATAATAAGCAGACGCGCCCGGATAATTTTTGATTTTCAAGTCTTCACCAGCCAAAAAACGCATGCGCTTACATTCGCGTTCTTGCTCGGTTTCTTCTTGAGAATAAGCACTTAAACTAACAAGTACTAAAGCGGATAAGAGTAATTTTTGAAGTTTCATTTTCGTTAAGTTTAATCCAGTTTTCGTTTTCTGAACCAGCGGTCAAAATTTGAAGGCGCTAAGGTAACACCAAAATTGAGACCAATGTATTTTTGGTTCAGTGAATTTGATGAACCCGTATCTCTTTTTCCAAGTGAAACGCCAAGGTTTACTGAAGAAAGTGACTTTGTCGTCAAAATCGGGATTCCAAAACCAAATGTCATGCCAAAGTCGGTCATTTGAGTTCCGTTGAAACTATAAGGTAAGGTGTATTGGTAATACCCAACGCGGTAACGCACAGTTTCGAAAAATCCGACCACTGCAGCCTTGTCCAAGAAGTCGCGCTCGGGGATGAATTGAACACCTACATGGATTCGGCTCGAATTTAAAAAGGTAAGTTGTGGATTCAGGTCATCTCGATAGGCACTCCAATCGGTCATGCTGTAGTTGAAGTGCAATGCAAATTCAGATTCTCGGATGCGGTTTCCTTTTTTCTCTGATTCAAAGCCAAACGTGTAATTCAATCCGACTGTATAGGAGGGAGCCATACGTATTGTTCCGCGTACCTGAGTGGCTTGGAATAAGGTGTCATAGTACCTTGGGTCGTTGACATTGGGTGCGTAGAACAAATATTCATCCTTTTTAACCCCTAAATTTTGTGCGGGTTCGAAGGTTCCCGCTAACGTGACGGAATGTTTGTCATTGATGGCCAAACGCATGTTGGTTCCAAGCTCGTAGTAAAAAGCGCTAGTGGTCAATACGTTGCGATCAACCCCTCCAGAATATTGTGACAATTTAATGACCTGACTGCGGCGCTCGTTGGTAGCTATACCAAACAGGTACCCAGCGTTACCGCCTACAGACCACTTGAAGGACTTCAGATTGATGAGGTTTGCACTAGCTCCAACAAAGACGTGCTGTGATCCCCCTTTGCCTAAGTAGGTGTACTTGATAGAATCTGTACCCACTGCAATTCGGTCATACAATTCGTATCCTTTTCTCGCAAAAGGTTTTAAACCGAACGCAATACCGAAATTTTTCTTCACGGGAATACCCATCACAAAGTGATTGAGCATCGCAGTTCCGGAAAATACATTGGTCGTACCATCCTTTTGAAAAAGCATTTTGGATTCGATACCGATGGAAAATAAAGGTTGACCAGTTCCGTATGTATTGTAGGTCGAAGGATTGTAGAAATTTAATACTGTTGAATCAAACACAGTAACCGAACAGTTGCCCATGCCTGAAAAAATAGCATGCTCAGAATTCGCACGTTCACCAAGCCCATAACTTGAGTATGGCGAATTGATGGTGTATTGCGCTGTCGCTGCACAAGCGAAAGTCAAAAGCAGAAGGGTGACGAGTTTAGCACGCAACATGGCACAAATATATTTCATAAACACCCTTCAGGGTTAAATTTGGGTCCGCAAAGATGTCATTTTTTCCTTCAACATCAAAGTAATCCGCATCGCCACCGGTCATAAAAAAAGTTAAGTCTGGACCGAATTTCGCGCGGTATTTGTCCATCATGCCCTTAAGTTCGGCATCGATTCCTTGAATTACACCAGCAGCCATGGATGAAATTGTGTTCGTTCCAACGAAGGATTCCTGTGCAAGTTGCTCAACATGTGGTAGTTTCGCCGTGTAGTCGTGCATGGATTTGTAGCGCAACGCAATTCCAGGGGCAATAGATCCACCGACATAGGTATTACCTTCAATGAGGTCAAATTTGATGCAGGTACCCAAGTCAATGGCGACAGCATTTTTGGATTGTTTCAGCGCATGAATGGCAGTCGCGTTACACAATCTGTCCATGCCTAGCGACTGTGGCGTCTCATAAGCATTTGTGATGGGCAAGGGTGAATGTGAATTGATGCGGATGTGCTGCGGTGCAATTTCTTGAATGAATGCATCAAAGGCATCAGAGGCAACGCTGCAATACGCGACGTGTGAATTTATTGGAATGAATTTAGACAATTCGTTCCAGCGCGATGGGTCATTGATTGGAAAACGATCAACATGTTTCAGCACCCCATTTTCAAAGCGACCAATCTTAACCGACGTATTTCCGGCATCGAGTACATAGGTGAGTTCATCCATAATTCGTCTCAAAGATACGCGTTGTTCTTAAAAAAAATGAGACTTAGGTGTCGTTGGTCGAGATAAGTTATTATATTTGCCCCCACAAAACGGTTAGGTGATGTAGCTCAGTCGGTAGAGCAAAGGGACTGAAAATCCTTGTGTCGGCGGTTCGATTCCGTCCATCACCACAGCAAAAAGGGCGATTTACTCGCCCTTTTATTTTTTACTCTTGTTCCGCTTTTTTCTCTTCTTTCTGGCGTTTCAATTCAGCTTGCTTCGCCTGCTGATCTTCCGCCCACTTTTTCATTTTCTTAGCGAAGTAAATGGCAATTAAGGCAAAACCCATGGCTAAAATTCCGACTAACATAGTTTGTTTTTTTAGTGAATAGCTTATTTTTCAGTTTGCAAGATAGCATTTTTCGGCAATTTCATTGGCGAGGTCCATATCGTTTCCTCCCTTCTCGTTGAAATCGGATCAAGACCAAAACCTGGGGACTACGCATAAATTTGAGTTAATCTAAAAAGAAAGAATTCAACATTACGTACACCTCTAAATTGAGCTCTAAATGCTTTTATTTTAGCATTAAAAGATTCTGCAGATGCATTAGTAGAACGATTGTCGAAGTAGTTTAGGATAGTTTTGTAGTGATTCATGATTGTCCTAGAGATTGTGTTGAATGATTTAAATCCAGATTGCATTACCTTTTCATGCCATTGTGCTAGTCGTGTGTACCCGTAGATTTTGTCCTTGGTTGTTTCAAAAATCCAATTAAGTTGCTGAGAGAGTAAATAGGCTTTATGAATATCAGGATACAGGTAAAATAACACATCGGCACGTTTTCTTTGATCCGACGTCCAGTGCTTCTCGTTTTTATAAAGTACGTAACGACTGCGTGCTAATAGCTGTTTGATTGTATCGCCGTTTTCAAGTAGTA
>JBDKGB010000115.1:0-3236 GCA_039798485.1 Bacteroidota bacterium
ATTTTATGTGAAATAAAGCGTTACTTATTTAACAACCACCATTATACACTGCGAAAAATTTAACTGCCTATGCGATAAAACGGTTACTCTCCACATTAGAATTCTTAATGTTTAACCCTAAAAACCAAATGCCATGAAAACGAATCTTGATCTTATTTCCGAACAACTTCCTTATTTCCGTGCAGTTGCAAAACGTTCCCTTCCAAATCACTACATGCATCTGGCCGATGATCTTGCACAAGATGCCATCATCAAGGCCATTGAAAACATCAGCAAGTTTGATCCCTCTAAAGGAAACTTTAAAAGTTGGTTGTATCGAGTAACACAAAACCTTTGTTTCGATGCCATTCGAAGCATGAAAAAAATGGACATGGTTCCTTTAAATGGTACGATCATGCACCAGGATACTTCTGAGCAAAAGGATCTCGAGCAAATGCAGCTTCGCGCTATTCGAAAAGCAATGGCATTTTTGAGTGAGCGCGACCGTCAATTGATTACCTATCGATTCCTGTATGGAATGAGTGGTCGAGAAATGGCTCAGTTGATGAACATTCCTGAAAGTCAAATCAATATATACTTTCAACGCGCGAAAAATCGCTTGAAAGAACTTTGTAAAGAGGCCGCTTAGGCCTCTTTTTTTTCGCCAAATAAATTACCTTTAGCGAAAACTTTTAAGACATGCGCCATCCCTACTTCATCCTATTTATCGCCTCACTCCTTCTCACAACAGCATGCGGTGGTGAAGAAAGAAAGTCAACAAAAAACGGAGACACTACCATAGAAAACATGGAAGAAAAAGACAGTGTCACCGAACCACAATTTAAAAGCGGTTTGGTACTTCGTTTTCGTGATTACCACAAAGAACACTGTTTTACTGCACGTGATGCCTCGTCCAGCGACTTTTGTTCAGAAATGGATCTCCACATGTTGACTGTAGAATTGAAGGACCAAGCTGTTGCAGATCGCATGAACGATATCATACTCAAAACTGTCACGAACAATACGTTAAAAGGTAAACCCTTGAGTCAATGGGTATCTGAAGGTGTTGAACGGAACGACATTGACATGGCTTATCAGCGTTCTATTCGCTGTGATGTGGTTGAAAAATCACGCGATATTTTTGTCGTCGTGATTGGCAATTATGAATATTACTACGGGGCCGCTCATGGTGGTGGAACGACAGAAACATTGAACTTTGATCTTCATACCGGAAAAGTACTTGCATTGAGTGATATCCTCCAAGCGGGATATGGAAAGGAATTAAAGCGCATCGCAGAAAAGTTCTTCATCGAGGAAAACGGAGAAGAGGGTTGGGATTTCACACCTGGTGCTGGAGATTTCGCACTTGCACACAACATTTCTTTCACACGAAAGGGAATGGAATTCGTTTATGACGCCTACGAAATTGGTCCGTATGCTGCAGGCGCACCATCCATGTGTATTCCATGGAAAGCATTAAAAAAACTCATCATCGAAGGCGCATTGATTCAAGATTTTATAGACCATCCTTCCAAGGAAGAAGAGGAATTGGGCTGTTAATTTCCCAATCCCATTTCGAATCTTTGTTCCCTAAATTGGATGATACACAAATACGGCAGTCTTTATTCGCTGTATTCCATCAGGACCAAGCACTTTAGCCTTTACAAAAACTTGTGTTTTCGATTCCAGGGTATTCAAGTAGTCCACCACACTCGAAGTAATCTCGTTTCCTTGAACTTCAATGGTCTGGTCACTCTCACTAAACGTAAGTTCATAAGAGACAACCGAAAAGGATGTTGTTAAATGGACAACATCGGGATAGCCAGCTTGCAGGGGCTCCCAATAATCAAGCAGTGATTCACCGTTTTGTGCTGAACCCCAATACAATTCACAAGTAGGAAGGCGTTTGCATATAAATTCTTGTTTTCCGATGGTGTCACCTTTTTCGTTTAACACGCCAATTGTTGCCCGTTTAACCTCTTTAACAAGAACGGTGTAGTAGGCTTCATGCTTTTGCAATGTTGCTCCTTCGGCAAATACAGTATACCTGCCTGCATCCTTTGGAACTGAAATTTCCAGACGATTCGAAAAGCCTAAATAGAGTACATTAAATACTGGAAACTGCACAACTCCCTGCGCCACCCCTGTGAATGAAAGCGCAATTGCTCCTAAAAAAAATACTGTTTTCATACCTTAATCCTTTACAATGAGTAACATCCTTTTATATTTCTAACAACACCATCTGGGCCAACGACTTTTGCCTCAATGGTGAAGGTGTCTCCTTTATTCAAACTTTTGAGGTAAAACATTACGTTTTCGTCAATTGTGCAACCACGCGCAACAATCGGCTTACCCGTTCGTGTACTCACCTCGTAGGATTGTACCTCAAATTTTGCAATTAGGGGAATGTCCGAGTTGTAGCTCACGAAAAGTTTATTGTGGCTGAGTTGAACTTTTTCTCCATCAGCAGCAGATCCGAAAAATAAAGCAGGTGGAGGTAAAATCCGCACTTCAAAATTGATGCTATCGAAACATTTTCCACTTTTTGGATCATTAAAATACAGCATGGCCCTTTCCTTATTTTGAGGGATTAAAACATATCCATTTCCTTCATTGCGAATTGTAATGTTCTCCGAACTAATCCTAAATGGCTCTCCATTAGTAGTTCCAATTTGAGCTTGATTCTCATACTTGTAATACAAAATCGCTGCTTCTGAATTTCCAAAAATCACTTGAGCACTCAGACATCCCGACAAAGTGATCATACAAATTAACATTGCTATTTTCATGGTGTTGGGTATTTCAATTTATTTTAAAAAGTCGTA
This sequence comes from Bacteroidota bacterium, assembly GCA_039798485.1. Taxonomy (GTDB): domain Bacteria; phylum Bacteroidota; class Bacteroidia; order Flavobacteriales_D; family Crocinitomicaceae; genus M0103. The sequence continues at coordinate 2,805 of JBDKGB010000115.1, forward strand.
AATCTGGTGACGCATGAATCGCATACGCACACCAATTTCGCAGCGGTAAAAAGACTGCTTTTGACCGAGAATATCCGCTTGAATTATTGGCGTAAACCCTTGTCGATAGAACACATCAAAATGGTTGGTTTGGCTCCTAGATCGTTTTCCAGCACTAGAGTATACGTGACAAAAAGATAAACCAACTTGTCCACCAACTTCACCATACGATTGATTGGGAAGTGCTCTTGATCCAAACATATAGGTGTAATCCATTCCCAAAAGAAATCCTAGAGACAAGTAATGGCACATCCCTCTCACCTTCTTTTGCTGCAATTTAGCAATGCGTTTATCAAACAATACAGAACCAACAACAGCATGTGCCGAAGCATAAGGAACGGTAACACCTCTTGCTCCGAAGCTTTTAAAAGAAGTATACGTGTACCCAGCGGA
>JBDKGB010000116.1:0-16815 GCA_039798485.1 Bacteroidota bacterium
TGATTTGCGTATTTGTTTACATTGCATCAAAAAGAAATCAATCATCTAAATTGTACTAACTATGGAAACTCCAGCATTGATCTTGGTGATTGTTGTGTGGTCAACGGTGACGCTTGTTACAGGGTATTTCTTTTGGAAGGTTTTATCCTTACCGAAACACCCTGAACCAGACTCTTTCCAAGACAACGACGAAATAGAAAAATAATACCTTATGAAACCACTCTTCCAAATCAGATTCCTTGCGGAGTCTCACTTTTTGTGTATGTCCAGTTTTTTTTGCTCCGAATTTTACCATGAGAAGGAGTGAGGCATGAATACCAGCGACAACCACACTATTTCCAAACGAAATCGTCAGGGAATATATGCGTTGATTTTGATTGTCTTTTTTATTGTGTTTATTCCCCGTTTGTATGATTGGATTGCACCAGAACCTATCATCTTCATTGAGGCTAAGAAAATTGAACAGTTAAAATCCGCGTATCAGAAAAATCAAACCAAGGCTCGAAGCACGTATCGAAGGCGAAGCAAATTTCGCGTTCCACCTTCTGCCTTTGATCCCAATGAGTATTCCTTGAAGCAATGGATGTATTTGGGCTTATCCGAAAAACAAGCCGCAGTTGTGCTTCGTTTTGCAGCGAAGGGAATTCGATCCGACCAAGACTTGTCCAAAATTTTTGTCATTCCAACGGCTTTATTAGAGCGAATGAAAGATTCTACCTTTTATGCCGGTGTCAATGAATCCAACAAAAAGGACCAATACTCTCCTGAAAAAAAGTCAGTTCCAGTGCTTGTGGACGTGAATCGTGCAACACAAGAGCAGTTGGAGACTATACCTGGGGTAGGTTCATTTTATGCCAAGAACATCATTCGGTACAGAGAACGCTTGGGTGGTTTTATTCGAAAAGAACAACTGCTAGAGGTTTGGAAGATGGACGAAGCGAAGTACGCGGAAATTGTCAATTGCATTTCAATCGAAGCGGATGGACTTAGAAAAATAAAGTTGAACGCGGCTACAGCCGAAGAATTGAAAGCACATCCTTACTTAAATTGGAATATCGCGAACTCATTGATCAAGATCCGTGAGCGCTTGGGAGGGTTCAAATCCATAGATGAGATCAAGGAATCGATTTTGATGAACGAAGAATTGTTCAACAAATTGAAACCGTATGTATCTTTGTGACATGAATCTGCAAGAAAGACTGGTAAGTACAATCCGCGATGTGCCGGATTTCCCAAAAGAAGGGATTATGTTTAAGGATATTTCAACCATCATGCTCGACCCTGTTTTGTCGGTGGATGTGCTGGATCATTTGGTAGATATCTATAAAGATCAACAACTTGAAGCAATCGCTGGGATTGAAAGCCGAGGATTTCTTTTCGGGTATCCACTCGCGATGCGCCTGGGTTTGCCCTTTGTGCTATTGCGCAAGAAAGGAAAGTTGCCGTACAAAAAGATCACTTATGAATACGATCTTGAATATGGTAGCGCAGCCATTGAAATGCATATCGATGCCATCCGTCCAGGACAACGGGTATTGATTCATGATGATCTATTGGCAACAGGAGGTTCGGCTGCTGCAGCTGCAGAATTGATTCAACAATGCGGTGGTGAAGTAGCTGGATTTAGTTTCTTGGTGTCGCTTGATTTTCTCTCAGGAGACGAAAAACTAAAGACCTATTCCGACAAAATCGTTAACTTAGTCCGCTTTTAAAATTAAACACATTCAATCTTTCAGCTATGAACTTTGAACTGAATGAAAATCAAAAAATGATCGCGCAAATGGTGCGTGATTTTGCTGAAAAAGAAATCAGACCAAATATGAAAAAATGGGACGATGAGGAATACTTCCCTGTCGATACCATGAAGAAGATGGGTGAACTTGGTTTACTTGGGATTTACATTCCAGAAGCCTATGGCGGTTCAGGTTTTGGATACCACGAATATGCGACGGCACTTATGGAGCTGGGGCGTGTTTGCGGTGGAGTAGGTTTAAGTGTTGCTGCGCACAATTCATTGTGTACAGGACATATTTATTACCACGGTTCAGAGGAACAAAAGCAGAAATACTTACCTAAATTGACGAGTGGCGAGTTTATTGGAGCGTGGGGATTAACTGAACCAAATACAGGTTCGGATGCCATGCGCATGAAAACAACAGCAGTAAAAGACGGTGATCACTGGGTGATCAACGGCGCAAAGAACTGGATTACTCACGGATTGTCTGGAGATGTAGCCGTAGTTTTGGTACGAACGGGTGATTTGCTCGATAGCAATGGGATTACTGCCTTTATCATCGAAAAAGGAACACCAGGTTTTTCAGCAGTTAAAATCAAAGAGAAATTTGGAGTGCGCGCGAGTGAGACGGCAGAATTGATCTTCGACAATGTGCGTGTTCATGAAAGTCAAGTGATTGGTCAAGTCGGACAAGCATTCAAGCAAGCCATGCAAATTTTGGATGGTGGACGAATTTCGATTGCAGCCTTGAGTTGTGGTGTAGCGCGCGGGGCTTACGAGTCTGCGTTAAAATATGCACAAGAGCGCGAACAGTTTGGGCACGCGATCGCGAAGTTTCAGGCAATCAGTTTCAAATTGGCCGATATGGCAACAGAGGTTGAGGCTGCAGAATTGTTGACTTTCCAAGCAGCAGACCTGAAAAATAAAAAAATGCCGTTGACGAAGCAAGGTGCATTTGCCAAATACTACGCAAGTGAAGTCGCGGTGAAATGTGGGAACGAAGCCATGCAAATCATGGGAGGTTATGGCTACACAAAAGAATATCCAGCAGAGAAATTCTTGCGTGATGCACGTCTAATGACCATCGGAGAAGGAACATCTGAAATACAAAAAGTAGTTATTTCAAGAGAAATTTTGAAGTAGTTGTTGGTAGGAAGAAAAATTTACTATATTTGCAATCCGTTTCACAAATTAATTGAATAGAAAATGTTAATTATTCCCGTTAAAGAAGGAGAAAACATCGAAAGAGCCCTTAAGAAGTACAAGAAGAAGTACGACAAGACGAATGTAATGAAAGAATTGCGTGCGCGTAAGGAGTTTGTGAAACCTTCAATCACTGGTCGTCAACAAAAGATTAAAGCAGCTTATGCTCAAAGAATGCGTTCTTCTGAGATGTAAGAAACCTTTTGAAAAAATATGCGTTAAAGGAGTCCATTAGGGCTCCTTTTTTTATGCTTGAGAATTTCCTTTCCTATTTGCGTGTTGAACGCCGCTATTCTGACCATACCATTTTGGCCTACCAGAATGATATTGCTGCATTTATTTCATTTGGAGAGATTAAAGCTAACGAAGATTATGCGGAGGTGACCCCCTCGTTGATTCGTTCATGGATGGTGGATCTGATTCAAAGCGGTCAAGTCAATAAAACGGTAAATCGCAAACTATCTGCACTTCGTTCTTTTTTTCATTTTTTGAGAAAGGAAAATGTGATCGTTCATAATCCAATGCAAAAGGTTCGTGGTCCAAAGAATGAACGGCGCTTGCCAATTTTTGCAAAGGAGTCAGAACTACAGCCAGAGCGCATTACTCCAATGTTTACAGATGACTTTGATGGCATCCGTGACCGCTTGATGCTCGAGATGTTCTATCAAACGGGAATTCGCTTGAGTGAGTTGGTAGGGTTGAAAATGGAGAACGTGACGAACGCTCAAATTAAGGTTTTGGGAAAACGAAATAAAGAACGAATTATTCCGGTTTCTGCTGAGTTGTCACAGCAAATGTCCGTATATATTGAGCTGCGATCCGGGCTGCTGGTGAAATCGTCTGCGTTTTTCCTGTTAAAAAATGGTAATAAACTATATGATAAGTTTGTTTACCGGAAAATAAATCATTATCTTGGGATGGCAACGAGCTTGGATAAGCGAAGTCCGCATGTGCTGCGCCATACATTTGCAACGCACATGTTAAACAATGGTGCAGGATTGGAAACGTTAAAAGATATTTTAGGTCATGCAAATCTTTCCGCAACCCAGGTTTACACGCACAACTCGTTTGCTCAGTTAACGAAAGTGTATTCACATGCCCACCCAAGGGGGCGCTAAATTTAAAGTCGTATGGAAATTCAAGTGCATGCCATCCATTTTTCTGCAGATGCGAAGTTGGTTGATTTTATCAAGGAGAAGGTGACGAAGTTGGAATTGTTTTTTGAGAACATCACGGCCTGCGAGGTGTACCTTCGCTTGGACAAGAGTGATGACAAAGAAAACAAGATCTCAGAAATAAAACTCTTGATCCCAGGGAAGACTTTAATTGCGAAAAAGCAATGTAAATCATTTGAGGAGGCCACAGACCAAGCAACTGAGGCCTTGCGAAAACAAGTACACAAGCACAAAGAAAAGGCTTAAAACAAGGGTAATAAGCAATAGAACAGAGGGGGAAATAAGCGTCCCCCTTTCTTTTTTGAAAAAAATAAAAAAAAAGTATTGCATAAAAGGATTTCTTTCCTAAATTTGCAAACCCAAATAAGGGGTAAAACAAAGTTCTTTTATTATTGCCATCATTACCAATACGCCGATGTAGCTCAGTTGGCCAGAGCAGCTGATTTGTAATCAGCTGGTCGGGGGTTCGAATCCCTCCATCGGCTCAAAAGTGTTGGGGAGATACTCAAGCGGCCAACGAGGACAGACTGTAAATCTGTTGGTGTACACCTTCGCAGGTTCGAATCCTGCTCTCCCCACAGTGAATTTTTAAATAATAAGCGGGAGTAGCTCAGTTGGTAGAGCGTCAGCCTTCCAAGCTGAGGGTCGCGAGTTCGAATCTCGTCTCCCGCTCAAATAAAACGGTAGATGCCGGTGTAGCTCAGGGGTAGAGCGCTTCCTTGGTAAGGAAGAGGTCACGAGTTCAATTCTCGTCATTGGCTCAAGCGGAACTTTGTTTCACTCATGAATTGGGTGAAATTTTGTATATTTTTAAGTTTGTATTTTTATTAACTAGTAACAAATAGAACAATGGCTAAGGAAAATTTTGATCGTTCCAAACCACACGTGAACATCGGGACCATCGGTCACGTCGATCACGGTAAAACAACTCTTACAGCAGCAATCTCTAGCGTTTTGGCGTCAAAAGGTCTTGCAGCGGTTCGTGATTTCTCTTCTATCGACAACGCGCCGGAAGAAAAAGAACGTGGTATTACAATTAACACGTCACACATTGAGTACGAAACAATGAATCGTCACTATGCGCACGTTGACTGTCCAGGTCACGCGGATTACGTGAAGAACATGGTTACAGGTGCTGCTCAGATGGATGGTGCAATCCTTGTGGTTGCTGCTACTGACGGACCAATGCCACAAACGCGTGAGCACATCCTTCTTGGACGTCAAGTTGGAGTTCCTCGTCTTGTTGTGTTCATGAACAAAGTGGACATGGTAGATGATCCAGAGCTTCTTGAGCTTGTTGAAATGGAAGTACGTGAATTGCTTTCTTTCTACCAATACGATGGTGACAACGCACCTGTAATTCAAGGTTCTGCACTTGGCGCATTGAACGGTGAGCCACAGTGGGTTGCAACTGTTGAAGCGTTGATGGATGCAGTAGATACGTACATCGAACTTCCTCCACGTGATGTTGATAAGCCTTTCCTTATGCCAGTTGAAGACGTATTTACGATTACAGGTCGTGGTACAGTTGCAACAGGACGTATCGAAACAGGAGTAATCAACTCTGGAGAAGGTGTAGAAATCCTAGGAATGGGTGACGTGAAATTGACTTCAACTGTAACAGGTGTTGAGATGTTCCGTAAGATCCTTGACCGTGGTGAAGCAGGTGATAACGTTGGTCTTCTTCTACGTGGTATTGAGAAATCTCAAATCAAGCGTGGAATGGTTATTTGTAAGCCAGGTTCAACAACACCTCACACTGAATTCAAAGCTGAAATCTACGTTTTGAAGAAAGAAGAAGGTGGTCGTCACACACCATTCCAAAACAAATACCGTCCACAGTTCTACTTCCGTACAACTGACGTTACAGGAGAGATTTTCTTGACTGACGGACGTGAAATGGTAATGCCAGGTGATAACGTAACAATCAACGTTAAGTTGATCGTGCCAGTAGCGATGGACAAAGGTCTTCGTTTTGCAATCCGCGAGGGTGGTAGAACTGTAGGTGCAGGTCAGGTTACTGAGATCGTTTCTTAATCAAACGAATCATAATAGTATAATAAAGGGGAGTTCGCTCCCCTTTTTATACGGGCGTAGCTCAGCTGGTAGAGTAGTGGTCTCCAAAACCATTGGTCGTGGGTTCGAATCCTACCGCCCGTGCTTAAAACTCAAGATTGTGTCAAAGATCAGAGAATATTTTACAGAAACGAAAAATGAAATGCTTCATAACGTTTCTTGGCCAACATGGAAAGAGCTTCAAGCAAATACAATTATTGTAGTTGTGGCTTCTGTGCTTATTTCATTGTTCATCTTCGCGATGGACTTCGGATTTGGTATCGCCGGTGATGAAAAATCACTTTGGAGAGGTGCCCTTGGTTTTATTTACGGAATGTTCTAATTGAAAATCCGAAATGGGAGAGATTAAAAAACGTTGGTACGTAGTGCGCGCAGTAAGCGGTAAAGAGAAGAAAGTGAAGGAATACCTGGAACTGGAAATCTCTCGCTTAAAATTGACCGATTTTATCGATCAAGTGCTAATTCCAACGGAAAAAGTATTTCAAATACGTAACGGTAAAAAGGTGAGCAAAGAACGTGCATACCTTCCTGGTTATGTATTGATCGAAGCAGCATTAGTAGGTGAGGTTCCTCACGTGATCAAGGGTATTCCGAATGTAATCGGATTCTTAGGGACGGAAAAAGGAGGTGAGCCTGTGCCAATGCGCTTGTCAGAAGTGAATAGAATCCTCGGAAAAGTAGATGAATTGTCTGAATCGGAAGAGGAAATGAAAATACCGTTCGTCGTTGGAGAATCTGTAAAGGTTATCGACGGACCTTTCAACAACTTCAGTGGTGTCATCGATGAGATCAATGAAGAGAAGAAAAAACTAAAGGTCATGGTAAAGATCTTTGGAAGAAAAAACTTGCTCGAGCTTAGCTATATGCAAGTCGAGAAAGAAATTTAGGTTGCATATTAACCGTAGAAGTGAGAAAAGCGATTAAAGCTTCCCGCAAGTACTCACGTTTGACTACATAAATTAAACACAAATGGCTAAAGAAGTAGCAGCGTTGATCAAATTACAGGTCAAAGGCGGCGCAGCCAACCCAGCCCCTCCAATCGGGCCGGCGCTTGGTGCCAAAGGTGTAAATATCATGGAGTTCTGCAAGCAGTTTAACGCTCGTACGCAGGATCGCCCAGGAAAAATTACACCTGTCGTTATTACCGTTTACGGTGATAAATCCTTTGATTTTGTATTAAAAACCTCACCGGCGGCAGTACAGATCGTCGAACACACAAAAATCAAGAAGGGTTCGTCTGAACCAAACAAATCGAAAGTAGGTTCCATTTCTTGGGATCAAATTCGTTTGATTGCTGAAGACAAACTTGCTGATTTGAATTGTTTCACAGTCGATGCAGCCATGTCTATGGTAGCAGGAACTGCACGAAGCATGGGGGTAACAGTAAAAGGTGGTGAAGCACCGAAAACCAAATAATCGCTAAAGTAATGGGAAGAGTATCTAAGAAAAGAAAAGAGATCTTGGCCAAATTTGATTTGGCGAAACCATACACTCTTGCAGATGCATGTAATTTGGTTAAGGAGATTTCAACCACGCGTTTTGATGCCTCAGTGGACATCTGCGTGCGTTTGGGTGTAGACCCGCGTAAAGCAAATCAAATGGTAAGAGGAACTGTAGCTTTACCGCACGGAACGGGTAAGGATGTGAAAGTACTTGTACTTTGTACACCTGACAAAGAAGCCGAAGCGAAAGCATCAGGAGCTGACCATGTAGGTTTGGATGATTATATCGATAAAATTAAAGGTGGTTGGACCGATATCGACGTGATCATTACTATGCCTTCTGTTATGGGTAAAGTTGGAGCACTTGGTCGTATTTTAGGACCTCGTGGTTTGATGCCAAATCCAAAAACTGGAACGGTAACAATGGAAGTTGGTAAAGCTGTTGAAGAAGTGAAAGCCGGTAAAATTGACTTTAAAGTTGATAAATACGGTATCATCCATTCTTCAGTGGGTAAAGTAAGCTTCGATGGCGTTAAAATTCGTGAGAATGCTCAAGAATTGATTCAAACATTGATGAAACTTAAGCCGTCAGCTGCGAAAGGTACCTACATCAAGAGTATTTATTTAAGCTCAACGATGAGTCCTGGAATTCCAATTGATGCCAAGTCTGTAGTTGCTTAACACTTAGGAAAATGACAAAAGAAGAAAAAGCACAGTACATTGATGATCTTGCTACAGAGTTAACTGCAGCAAACATCTTCTATCTTGCAGACACAGCGGAATTGACAGTTGATGTAATCAACAGTTTACGTAGAAAGTGTTACCAATCGAATATCCGTATTCGCGTAGTGAAAAACACCTTGCTTTCTAAAGCAATGGATCGCGTTGAAGGTAAAGATTTCGGTGACTTGAGAGACACGCTCGCAGGAGCAACGTCAATCATGTTCAGTGAAGTAGGTAACGCTCCAGCAAAACTGATTGAAGAATTTCGTAAGAAAAATGCGAAACCGATTTTGAAAGGTGCGTATATCGACGAAGCAGTGTTCATTGGTGACAACCAATTGTCTACACTCGTTTCTTTGAAAAGCCGCGACGAACTTATCGGAGATATCATTGGATTACTTCAAAGTCCTGCCAAAAACGTTGTTTCTGGACTTACAGGTGCAGGCAGCAAAATTGCTGGCATCTTGAAAACGCTCGAAGAACGAGCATAATGATTAATTATTTATTATTTATAGAACCTTTTTAAATTAAATAAAATGGCTGATTTAAAGCAAATTGCGGAAACGCTTGTAAACCTTACCGTTAAGGAAGTAAATGAACTAGCAACTATCCTTAAGGATGAGTATGGAATCGAACCAGCTGCTGCTGCACCAGTAATGATGGCTGCTGCAGGTGGAGCTGCTGAAGCTGCTGAAGAGAAAACAGAATTTGATGTGATCTTGAAAGCAGGTGGAGCAAACAAACTTGCTGTTGTTAAACTTGTAAAAGAGTTGACAGGAAATGGTTTGAAAGAGTCTAAAGACCTAGTTGATGCTGCACCTTCTACATTGAAAGAAGGCGTATCTAAAGACGAAGCTGAAGGGCTTAAGAAGTCTCTTGAAGAGGCTGGAGCTGAAGTTGAGATTAAGTAATTATTCTTCTTCATATACAGGAAGGCGTCCCGAATTTTCGGGATGCCTATTCCTGTTTTAATGCATTACGCATATTTTTGACCATATACATAACAAAAAACGTTTGGCCTTGGCAACATCAATAAATAACTCGACGAGAATCAATTTTGCTTCAAGCAAAAGTCAGTTCGACTATCCAGATTTCTTGGATATTCAGCTGAAATCTTTTCAGGAATTCTTTCAATTGGAAACCACCCCTGAAAATCGCGAAAGTGAGGGTCTGTTCAAAGTTTTCGCAGAGAACTTCCCGATTACAGATACCAGAAATCAATTTGTATTGGAATTTTTGGATTATTTCATCGATCCACCAAGATATACTATTGAAGAGTGTATTGAAAGAGGTCTAACCTACAGCGTTCCGCTCAAAGCGAAGCTGAAATTATACTGTACAGACCCTGAACATGAGGATTTCGAAACCATCGTTCAAGATGTGTACTTGGGAACTATCCCTTACATGACTCCAAAAGGATCATTCGTTGTGAATGGTGCTGAACGCGTTATCGTGTCTCAGCTTCACCGTTCACCTGGTGTGTTCTTCGGACAAAGTCGCCACGCGAACGGTACGAAATTGTACTCTGCTCGTGTCATTCCTTTCAAAGGATCTTGGATTGAATTTGCTACAGACATCAACAATGTCATGTATGCATACATCGATCGTAAGAAAAAATTGCCTGTAACAACTCTTTTCCGTGCCATCGGATACGAGAGTGATAAAGATATTCTTGAGATCTTCGGTCTAGCTGATGAAGTAAAAGCAACGAAGGCAAATCTTAAGAAAATGGTGAACCGCAAACTTGCTGCGCGGGTACTTAAATCATGGATTGAAGATTTCGGTGATGAAGATACCGGTGAGGTAGTTTCTATCGAACGAAATGAAGTACTTCTTGACCGCGAAACGGTATTGCAAGAAGAACACATCGATTTGATCGTTGATTCAGGTGTGAAAAATGTCATCTTCCACAAAGAAGATGTAAATACAGCAGATTTCACAATCATCTACAATACCTTACAAAAAGATACATCAAACTCTGAAAAAGAGGCTGTTGAACATATCTATCGCCAATTGCGTAACGCTGAGCCACCTGATTATGAGACGGCGAAGGGAGTATTTGAGAAGTTGTTCTTCTCTGATACACGTTATGACCTTGGTGAAGTAGGACGTTTCCGTTTGAATAAAAAATTGGGTCTCGAGGAGGCTGATTCAGCGCGCGTACTGACAAAAACGGATATCATTTCTATCATCAAGTATTTGATCGAATTGATCAACTCAAAAGCAGATGTGGATGATATCGACCACCTTTCAAATCGTCGTGTTCGTACAGTTGGAGAACAATTGTATGCGCAGTTCGGTGTAGGTCTTGCTCGTATGGCTAGAACAATTCGTGAGCGCATGAATGTTCGTGACAACGAAGTATTTACGCCAATTGACTTGATCAACGCGAAAACACTTTCTTCTGTGATCAACTCTTTCTTCGGAACGAACCAGTTGTCACAGTTCATGGACCAAACCAACCCACTTTCGGAAGTAACGCACAAGCGTCGTCTTTCGGCACTAGGGCCAGGCGGACTTTCTCGTGAAAGAGCAGGTTTCGAGGTACGTGATGTTCACTACACGCACTACGGGCGTTTATGTACGATTGAAACACCGGAAGGACCAAACATCGGTTTGATTTCTTCGCTTTGTGTGTTTGCGAAAGTGAATAAACTTGGATTTATTGAAACGCCTTACCGTGATGTAGAAAATGGTAAAGTGAAATTGGATAAAGAACCAATCTACCTAACAGCAGAAGAGGAAGATGCAAAAATGATTGCTCAGGCCAATGCAAAAGTAGATGACAAAGGTAATTTCTTGACGGAGTTTGTAAAAGCGCGTTACGAAGGTGACTTCCCTGTTGTTGAGCCTAAAGCATTGACACTTATGGATGTTGGAGCCAACCAGATCGCTTCGATTGCGGCTTCTTCCATTCCGTTCCTCGAGCATGATGATGCCAACCGTGCCCTAATGGGATCCAACATGCAACGTCAGGCAGTTCCGTTATTGAAACCGAACTCGCCAATCGTTGGTACCGGAATCGAACGCCTTGTGGCTCGCGATTCTCGTGTGTTGATCAATGCAGAAGGACCAGGGATTGTTGAATATGTAGATGCAAACGAAATCGTAATCCGTTACGATTGGACGTCAGAAGATAAGTTGGTGAGCTTCGAAAATGAAGTGATTCACTATCCTTTGACAAAATTCATGAAGACAAACCAAAGTACATGTATCAACTTGAAGCCAATCGTTCAGAAAGGTGACCGCGTTGATAAAGGACAGGTTTTGTGTGAAGGATATGCAACACAACAAGGAGAATTGGCACTCGGACAAAACTTGAAAGTAGCCTTCATGCCATGGAAAGGGTACAACTTCGAGGATGCGATCGTCATCTCTGAAAAAGTTGTTCGCGACGATATCTTTACATCAATTCACATTGATGAATATACACTAGAAGTGCGCGACACAAAGCGTGGTATGGAAGAACTTACGTCAGATATTCCTAACGTTTCGGAAGAAGCAACGAAGGATCTTGATGAAAATGGTCTAATCCGTATCGGTGCTGAAATCAAAGAAGGTGATATCCTTATTGGTAAGATTACACCGAAAGGAGAAACAGACCCTTCACCAGAAGAGAAATTGCTTCGTGCCATCTTTGGTGATAAAGCAGGTGACGTGAAAGATGCCTCTTTGAAAGCGGGACCATCATTGCGTGGTGTTGTGATCGAGAAGAAATTGTTCTCTCGTGCAATTAAAGACAGAAAATCTAAAGCGCAAGACAAGCCTGTTCTTGAAACGTTGGATGCTGAATTCGACAAAGATTTCGCAGTATTGAAAGAGCGCCTTGCAGATAAATTGTTGATGATTCTTGGAGAACACAAGTCTTCAGGTGTATTCAACAACTTTAAGGAAGAGGTGATCAAGAAAGGAACAAAGTTCAACCAGAAAAACTTGGTGTCCATCGATTATACGATCGTGAACCCAACAAACTGGACAGCTGATGCGCATGTCAATGCATTGGTTGGTCGTGTGATCCACAACTTTAATATCAAATCAAACGATATTCTTGGTACATACAAGCGCAAGAAATTCCATATCTCTGTAGGTGATGAGCTTCCAGCAGGTATCGTAAAAATGGCGAAAGTTTATGTGGCGAAGAAACGTAAGTTGAAAGTAGGTGATAAAATGGCAGGACGCCACGGTAACAAAGGAATCGTTGCCAACATCGTTCGCGCTGAAGACATGCCGTTCCTTGAGGATGGTACACCGGTAGACATCGTGTTGAACCCACTAGGGGTGCCATCACGCATGAACCTTGGACAGATTTACGAAACAGTGCTTGGATGGGCTGGAGAGAAATTGGGTGTGAAATTCGCAACGCCAATCTTCGATGGAGCACATCCTTCAGAAATTGATGCATGGACAGAGAAAGCGGGAGTTCCAAAATCAGGTAAAACTTACCTATACGACGGAGGAACAGGTGAACGCTTCCATCAACCAGCAACAGTTGGTGTAATTTACATGTTGAAACTATCTCACATGGTAGATGACAAAATGCACGCTCGTTCAATCGGACCATACTCATTGATTACACAACAGCCGTTGGGTGGTAAAGCACAATTCGGAGGTCAGCGTTTCGGTGAAATGGAGGTTTGGGCACTCGAAGCATTCGGTGCGGCAAACATCCTACAAGAAATCTTGACTGTGAAGTCGGATGATGTAATGGGTCGTGCAAAAGCATACGAATCGATTGTAAAAGGAGACAATATTCCTGAACCAGGAATTCCTGAATCATTCAATGTATTGCTTCACGAGTTGAGAGGTTTGTGTCTCAATGTGTCCCTGGATTAATTTCAAGTTGTTGAATAAAGAAACGAAGTAAGAAAATGGCTTACAGAAAAGAAACACCGAAAAAACAAAGTGCCTTCAATAAAATCACAATCTCTTTGGCTTCGCCAGAGGTGATTCTTGAGCAATCAAGTGGAGAAGTACTTAAACCGGAAACAATTAACTACCGCACATACAAGCCGGAAAGAGACGGATTGTTTTGCGAACGTATATTCGGACCAGTTAAGGATTATGAGTGCCATTGTGGAAAATACAAGCGTATCCGTTATAAAGGAATCGTTTGTGACCGCTGTGGTGTTGAAGTAACAGAAAAGAAAGTGCGCCGTGAACGTATGGGACATATTTCCCTTGTCGTTCCAGTTGCACACATCTGGTATTTCCGTTCACTTCCAAATAAAATTGGATACTTGCTCGGACTTCCTACAAAGAAGTTGGATCAAATCATCTATTACGAGCGCTATGTCGTTATTCAAGCGGGTATTGCTACAAGTTTAGATGGTTCGTCATTGAAGCGTTTGGATTTCCTTACTGAGGAAGAATACTTGGATATTCTTGATACACTTCCGAAGGAAAATCAATACTTGGAGGATGCAGATCCGAACAAGTTTATCGCGAAAATGGGTGCCGAAGCGTTGCACGATTTGTTGAAGTCTTTGAAATTGGATGAAACAGCGTACGACTTGCGTCACCAAGCAGGACACGAAACATCGGTTCAAAGAAAGCATGAAGCGTTGAAGCGTCTTCAAGTGGTTGAAGCAATGCGCGAATCTCAAGAACGTATCGACAACCGTCCAGAGTGGATGATTGTTAAGGTTGTTCCTGTGATTCCACCTGAACTTCGTCCATTGGTTCCATTGGATGGTGGTCGTTTTGCGACATCTGACTTAAATGACTTGTACCGTCGTGTGATTATACGTAACAACCGTTTGAAGCGTTTGATCGAAATTAAGGCGCCTGAGGTGATCCTTCGAAATGAAAAACGTATGCTTCAAGAAGCAGTTGATTCATTGTTCGATAACTCAAGAAAATCAAGTGCTGTAAAAACGGAATCAAATCGTCCGTTGAAGTCACTTTCTGATTCATTGAAAGGTAAGCAAGGTCGTTTCCGTCAAAACCTATTGGGTAAGCGTGTGGATTATTCAGCACGTTCGGTAATCGTCGTTGGTCCAGATTTGAAATTGCACGAATGTGGTCTACCAAAAGACATGGCTGCGGAGCTTTACAAGCCGTTCATCATCCGTAAGATGATTGAGCGTGGTATCGTGAAAACAGTGAAATCTGCAAAGAAAATTGTTGACCGTAAAGAGCCGGTTGTTTGGGATATCTTGGAAAATGTTTTGAAAGGCCACCCGGTTCTTTTGAACCGTGCCCCTACGCTTCACCGCCTAGGTATTCAAGCTTTCCAGCCTAAATTGATCGAAGGAAAAGCAATTCGTCTTCACCCACTCGTTACTACGGCCTTCAACGCCGATTTCGATGGTGACCAGATGGCGGTGCACTTACCGCTTGGAAATGCTGCAATTCTTGAGGCTCAATTGTTAATGTTGGCATCACACAATATCTTGAACCCTGCGAATGGTGCGCCAATCGCAGTACCATCTCAAGATATGGTGCTCGGTCTATACTACATCACGAAAGGGAAAAAATCAACTGCGGAGGTAATTGTTCGCGGTGAGGGAAGTACATTCTATTCTCCAGAAGAGGTGATTATTGCGTACAACGAGCGTCAACTTGACTTGCATGCACACATCAAAGTGAAAACGTATGATTTGAACGAGCAAGGTGAGCCAGAAATTCAATTGATTGAAACAACATGTGGTCGTGTGCTCTTCAATGAGCGTGTGCCGCGTGAAGTTGGTTTCATCAATGATGTAATGACGAAAAAAGCACTTCGCGACATTATCGGTGAAGTGTTGAAAATATCTGGAACTTCGCGCACTGCGCAATTCTTGGATGATATCAAGGAATTGGGTTACGACATGGCCTTCAAAGGAGGACTTTCGTTCAACTTGGATGATATCATTATCCCGAAAGAGAAGGAAGAATTGGTGTTGAAAGCTGAAAATGAAGTGAAGGACGTAATGGTGAACTACAACATGGGTCTCATTACAAACAACGAACGATACAACCAGATCATTGATATCTGGACGCATACAAACTCACGTTTGACGCACACATTGATGGAACAGCTGAAAAGCGACCGTCAAGGGTTCAACTCGATTTACATGATGTTTGACTCTGGAGCACGTGGTTCGAAAGAACAGATCCGCCAGCTTTCAGGTATGCGTGGATTGATGGCGAAACCGCAAAAGTCGGGTGCAAGCTCTCAAGAGATCATCGAAAACCCAATCCTTTCTAACTTTAAAGAAGGTCTTTCGATCCTTGAGTACTTTATCTCTACCCACGGTGCACGTAAAGGTCTTGCCGATACAGCCTTGAAAACGGCGGATGCAGGTTACTTGACACGTCGTTTGGTGGATGTGGCACAAGATGTTGTCATCAACGCAGAAGACTGTGGAACGCTTCGTGGTATCGTTGCGACTTCGTTGAAGAAAAATGATGAAATCGTTGAACCGTTGGTTGACCGTATCCTCGGTAGAACTTCAGTTCACGATGTATATGTTCCTGAAACGGATCTTTTGATTGTAGCTGCTGGAGAGTTGATCTCTGAATCAGTTGCTGCGAAAATTGAAAAGGCAGGAATTGAAGAGGTTGAAATCCGTTCAGTTTTGACATGTGAAATGCGCCGTGGTGTATGTTCTAAATGTTATGGACGAAATCTTTCTAATCACCGTTTGGCACAGCAAGGTGACTCTGTAGGAGTTGTCGCTGCACAATCCATTGGTGAACCAGGAACTCAGTTGACGCTTCGTACATTCCACGTTGGGGGTACTGCCTCGAACATTGCGGATGTATCTAGCTTGAAAGCGAAAGCTTCTGGTAAATTGGAGATCGATGAACTTCGCACAATTGAAAAGAAAAACGCTGATGGTACGAAAGTAGTTGTTGTCGTTGGTCGTTCAGCTGAATTGAAAATTACTGATGATAAGACGGGAGTTGTTGTGATGACAGCAAACATTCCTTACGGTTCTGAAATGGTTGTTGAGAATAACTCAAAAATCAAACGCGGAGACGTAATCTGTAAGTGGGACCCGTACAACGCGGTCATCATTTCAGAAGTGTCTGGTAAGGTTGTGTTTGATAGCATCATCGAAGGTGTTACTTACCGTGAAGAAGTCGATGAGCAGACGATGTATGCTGAAAAAGTCATCACTGAGTCACGCGACAAGAAGAAAAATCCTGCGATCCATATCTACAGTGGGAAAACTAAATCAGCAGAAATTCTTCGCGAATATTCACTTCCAGTTTCAGCGCACATCGCGGTGAAAGAAGGTGCAATGATTGAAGCGGGTGAAATTCTTGTGAAGATTCCTCGTGTATCTGGAAAAACAGGGGATATCACCGGTGGTCTTCCTCGTGTAACAGAATTGTTCGAAGCACGTAATCCATCAAACCCAGCTGTTGTATCTGAAATCGATGGTATTGCTGAATACGGT
Source organism: Bacteroidota bacterium (assembly GCA_039798485.1). Classification (GTDB taxonomy): domain Bacteria; phylum Bacteroidota; class Bacteroidia; order Flavobacteriales_D; family Crocinitomicaceae; genus M0103. The sequence goes on from JBDKGB010000116.1 coordinate 16,742, forward strand.
AAAATCAAACGTGGTAACCGTGAAATTCAAATCACGTCGAAAACAGGTGATGTACGCAAGTACCTCGTTCCACT
>JBDKGB010000117.1:0-5831 GCA_039798485.1 Bacteroidota bacterium
AATTCTCAGGAAGGAGACTAAAACGGACCATAGGACTTAATTCCTAGCCGCGGCGATAGTTCACTCCTTCCTTTGAATCGGAAATTATTAGAAATAATTCTACTGAGCAAATCTAAGAGCCCCGGCGGACGCAGCAATCAAATTCAAAACTCGTAATTCGCAATTCTTTACCAAGAATTAGATTATATTTGCCTTGATACATTAAAAAACTGACTATGAAAAAAGTATACCTGTTGATTTCAGCAGTCTCTTTTGGAGCAGTGGCTTTCGGTCAAGTGAAAGTGCACAATGCCCAAAGACAAGATGCCTACAATGAACCTACAATCGGAGAGAAATTGTCTGATTTTGCACCGATGTCGTTTGAAAAAACGCCAGGACAAGTTTTGTTTTCCGAAACCTTCGCTGGAGGAATTGGTGCTTGGACAACCGCTGGAGTGAACGCTGCAGTGTGGTTAGCGGATACAGATGGTCCAAACGGACAGTATTCGAACCCTGCAAATGAAAAAATTGGTTCAACTACCGTTGCCAACGGATTCATGATTTTTGATGCCGATTTGGCTAATCCAGGATCTGGACCTTACCCAGACATGATTGGTAGCTTGGTTTCTCCAGTCATCGACCTTACAGGTCAAACCAATGTTATCCTTTCGTTTGAACACCGCTACAGATCTTGCTGTTCAGGTGCTTTCTATCCGAAATTGGAAGTGTCAACGGACAACTTTGCCACAATGACAGAGTTCGATGTTCGCGCTGAAGGAACGGTTGTAAACGTAACATCTCCAACTACAAAAGCAAAAATCAATTTGTCAGCTTACCTTGCGACAGCAACAAACTTGAGCAACTTCAAATTCCGTTTTACATTCGACGGAACTGGAGGTACTTCTCACTACCACTGGCAAGTAGATGACGTGAATTTGATTCAAGCCAATGACAACGACTTGACAGCTTTGTCACGCATCATGGTAGCTGGTTCACAAGAAATTCCTTACTACTTTATTCCTGTAAGTCAGCAAACAGCGATTACTTTCTCTGGTGAAACACGCAACGATGGTGGTACATCTCAAGCAGGAGTTAAATTGACGGTTTCTGCGGACAACGCAGGAGGTTCTGTTTCTTCACCAACTGTAAACTTGGCTGCAGGGGCTATCGACTCATTGATTACAGCAACATGGACACCAGCTGTTTCTGCTCCTGTAAACTATGCGTTGACCTACACATTCTCTCAAACACAAACGGACGCAACACCGACAGACAACGTAAAAACTGACGCAATCAAGATCACAAACTCTGTGTACTCTGTTGACAATGGCACTGCCGCTGGATCTATCTCGAATCTTTCAAGCCAACCAAACCAACCGTTGAAAATTGGTAACGTGATGGAGATTATGGCTGCAGATCGTTTGGATTCGATGTACATCACATTGACAACTACTGCAACAAATGTTGGTCAAGAGATTTTCGGAGAAGTCTATTTGATTGATGCGGCAGGAACTTGGAACTACTTGACAACAACACCTTACAACACGATCACAGCACAGCAAAATGGAACAACAGTGAAGCTTCCATTGGAAAGTGTTATTGATGTTGCAGCAGGTGACGTATTGCTTGTTGTGGCTTGTCACACTGGTGGTGCTACAGCTGATGTTCGATTCAGAACAGCACAACCCGTAGCGGAAGGTATCGTACAAGGATTCGACGCAACAGGTGCTGCATTCTTCCTTTCTACACCAAATGCCGTAATGGTACGTTTGAACATGAACCAAGATGCAGATATCTCTGAAAACACATCAGACATTGCCATGAGCAACGTGTTCCCGAACCCAACGTCAGGAATGACAACGATCAACTACACATTGGCAAATGCTTCAGACATCCACATGTCGATTACGGACCTTTCAGGAAAAGTAATCTACACACAGGTGAACAAGAGCCAAGCAGCTGGAAGCAACCAATTTGCTTTCGATGCAGCGAACTTTGCAAACGGTGTTTACTACGTAACAGTTCGTTCAGGCGAATCTGTGATTACAAAGAAATTTGTGAAAAAATAATACCTAACGATTTTAGGAAGAGACAGGTCGGCGAAAGTCGGCCTGTTCTTTTTTAAAGCAAATCGGGTTGAAACATTAGCATGGATTTCATCAGTATTGGATACAGTGGATTGTTCTTCGCAGGCTTTCTGTCGGCGACGATCCTTCCCATGAACTCTGAGGCGGTTATCTTGCTCATGCTCAGTCAAGATTATGATCCTTGGACTTGCATTTTAGTGGCAACCATTGGAAATTCCTTGGGTGGACTCACCAATTATTTTTTAGGACTTCTCGGTAATCCCAAATGGCTCAAACGCATCGGTATTACCGAAGAAAAAATCCTCAGCTTTGAGGTTCGGGTGCAGAAATATGGCTACTGGTTGGCTTTCTTTTCGTGGGTTCCCTTTATCGGTGACCCGATGACTGTGGCACTTGGTTTCTTCCGCGTGTCGTTTTGGCGCGTTGCCTTGCTCATCATCCTCGGGAAATTTCTCCGTTATCTCGTCCTTGCATTTCCATTCATGTAGGTAAATCCACCCTTACTTTTTCCTAATATTTAGAGCGAAATGCCGATATTCGCACCTAAATTCTATCCCATGTCAAAAGTTGTTACCCTCAATGAGTTCATCATGGATCGCCAAGCGGACTTTCCCTTCGCTACAGGCGAACTGTCACGCATCTTGAACGACATCGCTGTGGCTTCCAAAATTGTGAGTCGCGATGTGCGCAAAGCGGGACTTGTGGACCATATTTTAGGGGCACATGGCAACACCAATGTGCAGGGTGAAGAACAACAAAAATTGGATGTCGTTGCCGATGAACAATTCATCAAGGCCTTTGAATACGGCGGTGAGGTTTGCGGTATTGCTTCCGAAGAAAACGATGACTTCGTGGCCTTCTCTTCCGAATCGGCGAAAAATGGAAAATACGTCGTATTGTTTGATCCACTTGATGGTTCATCCAACATCGATGTGAACGTATCCATCGGAACCATTTTCTCTATTTACCGACGCATCTCTGCTGTTGGAACGGAAGCGACAATAGACGATATGCTTCAACCGGGATCTGAACAAGTTGCCGCAGGGTATGTGCTTTATGGTTCGTCCACAATGCTCGTTTATACCACTGGTCGTGGGGTCAACGGCTTTACCTTAGATCCATCCATCGGTGAATTTTGTCTGTCGCATCCCGATATGAGAATGCCAGAAACGGGTCGTCTGTATGCCATGAATGAAGGTAATATCAACATTTGTGAAGAAGGATTGCGCGACTATGTGGCCTATTGCCAGAGTTTTGAAAATGACAAAGGCGCTCCATATTCTGGTCGTTACATCGGTTCACTCGTTGCCGATTTTCACCGCAACATGATCAAAGGAGGCATCTACATTTACCCGGATACAACAACATCTCCGGAAGGAAAATTGCGCTTGCTGTACGAATGCAATCCTTTGGCCTTCATTGCTGAACAAGCTGGTGGTCTGGCAAGCACAGGAAGAAAACGCATCATGGACTTGAAGCCTACACGTTTGCACCAGCGTGTTCCGTTTTATATTGGTTCGAAACAAATGGTAGAAAAAGCACTGAGTTTGCTGAGATAATGGACATTCGCGACCTTAAAAAAGCATTTACTACCCTCCCACAGATTGATACTTCGGCGAACGCGCTGCAGTATGCGGGAGCACACATCCATTGGAAAGGACTTGTTGGTTCTGCAAGAGCATTGAGCGCAACGGCACTATCTGAACAAATTCCTGGTCATCACCTGTTTATTCTTCCAGATAAAGAGGAGGCCGCCTATTTTTTGAATGACCTCGAGGGACTTTTCCCAGACGACAAACGCATACTTTTTTATCCTGCATCCTACCGCGTGCCTTACCAACTGGAAGACACCGACAATGCCAATGTGGTTTCTCGCGCAGAAGTATTGGATCGCATCAACAATGGAACAAATGTCCGTGTGGTCACCTATCCGCAGGCCCTGTTTGAAAAAGTTCCAACACAAAAGAAACTTAGTGACAACACCTTGCGTGTCGAAATTGGGAAAAATTACTCCATTGACCTCATCAATGAGTTGTTGCAAGAGTACCATTTCGACCGTGTTGATTTTGTTTACGAACCCGGACAGTTTTCCATTCGAGGAGGGATCGTCGATGTGTTTTCTTACGCCAATGACAATCCCTTTCGCATTGAATTTTTCGGCGATGAGGTAGAATCCATTCGTACGTTTGACGCAGGAAATCAGTTGTCTTTGGTCAACCACAAGCATTTCAACATCATTCCCAATGTTCAAGGTCAATTGAACCTCGAAGGGAATGGTAGTTTTTTCGAATTTCTCGGTCAGCATGTTACTGTTTGGATTTCCTCGGTCGAGCAATTGACTTCCACGATTGACAAGGAATATAAACGTGCTGTGAAGATCCATGCTGAATTGTCAGACACGGTTAAACGAACCTTGCCGAGCGATTTGTACATGCATCCATCGGAAATTCCAGAAGTTTTAGCAGACCATAGCACCATTGAGTGGGGATCTGAATACCACTTCAAAGCAGACCACACATGTCAATTTGACTTCTTGCCACAGCCAAGCTTCAACAAGAATTTTGATTTGCTTCGCAGTGATTTGGCGGCACATGCAGAAAATGGTTTCGATAACCTCATCTTTTCCAATCAGCCCAAGCAAATCGATCGTTTGTTTCAGATTTTTGAGGACATTGGTGGTGGTGCAGACTTTAAGCCGATGCCCCTTGCATTGCACGAAGGATTCATCGCACCATCACTCAAACTCACGTGCTATACCGACCATCAATTGTTTGAACGTTACCACCGTTTCCGCTTAAAGGAGGGGTTTCGTCAAGCAAAACAAGCGCTCACACTCAAAGAAATTTATAACCTTCAAAAAGGTGATTATGTCACCCACATCGACCACGGTATTGGCCAATTTTCTGGCTTAGAAACCATTGATGTGAACGGCAAACCCCAAGAGGCAATCCGATTGGTCTACAAAGACGGGGATGTGCTTTATGTCGGCATTCATTCCTTGCACCGCATCTCAAAATTCACGGGAAAAGACGGTACAGTTCCGAAGATGAACAAGTTGGGAACGCAAGCGTGGACGACCTTAAAAAACAAGACCAAGAAGAAAATCAAGGAACTGGCCTTCGACCTTATTCAGCTCTATGCGAAGCGGAAGTCCCAGCCAGGCTTTGCGTTTCATGAAGATACCTATCTACAAAACGAGCTCGAAGCATCGTTCATGTATGAAGACACTCCCGATCAGCTCAAGGCCACGCAAGCGATCAAGGAAGATATGGAATCGCCCACGCCGATGGACCGCTTGATTTGTGGCGATGTAGGATTCGGAAAAACTGAAGTCGCCATTCGTGCAGCCTTCAAAGCCGCAACCGATGGAAAGCAAGTTGCCGTGTTGGTGCCAACAACCATTTTGTCGATGCAGCACTACCGCAGTTTCAAGGAACGCTTAAAGGATTTCCCGGTTACAGTTGATTATGTCAATCGCTTTAAATCAGCCAAGGACACCAGTGAAACCATCAAAAAACTGGCTGATGGGAAAATTGATATCCTCATTGGCACACATGCGATTGTTGCGGAGCGCATCAAATTCAAAGACCTAGGGTTGATGATCATTGATGAAGAGCAGAAATTTGGGGTGTCTGTAAAAGACAAGCTCAAAACATTGCGCGCCACCGTCGACACCCTGACGCTCACTGCCACTCCAATTCCAAGAACGCTGCAGTTCTCACTCATGGGAGCGCGCGACCTCAGCATCATCAATACCCCTCCGCC
>JBDKGB010000118.1:0-4734 GCA_039798485.1 Bacteroidota bacterium
AAAGTATTTTCCATTCTACGGATGCTGGTGCAACATGGGCAGATGTAAGTGGAAATCTAGAAGAGAATGTAGACGGAACAGGGAATGGTCCTGCGGTGTATTGGGTTGAAATTTATCCGAGTACCCCAACCATTTATTTGGCGGGAACAAGTGCTGGTTTGTTTAGCACAACGGAATTGAACGGTGAAAGCACTGTTTGGCAAATGGAAGGAGCAAGCACAATCGGAAACGCTGTGGTGAACATGATTACTTCTCGTCCTTTCGATGGTACCGTTGCAGTAGCTACTCACGCAAACGGAATTTTCACCGCAAATCTTCCAATTGTTCCTGAAGTTTCTGTTGAGGCTTTGGCGGAACGAATGGTAACGGTTTCAGCTTTCCCGAATCCTACTGTTGATGAAATTCATTTCAACATGCAGTTGGTTCCTGGTGAAATGACCGAGATGAATATTTATTCGTTGGATGGGAAATTATTGAACTCGAAAAAATGGAAGGCAGTGGGAAGAGAGCAACTTTCGTGGGAAGCTGCACATGCTGGAACATTTATTTATCAATTGAAATCCGGAACCACTACACGAACCGGTAAATTTGTTGTCACAAAATAATTCGAACTATGTCTGAAATCATTTCTACCGATAACGCACCCAAGCCAGTAGGCGCATACCCACATGCAAGAAGGGTAGGGAATCTTTTGTTTCTTTCCGGAGTAGGCCCGCGCATTGCGGGTAGCGACGCAAACGACACCGGAGTACCCGGATTGAAGTTAGATAAATTCGGAAATTTTATTGAGTTCGATTTTGAAGCACAGTGCAGAAATGTCTTCGATAATGTGCGTGCAATATTGGATGCAAGTGGATCGAAATGGGAGAATTTGGTAGACGTAACGGTATTCTTAGTGAATATGAAACGCGACTTCCAAACCTACAATCGCCTATATGCTGAATACTTCAAGGACGCTAATCCCTGCAGAACAACTGTAGAGATTAACGCCCTTCCATCGCCTATTGCGATTGAGTTGAAGTGTATAGCTACTATTTAACTTTCACACCCCAGATATCTACTCCTTGGAATTGTTGCAATTCCATTTTAATAGATCCTACTTTAATTTTTGCTTGAGCCATAATAGGCAAGTGGTGCGCATCGTCGGTAACCCATACCGCTAGATCGTTTGGATCTTTGAATATGCGTCCCTTTTGAACCACAGGTGCAAAGCGTAAACATTTGAATGTACCCGCATCGGTGCTTACCGTTTCTTTACCAACGTAGCGCATTTTTAAGCGATAGATTTCATCGTCTACCAACGTTTCAATGGTTATGATGTCGCCAGACTTGGTGTTGGTGAAGTCCATGGTGCGAGCATAAAACGCAGCACTCATCATGTCCTGAACAAATGCAGGTGCAAGGTATCCTTCGTTCTTTCTGTTTTTAAAAGCACGTTTGTGCTGGAAGAAAAAATAATCTTGCATAACCATGTAGCCACCTTCATCGCAATTGCGTTTGAATTGGTAAGGAAAAATTCCTTGCTTATCTACATACGATTCGTATTTATCTCGAACCTTGAAGAACCAGTCGAACGATCCAGAGCTGTAGCCCTCGCCAACGATATGGTAGGTATCTCTTCCTCCGAATTTTTTATTTCCTTCTTCCACAGAGATGGTTGCAATACCAGCGTCTACTATACCGTAGTGAATTCGGTAAGTCGATTTTTCTCCAGCGGTGAAGGCGTTATTGTTAATGTTGCGCAGTGAATGCACAGGTAAATTTTCAACTTTAACTGGCGTAGGTTTAGAACTTTGGCCAAGCATGTTCAGCGCTCCCACTGACAATGCAGTAAACAAGAATAGGTGTTTCATAAAGCCGTTTTGTTTTTAGTTAACGAAACTTTCGTTTCGAAATTTCAAACATTGGACCAAAGTATTATTCCACTACAACACGCTTCACCGTAAATGAGTTTTCTGTTCTGAAAATAAACTCATACAAGCCCGGTGCAAAATCAGAAACATCAACCGAATAGCGCATGCTGTTGAATTGGAAGTTTGAAATGTTCTTCCCTGAAACATCCTTCACTTGCACCGAAACATTTCCTGCGTGAGCATTCAGCTCAATATTCAAATCACTGGAAGTTGGATTCGGATAGAGGGTTAATCCAATGTCAGTTAGAGTATAAGTGTAAATATTTGTTTCATCAATGTAGCCATCGCAATCGTTGTCGATGCCATCAACGGTTTCAACAGCGGAAGGATTGATAGCCGGATTCGCGTCGTTGCAATCGTCGTTGTTAGTTGCGGCTCCTGTTGGCACTGTGCATGAATATATAACCACACCTGCCCCATAACCGTCACCATCAATGTCCATGTAATACGCTTGACCCAATCCTTCGTCAATAGCCCCGTTGCAGTTGTCGTCAATGTCGTTACAGAATTCAGTTGCATTCGGATTCATTCCGGCGTTGTTATCGTCACAATCTCCCGCACAAGCCGAGTAGCCATCTCCGTCGGCATCGAATCCTTCGTCTACAATTCCATCGCAGTTATCGTCGAGGTTGTTGCACAACTCCATTGCACCTGGATAAGACAATGCGTTGCCGTCATTGCAATCGTTAACGCAAGAGAAGAATCCATCTCCATCTAAATCGGCGTTAGTCGTAATGAATGAGCTGTTGTCATTGCAATCGTTTCCGTTGGTAACAAATCCCGCAGGTATTTCACATCCTGTTGCAAGCGTTTGCGGATCTCCGAATCCATCGGAATCGGTGTCGGCGTAGAAAGTAATTTGATTAGAAACTGTAACTGCCCCTGTCCAAGTAATGCTGTCGTTAGCTGTTCCATTTGTTACCACAAGAGTTACGTCGTAAACTCCAGGGTTGGTGTACATCACATATGGATTTTGAAGTGAAGAAGAACTCGGCACGCCACCGGGGAACGACCAGTTCCACGAAGTTGGATTGTTGTTCGTGTTGTCTATAAAGTGAACGGGATAGTTTACACAAGACACATTGTTAAATGTTGCATTCGCAGCTATGTATTGCACGGGCATACACGGTCCTATTTCAGTAAGAACATTGTGAATATATACATTTAGAGCTTCATCGAATGCTGCGATACACAGTTCATTTGCAGTGAAAGATTCTATATAAACCCGAAGAATAGGAGTAGGGGTGAAGTGAACAGGAATCATACTTCCAAGATGACCCATTGCTCCAATCTTTACTCCGCTCACTTCTTTGTATATCGTAGCAGCCCAGGTACTGATAGGTACGAGTGAGGTTACGTTTGATATTGTTGCTCCGCCAATATCGAATTGAAGCGCATTTATTTCACCATTCGGATTTGTAATGGTGATATCGAAATAGCCGAGTTCAGCATTCACATTCGCCACACCAAGAGTCACGGTTTCGCTTTCATCTACAATTTCTGGATCCCATGCACACGGTTGCATAAGTCCTGGCGCAATGCCCTGGTCTATTTGCGCGTGAATGCAGGCCTCGAGATAAGCTGCATCTGCTATACTGATATCGTTATCGCTATTCAAGTCGTTGCAATTGGATGCAGACAAGTCTGAATAAACGGCACTGTTACCGTATAGGTCTACGTCGGCTTGGGTATAACTTAAGTCGGTATTTAAGTCTCCTTTCTTTGTTTCTGCCGGACAGTTTCCAAGGCAGTCTGGCTGAGCGTTTCCGAATAATTGTCCAACACAGTCTACAATTTGAGGACAAGATCCGATAGGCAATTTCACGAAGTTGATGATGTTATTCATGGCATCGCGTTCGAATGAAATACACACTTGCGCCCAGTTGTTATCGTAACGCAATTCATAGTTACCAAGAGCGTCTGGATCTTGATCCCAATTTGTTCTTACTACTAAGTGATATGTTCCTGCTGGAACATTTGTAATGTCAATCCATTGACAACTCAACCCAGAGCTATATACATCATAGCAGCCGGCAGTAATACCCATGTTTCCGCATCCGTATTTGGCAACGCCTGTAACGCAACCTAAATCCAATACACAAAAACCATTTTTGAATCCGATTTCAGGCATTAAATTTCCGTTGTTGTCATACAAAAGGTATTCTGCATATCCCGAATAGTGGTAATGGTTGTGGCAAGGGTCGAAAATGAATTGCGGATTATTTACGTTAGGAACACCAATGAAATAATCTAAGTTTCCGATGTTATCAATACGCGTTGAAAAACGCACAATTTGTCTAGTTCCTAGGCCTTGCATACATCCTTCGTTAACCAAACATCCGTCTGTTGCTGTGAGTGTAGTTTGATAAAGTGAAGTGTACAATACGTTTCCTTCAACCGATAAATCGGGTCCTACGTTAGAACAGTTGGGATCTCCGTTGTAATAGCAAACTGAAGGTGCTTCAGCGAGCGGACTGTAGTTACATGCGTTCAAATCCATGCAACCAACGATAGGCCCCATGTATTCAAACAATACCTGGAAAGAAGATAATCCGCATGCACCTCCGTCGTCGCCAACACGCACGTAGTAAGTTACTCCACCTTCGAGGTAAGGAGTAATTTCTGCCTCACTGCCACAGAGGTCATCGTTGTATGTATAAGTGGCCTCATTGGTATTGTTGAACAAGGCCATATTGCAATAATCGTATAGCCAAATTTTCGTGTCACATCCGGCTAATCCGCATGTTGAAACTTGGTATTGTCCGTTTACTGAAGGGGTAAACGAATACCAGGTATTCGGTGCTGGAACCGCATTCAATCC
>JBDKGB010000119.1:0-14811 GCA_039798485.1 Bacteroidota bacterium
CCTGTAGCTCCAAAATCATTGATGCTTACCCAAACTTTTCCAGTTTGTGATTGGCTTGTGAATGTGATCATCATTGCTCCGATGAATCCGATTACTGTGTTGAAAATTTGTGTGTTCATACTATGTGTGTGTTCGTTTGTTGAAGCAAAGGAACACCACGAAAGCCCCGTGGCAAAAGAATCTCAGCGCCACGAACGCACTTTACACACACCTGCGTAACACCTACTAAGTGCTTGTACAAATAGGACTAAGTACTACTACGTAGTTGGGCTAAAATAGGCTGTTTGGGAAGGGAAAAGGGGGAAGAGACAAAAGACCCGTCAGCCAAAGCTGACTTTAGAACAATTGACAATAGACAAGGGACAATAGACAATGGACTTATTTCATCTTCGAAGTTGAATCTAGTCTTTCAGCGAAGCGCTCTTTTGTCTTTGAGCGAAGCGGTCTTTTGTCTTAATGTCTTATAATCCGAAAAGGAAATTGAATGCTTCGCAATGCCAACCTTGAACCAGTCTTGGCATCTTAATATCTTGACGTCTTGAAATCTAACGAGTAACTCGTAACTAGTAACTATTTAACCGTCAACTTCTCCACAATAGTCCCATCCGAAGTGGTCATGCGCAAGAAATAGGCACCAGCATTCACCTGGCTCAAATTGACGTTATAGGAAAACACTCCAGGCTCTAGAGAGATACTCGGCAGCACGGACTTCACCAATCGACCTCTGCTATCGTACAAATCAATGGATACATCTGATGACACAGAAACAAGTAGCGAAAAATTTACGACATCATCGATTGGATTTGGGTAAACTGGAAGAAGAATAACTCGTTCGCCTTCTATGTCATTGCATACGGTATTGTTCGTCAAATCATCTTCTTGTTGACCATTTGCACTGAATCCAACACCATCAACGCAATAGAACGCATCTTGTTGGTCTTGATCAGAATAGCCGGCTACAGGCTTCGCGTTAAATACGTAAATTGAGTCTTCTTGTGGGTGTAACACACCTTCCCATACCTCATTGAACAAGAAGCCTTTTTGACTGCGCAACACGAGCGAAGCCTTGGTGATATCTGCAGTTCCAGTATTCATCATTCTCACTCCAATGACATTCCAGCCATCCACCTCATCAACAAAGAGTTGAGATAATTCAAGGTCAAGAGAAGGCTCGAGTACTTGGATACTTTGGAATGCAGTATCGATACACCCACTTATGTTCATGGCAATCAATGAAACTGTTAATGTCGAATCAATGTAGTTATCTCCAAACGAATGGCTTGGATCCGTTTGTGAGGAGAAGGTATTGTCTCCAAAATTCCACAAATAAATGCCGTTGCCTTGAGAGGTGTTCGTAAACGCAATTGGATCACCAGCCGCAACGATTACCGAAGCCGGTGTAAATGACGCTGATAGTGTCTCTGTAATGTCTATAAATTCGCTCGCTGTAGCTGAACATCCATCTGAAGAAAACGTCGTTAATTGCACTTGCTGCTGACCTAGGAAACTCCATGGGTAAGCGGTATTCGCTCCATAAAGTGTATCTGTCGTATTGATTACCCAAATTGTAGAATCCAAAGAACCGCTGAGTACCGTGGAAATATCTCCTAATGATCCATAACTGCCAATGCAAGCAGGTCCTATATCCATCAATGCAATCGGTTTCGGATAAACGACAATATCTTGCGATTCTGTACCCACACATCCAAAAGTGTTCGTGACATCAAGTGTTACAATGTATGTTCCGTAGAGATCGTATGTCTTTGTAGGGTTCGGCAAAATTGAGAACGAATTGTCACCAAAATTCCAATTGTAAATCAAACCTGGTTCTACAGGCGTTAAATTGACAATGTCGGCGGCGCTTAATTGACAACTGTTGATGACATCGATGACTGTTTGGGGTGTTGGATCAATCACTACAGACTGCACAATGCTGTCCTGACAACCATTACCATCTGTTACCAGAAAGCTCACAAAATACTCACCTGGAGTATCAAAAACTCGATTGGGAACAGGTATCGTTGAGGTATTGTACGCTCCAGTCCATGGCATGGCAAAATCCCATGCATACGATTGAATTGGCGCACTTCCGGCTACCGTCAAATTTGAAAACTGAATGGTAGCGCCTTGACAATGACCAGCATAGCCAAAATCAACCTGTGGATTGGCAAATACGTGAACAGTGTCGTAATGATAAGCACCACAACCACCTTGAGACACGTAAAGTTGGACGATATACGAACCAGGAGCGCTGTACGTGTAGCTTGGGCTTGGGGAAGTAGAGTTCTGACCGTCACCAAATTGCCATTGCCATCCGTCGATTGGACTTGCACCAACTGGCACACTTTGATCTGTGAAATTGACTGCGGTTTGGTCACATTCATTGGACACTGCAAATTGAGCCAAAGGTGCAACCCCAATGATGTTGACGTTGATTGTATCCTGTGCGGAACAACCATTTACATTGACCGTCTGAACGTTGTATGTACCCGAATTCATCACAAGCAAACTCGTGCCAGTACTTCCATTTCCCCATACATAAGACGCGGTGACATCTGCTCCAACCTGGAGAGAAATGTAGTTCCCAGCGCAGAGAGAGGTATCCGCACCCAAGTAAGCAACATTGGCGTAATTGTCAAGAGTGAACGTTACTGTATCGCTGTATCTGAAGCACCCTGAACCATCCGTTACTTTAACGTAATAATTTCCAGGACTTGTGATTGCAAGTGATGAAGTCGATTGACCCGTGTTCCATAAATACGTGAAACCACTTCCAATATTGGCGTTCCACGTAATGCTAGATCCAGCACAAATTCCTGTCAACGGCGGAGAAGGAATGGTAGGATAAGCCACATAAATGGTGTCATAGCAAACAAAACCAAACTGATCAGTCCCCCTCACCCAATACGATCCCGGTTCACTCACATTGATAGAGGCAGTCGTTTGTCCGGTACTCCAGAGGATGGAGGAATATCCATTCGTCGCTGTCAATGTGGTGGCACAATAGGACGTGTTGCTGATGTCTGCGCCTAGGTTTAAATCAGGAATGTACTTGTGTTTGAAATACTTCTGAACAACGAGCTGATCTGCAGCAGAATAGTTATCCACGAAAACCACCTCACTGATGTTTCCATTCAATAAGTAAGCCTCACCAACATCCCCTGAACCGTTGAAAGCACCCAATAAAAATCGGAATGTGGACGAAAAATTATAGGTTGGAGAGATCGCTTTTACCCCAATATTGGCATTGTTTAAATTGATTTTATTCAAACTTGTGCCTCTATTGTTTTCCCAGTTAAACAAAGCTGATGACAAGGTTGAAGTCGGACAAATCAAGTGATTGTCGGCGGCCTCTTGGTAAATGACTGTTGTTTGTGTTCCTAAACGCATTAAAGCATATCTGCTTGAAGCTGAAACACTGTTACTTTTGGCGAAAAATGCCTGATTGTTTCCGTTGAAATTCCCCATCACGAACATCGTTCTGCTATTCGTACCGATGTCCAAAATATCTCCACCTGTCAACCAATGTGCTCCTTGAAAATTGATTGCAGGTAGGCCATTGAACGAACTCGCTACAGTGAAAGGTCGTTTGTTCGCATCTGCCTGTGTCAATGTATACGCATTTGCACTTTGGTCTGTCCAGCTTTGAACGCGTCCATTGCCATCCAAGGAAACTCCGGCATCTGCGGAGATCCAGAATGAAAGATTGCTGTTTTGAGTTGGAATGTAATGGTTGAAGAAGTTGATCCCTGATTCAGTAAGCGTCGTCCCATTGTTCCCCACAACTTTCCAATACCAAATGCCGTATGGCAAAGTTCCCGAAGTCCAAGTGGTTCCTGTAACTGGTGAACTTGTGGTAACATTGCTCGTAAAAACATCATCTGTCGCCAAAACTACCGTATAATTGACAGCGCCAGGCATCGCATTCCATTGAAATGTCACTTGAGCCTGATGAACATTCGCAGCATATTTCGGGAAAATTCCAGACAAAGGCTGAGCAAAAACAGTCACGCAATTGACTAAAAATAAAATGATTAGTGCAGACTTGAATCTTATAGGGAAGTAACTGTTCATCATACGCGAGATTACTGATATATCAATCAAAGTTATCAATCTTTTTTGTGACCTACAAACCGACTTTTTTGAAGTTAAAATTTAAGGTACAAATATTTCAAAAAGCAGCAGTTTTAGGGGCTCTTTTCGTGCAGTTCACGAATAGAAAATGCTCATCAATCAAGATTTCATTAAATTTGGTCTTTAAATCTTACTTGTGGAAAACGATATCGCCATCAATGTCAGCGGAGTATCAAAGCGTTACAGCATTGGAGTTAAAAAAGATGACTCCTTGCGAACGTCCTTAACTTCGCTTTTCAAAGGATCTGGATCAAGTTCAGAGGATTTTTGGGCATTAAATGATTTGACTTTTCAAATTAAAAAAGGAGATGTCGTAGGCGTTGTCGGACGAAATGGAGCCGGTAAGAGCACCCTACTTAAAATCCTTTCTCAAATTACGCGTCCTACCGCAGGGAAAATAGAAATCGCAGGTCGTATCGCCTCGTTGCTCGAGGTGGGAACCGGATTTCACCCCGAATTGACTGGGCGAGAGAACATTTACCTGAACGGAACAATTCTAGGCATGTCTCGAAAGGAGGTGAAAGCCAAATTTGATGAAATCGTAGAGTTTTCAGGAGTACAAAAATTTATCGATACGCCTGTAAAACACTATTCATCGGGGATGTATGTTCGTTTAGCCTTTGCTGTTGCAGCACATCTCGAGCCCGAAATACTCATTATCGATGAAGTTTTAGCGGTTGGTGATGCTGAGTTTCAAGAAAAATGTCTTGGCAAAATGAAAGATGTTTCTACCCAAGGTCGAACTGTACTTTTTGTGAGCCACAATATGGCAGCTATCCAATCGCTGTGCACAACGGGTATTTTTTTGCAGCACGGGGAGTTGATCGCCCATGGTCCAATTGAGCAAATCATCAACAGTTACCTTGCCTCAAAATCAGACGCTTCAAATACGTTCGTATCCACGAAAGAATTGCCTGAACATCAAGAACTTTCATTCAAAAGTATCCGAGTTACCGATGGACAAAATGAACCATGCTCTGAATTCACTTGCGACGAAGATATTTTTATTTCCTACGACTTCAATGTCAATACCTTCCAAAAGAAGTACAACATTTTTGCTACCATCAAGGACAAATATGGCGTTCCCGTGTTTTCATCTGAGCGTCAAATAGACAGCGAAAAACTTACCTTACGCATCGATAAAAACTTCCTCGCGAGGGGCAACTATTCCTTGCAGACATTTATTCATATTCCAACTGTATTTCAACTCGAAGCCCTGGACGACATTTGTCATTTTACGGTAAGCGACATTTCCTCACCACTAGCGATTCACGGGGATTACAATTATGGGAACGTATTTGGAAATTGCGCATGGATTGAAGGCGCTAAAGGCGAATGAAGAACTTTCTAAATGGCTTGAATGATCGTGTTTTTGGATTAGACATCCTGAGAGCTGCAGCTATCTTGCTGGTACTTTACAGCCATAGAAACCTTATTTCAGCCACAGACCGCATCCACCAACATTTCATCTATTTGTGTGGATTTTGGGGTGTGGAACTTTTTTTCGTTTTGAGCGGCTTTCTTATTGGAACCCGATTGATTGTTCTTTCTGAAAAAAATGCCGGAATAAGTGATTACCTTTCATTTTGGAAAAAACGCTGGGCCCGTACCCTACCTTTGTATTTCATCATTCTCGGCTTGTACTGGCATTTTTCCTACGAACAGTTCCCGTGGAAACATGTTTTTTTCTTGCAGAACAGTTACCACATCACAGATGTCGATTTACTCACATTTAACCAATCTTGGAGCCTTGCCATAGAAGAGTACGCTTACCTCTTGTTACCAATTTTACTCCTCGTCGGCAACCTTATTTGGCGCATAAATTCGAAAAAACGGGTGCTTTTCCTGCTCTTGGGAATCGTCTTGATTTCACTCGCCGCGCGCATTTACTATGCTTGGACTTTTCCAACGATCGTGTACGATAACTGGATCCGAAAATCAACCTTTCTGCGCTTGGATGCCATTGCCATAGGCATGCTGGTAGCTTGGGTAAAATTTCACTATCAAACCGTGTATTACAAACTGAGTGGACTTCTCGTTCCATTGACCTGTCTGACCTTCATTTTAGTAATGAATTCTATGGGAAATGTACTCGTGAGTAAGGACCAAGAACACCTCTTTTTTCCATCAACTTATGGATTTACACTGGTGAGCCTCTCTCTTGCGTTTATGATTCCATTTTTCGATAAAAACGAAATCAACAACAACCTTGCGAAATTAAAATTGGTTCATTTTGGGGTAACGCTCACAGCGATATTGTCTTATTGCATTTACCTCATTCACATCCCCATTTACGAGTATTTCTACACATACCTCGACGGGAAAATACCATTCAAGGTCAATGTAACGCTCATGTTGATTACGGTGTATTCCATTGCGCTGTTCAGCTATTTCATCATCGAACGACCCATTCAACGATTTGCATCAAAAATTAAAAATACCGAGAATTAAAATCACCGTTTGATTCATTTCTTATTTACTGATTCTTTGATATCTGCAGATTTCATTCTCCTTTCGCCTAAAAAAAAGCGGAGAAATTAGTACCTTGCGGCATCAATTTAACCATTGGTACACATTAAAAAAGGATATGTTAATTTGAGTTCGGATACGATTTTTCGTAAGCATCTCAAAATCAAACAATAGGAATGAATCGATTTTCGAAATTAAAGAACTACTACAATTGGGGAGGGCGTTTCCTGAATGATGCCTACCACTTAGAGTCGAAAAAATTGAATGAACTGGAAATGGCGAAGCGACCTTTTCGCTACGATGTCATCAATTTTCTTTTATCGACCTTAGACCGAGAAAACACCTACTTGGAAATCGGTGTTCGGAACCCAGCAGACAATTTCAATCGCATTCATGCGGCAAAAAAATACAGCGTCGATCCAGGACTTGAATTCAAAGAAAATCCTGTTGATTTTGTGCTTACCAGCGATCAATTTTTCGATCAACTTCGCGCCGGAAACGTGTTGAGTGCAGACACTCAATTTGATGTTGTTTTCATCGACGGATTGCATACTGCCGAGCAAGTGGATCGCGACATTAAAAACGCACTTGAATTCATCAAGGAAGATGGCTTTATCGTGCTGCATGACTGCAATCCACCGACTGAATCGCATGCCCGAGAAGAACATAAATATGAAATTTCCCCAGCAGGTCAAAACTGGAATGGTACCACGTGGAAAGGCTTTTTGAAGTGGCGCCAAAATGCTGGTGTTCAATCGTGTACCGTGGATACAGATTGGGGAGTGGGCGTCATTTCCAAATCGAAGAAGATTGGAAACCATACCACCTTGGTCAATGAATTTTATGAGTTTTCTGTACTGAACAAGGAGCGAAAAGCATTTTTGAATCTTATTTCATTTGAAGAGTTAAAAAACTTGCTTTGAGATTGTATCGAACTGCACTTTTATTTTTCTACATCCATTGGTTTTCCTTTTTAGGATTCATCCTCCTGCCCTTCATTTCGCGTAAAAAAAAGGAAAATAGCGTCCTGTACCTCGCCGCCTTTTTTCCTGGAAATGCAGGTTACCACTGGCGGGTTCAAAAGTGGATGGAAGAGCTCCATAAAGTGGAAAAAAAAGTCTCTGTTTCGAGTCCTCTAAATGCACAGGAATTTAAACACCTACTGGCAAACGACCATCAAAAATTCTTGATTAAAAGTTTAAAACGCAGGTTTTGGCAAGTGGTGCATTCCGGAAATTATGAGACCGTTATCGTGCGTCGTGAATTGCTTTTGTTCAATGACTACGGAAATTTATTCTTAGAGAAATTGTTGCTAAAAATTCATCCAAATGCCATACTTGATTTTGACGATGATCTATCCGCCGCAAAGAAACAACCCAAAGAGATCACCAATTTATACGGAAAATTGCTGCGTGAAAACGGCGATAAATTTAACGTAAGCCTTCAGCAATACAAGTGGTTTATCGTCGCATCAGACTACCTAAAAAAACGAGTTTTAGAGCAAAATAAAGTGATCACAGAGGATGCCATTTGTGTGATTCCCACCTGTGTGGATTACGATCAATACGATGCGAAACACTACCCTGAGAATGCTGGGCACCTTACTATCGGTTGGATTGGCGGCGACTACAACTATCCTCTATTGGAGCCTGTATTCAAAGTCTTGGATGAATTGGCCGATCAGTATCATTTTTCCTTTTTGGTTATCGGTGGAAGTCCCATTCAACGCCAAACGAAATTTCCATTGCAGTTTTCAACCTGGTCGCTAGAAACTGAAATCACGGACCTTAAGAAAATAGATCTTGGCGTAATGCCACTTCTCGATGACGAAGAGTCACGTGGAAAAGGCGGATTTAAGTTATTGCAATACATGGGATTAGGAATAGCAAGTATCGCCTCCCCCATTACCATAAACAAGGACATTATTGGTGACGAGGCCAACGGACTGTTCGCTCTTACGGAGGAAGAATGGCAGAGCGCATTTGTCAAATGCCTGAGTGGAGCGATTGACATTAAAAAATTGGGCGAAAATGGACGAAAAAGAATCGAAAGTTCTTATACCTTTAGTGCCAATAAACTCACCTATTTAGAATTTTTAGAGCGTGTGCGGAATAGCGGGAATTTGGTTTAATCAACGACATGAAAATCCTTTAAGGGAAGTTCAGTCAATGACCGATGCAATCATTCATCGCGGTCCTGACGCGCACGGTTCTTGGATTTCAGAACATGGAAAAGTCGCATTGGGGCATCGTCGCTTGTCGATCATTGACCTAAGCCAAGGAGGTGCACAACCGATGCATTTTCTCGAAAAATATACCATCACGTTCAACGGAGAGATTTACAACTACATTGAGCTGAGAGAAGAGCTTCGTGCCCACGGCTATGTGTTTAAAAGCGACTCAGATACCGAAGTTATTCTTGCAGCCTACAACCAATGGGGTTTGAACTGCCTGAGCCATTTCGACGGCATGTTTGCGTTTGCCCTCTACGACAAGCAAAAAGATCAACTTTTCTTTGCGCGCGATCGGTTTGGCGAAAAACCATTCTACTATGCATTTCACAAAGGTGCACTCTACTTTGCATCTGAAATGAAAGCATTGTGGGCAGTTGGAGTACCTAAAACACCGAACATGCGTATGGTCTATACCTACCTTGCGAATGATTTGGTTGAAAATCCGAATGACCAACGCGAGACATTTTACGAGGGTATTTTTAAGTTAAAGTCCGCACATCGATGCGTGTACGATGGCAATGGACAATTCAATCAAGTAGCCTATTGGAAACTTGATACCGAGCAACGTTTGAACTTGAGTTTCGCGGATGCAGCCCAACAATTGCGGGAATTGCTTGAAGTCTCTGTTCAGCGAAGATTGCGTTCAGATGTTCCTGTAGGCACTTCACTTTCTGGTGGATTGGATTCGAGTACCATCGTTGGTCTTGTGTCAGGAAACCAAACAAATAACCACACATTTTCCGCACGGTTCCCAGGTTTTTCAAAAGATGAGGGGCACTACATTCACTTGGTGAGCAACACCTTCAAAACTACCCATCACGACATCATTGTCAATGAGGATGAGCTGTTGCCTGAATTGGATAAACTCTTGTTTCATCAAGAAGAGCCCTTTCAAACAGGAAGTATTTTTGCCCAATACTGCGTGTACCGCGAAGCACGAAAAAACAATGTGATCGTGATGCTTGACGGTCAAGGCGCTGACGAGATTTTGGGTGGCTACGACAAAGACTTTAAATTTTATTTGCGCGAATTGATCAAAAAAGGAGGTGATTCCCAGCGATTCATTCGACAAATTCAAGAAAACCATGCCTATCCTTTGACGGTGAACTCCCGTGAGCGTTTGACGATTGCTGCTCCAGCGGTTTATAAAGCACTTTCCACAATCAAAAATTCCTTTGCACCAACGGTTCCTTCTGGCATCGATAAAGACTTCCTTCGTCACAATGCACCACGACGTTCACCCTTCCATGAATTTGGTGATCTAAAAAGTATGCTCCGTCACGAGTTGACCAATCAGGGCTTAGAAAAGTTATTGAAATTTGCCGATCGAAATTCGATGGCGCATTCGCTTGAAGTTCGTTTGCCGTTTCTGTACCACGAGTTGATTGAATTTGTGTTCACTTTGAAAAGTGAGTTATTTCTTCACGAGGGCTGGTCGAAAGCCATCCTTCGTCAAGGTGTGAACGATTTATTGCCGGCTGAGATCACCTATCGAAAAGACAAAATCGGCTTTGAAGCACCGCACGACCAATGGAGCAAGAGCGAGAAAATGAACGGACTGTTTATAGATGCTCAAGAACATTTAGTGCGTGAAAAAATCATTTCAACGGACTACTCGAATCGATGGAAAACAATCATTGCATCTAAATTCTTGAAGTCATGACAAAGCGTGTGGCAATGTTGTTGAATGGTCCGATTAAAAATGATTACCGGGTCATAAAAGTCATTGAAACATTAAGTGGAACCCATAAAATACACCTCTTTTACATTAATGGGAATGTCAAGGAAGATGCTTCACTTTTTAATCAAAACGTTCAATTAACTTCTGTTGAACACACTGCTAGCTTATGGGTTAAAGTCATTCGGCATAGTTTGTTTTGCTATGAATTTAATTTCTTAAAAAAGTTGGTTTTATCATGTGGTGAACACTTCGATTGCATTTGGGCGAATGATTTACCGACCCTCTATCCTTCTTACGCATGTGCAAAAAAAATGAAGAGTAAGCTCGTCTATGATTCACATGAAATTTACACAGAGACAATCAATCAATTTTTTCCGAGACATTCAACAGGACTAAAAAAAGTTCTTTTTCAAACGATGATTTCGTTTATGCGGAAGCATGGTTTGCGCATGGAACATAAGATCTTCCCTTCGGTAGATAAATTCTTGACTGTAAATGAAAGTCTTTTGCGCCACTTTAAGGAACGAAATACTGTGAAGGAAGGCTTAGTAATCATGAACCTCCCCAAACAAAATCAAACCAAGGAAATCGTACCCATTGATTATAAAGAAAGATTTGAATGGGATTCTTCCGCGATCATTTCAATTTATCAAGGGCAGCTGAATGAAGGCCGTGGACTGCATTTACTATTCGAAGCCATCCAACTTCTCCCTCATCAGTTTAAACTTGTCGTTATTGGAAATGGTTCGTTGGGTAGTACTTTACAAGCATGTTCAGTTAAACAAAACTTGACCGAGCGAATTAAATTCATTGAAACGGTTCCGTTGTCCGAACTTGCGGCCTATACTTCAGGAGCTGATTTAGGCATTAACCTTTTGGAAAGGTTCAATTTGAGCAAAGAATATGCATCTCCGAATAAGTTATTCGAATACATTCACTCAGAAATTCCCGTTGTGGCCTCTGACACCATAGAAAATCAACGCGTCTTTGACAATTATCCTGTAGGCCAACTAACTGGTAACCAACCCGGAGAAATTGCCACAGCAATTCTAGATGTTTCTAAGCGAAAAAAAACTGCTTTTCTCGAAGCAATTTTACGTGCAAAATCCCATTACCATTGGGAAAATCAAGTAGAATTGTTAAATTCGGTACTTGATGAATAGTCAACAATGAAAAAACTGCTGATCCTTGCCTATGACTTTCCTCCCTATGTTTCCGTAGGTGGCTTGAGACCATACAATTGGCATCGGTATCTCATGGAATTTGGTGTTGAACCGATCGTCATTACCCGCCAATGGGCAAACACGCACGGCAACCATTTGGATTACATTTCACCCGGTATTTCACCTCTTGTAATCGAAGAAAAAAGTGAACGAGGATCAATTTATCGCACACCTTACCACCCAAATCTGAGCAATAGGCTACTCCTGAAACATGGCGATTCGCGCTTTCGGTTCATCCGAAAAATGATTTCTGGCTATTACGAATTTGCTCAATTCCTTTTTCCTATCGGTCCTAAAGCAGGTTTATACGATTTCGCGCGAGCATACCTAAAGGAAAACAAGGTCGACGCCATCATTGCCACAGGTGATCCCTTTGTGTTGTTCTCCTATGCATCCAAATTGAGTAAAGAATTTGACGTACCTTGGATTGCCGATTACCGCGACACTTGGGTACAGGACAAAACACGATCCGGAAATCGATTCACTAAAGGATGGAACTCTTTTTTTGAACGAAGATTTTTACGCAATGTAGAAATAATTAGCACTGTTTCAACTTTCATCATGAAGCAGTTGCAACAAAACCTACCCAACAAAAACTATGAAATCGTACTGAACGGTTTCAATCCTGATGTCATGCATGCGGCAGAAGCAATTGACCAGCAAAACGAGGTATTTACGATTTCATTCGCCGGTACAATCTACAAATGGCATCCCATCCATAGTTTTTTGAAGGTGTGCAATGACCTACTCGAGCAAAAGAAAATTTACCGGATGCAAGTGCGATTTTATGGGATCAACAATGCCTTAGAAATTCAACAGTCCATTCAAAAGAATTACCCTGCGCTAATTGACCATATCTCTATTTTTCCCAAAACTGAAAATGAAGAACTTGTCAAGAAATTGGCGGAATCGAATGCGTTCCTTTTGTTCAACGATTATTCGATTTTGGGCACCAAAATATTTACCTACATCGGAATAAAACGAAAGATCATCTTGTGCTATTCGGATGATAAGGAAGCACTTGAATTAAAAAAGAACTACTACAACCTGCAGGAATTTGAATCGGAGTCGAAACAATTGCAAGAAGATCTCTTGCGCGACACTGACTCAGGTATCGTCGTCAAAAACGAAAATCACTTAAAGCAAGTGTTGATCGATCTGAATGACGAATTTTTACTGACGAAGAAAATTGCTTGCGGTTCGAAAGGAATTGAAAAATATTCCAGGAAAATGCAGGTAGAAAAGCTTGCTGAAATTGTAAAATCACTTTGACCCTACTACACTATGTCAATGCACACTACTTGTCTCATTTGCGACTCAAACCAACTGAAGCCTTTAGCACCGTATCACGAAACACACCTCGTGCAATGTAAACAATGTCGTTTCGTTTTCGCTCAAAAAATACCAAGTACGCAAGAATTGATCGACTATTACGACGGCTATGGACGTAACGACTATTTGTCTCCAATCACCATAAAACGCTACAATGAACTGCTCGATGAAATGGAAAAATACCGCAAGACCAATCGAATACTAGACGTTGGTTGTGGAATTGGCTATTTCTTGGAAGTTGCAAAGAAGCGTGGTTGGGAAGTGTATGGCACAGAGTACACGGACAAGGCCTTGGAAATTTGTCGTGAAAAAGGAATTCACATGCAGGAAGGCAAACTCGATCCTTCTCAGTTTGATCCAGAATCGTTTGATATCATCACCTCTTTTGAGGTGCTAGAACACATCAACAATCCTGTTGAGGAAACAACAAATTTTCACGCACTGCTCAGACCTGGAGGATTGGTCTACCTGACAACGCCCAATTTCAACTCTTTGCTGCGGCATCGTTTAAAAGAACGCTATGATGTCATCACATACCCAGAACATTTGAGTTATTACACACCAAATACCTTGCATCGACTTTTTACCAATACTGGGTTTATAACACAGAAAATTCAAACAACAGGCATTAGCCTAACGAGACTGCGAACGAGCAAAGGACAAACGAGTCAAGCATTTATCTCAGAAACATCGGATGATGAACAGCTCAGAAACAAAATTGAAGACAAAGCACATTTGCAACTGGCAAAAAAAATGGTCAACGGCACGCTCACGATGTTCGGTGTTGGCGACAGCTTGAAAGGTTGGTTCATCAAGAAATAAGGATAGCATGATAACGATTGTCGACTACCAAATGGGCAACCTGCACTCCGTGAAGCGTGCTTTCAATCGGCTTGGTGTGGAAGTGAATATCGCTACAACTCCTAGTGAAATTGTATCCGCAAAAAAACTCATCCTACCAGGAGTTGGCCATTTCGGAAAAGCCATGGAACATTTGAAAGTAACAGGGTTGCAAGATGCTTTGAATGAAGCTGTGTTGGTCAAAAAGACTCCAGTACTTGGTATTTGTCTCGGAATGCAATTGATGACAACGTTCAGTGAAGAAGGCGACTGCAAAGGACTCGGTTGGTTTGACGCCGATGTTGTTCGTTTTCAGGTAAAAGACACCTTGCACTTTAAGATTCCGAATATCGGATGGAATTCCGTCCAGCAAAAGAAAGAAAGTCTACTCATGCGTGAAATAGGGCCTGACAACTCGTTTTATTTTGTGCACAGTTTTCACGTCCGAACTTCAGATCCAACGATTGTGCTTGGCACAAGCAACTATGAATCAGATTTTGTCTGCGCACTCGAAAAGGAGAATATTTTTGGTGTTCAATTTCACCCGGAAAAAAGCCATGAATCAGGGTTTCAACTTTTGAAAAACTTTTCGGAGTTGTAATGTTGAATGATTGAGTATTAAAAATTAACTCGTAACTCGTAACTCGTAATTTGTAATTTGTAACGATTAACTGGTAACTAATAAAAAAAGATGCTTCGTCCAAGAGTAATCCCCGTTCTATTGTTGCAAGGAAACATTCTTGTAAAATCGCAAGCGTTCAAGAACCATAAGTATATCGGTGATCCGATCAATGCCGTTCGGATCTTCAATGATTTGAAGGCAGATGAATTGGTATTTCTCGACATCAATGCCAGCTCCGAAAACCGATTGATTGACTCCGAATTTGTGACGCAAGTGG
>JBDKGB010000120.1:0-5599 GCA_039798485.1 Bacteroidota bacterium
AATGCGGCGGGAAAAATGGGTTCAAAAGTTTTGTTGGTGACGATGAACATGAACACCATTGCGCAGATGAGTTGCAATCCCGCCATGGGGGGCGTTGCTAAAGGACAAATTGTCCGTGAAATTGATGCTCTTGGTGGTGGTTCAGGAATTGTCAGCGACAAAAGCGCGATTCAATTTCGGATGCTGAACAGATCAAAAGGACCCGCTATGTGGTCTCCGCGAACTCAAAACGATAGAATGAAGTTTGCTGAAGAGTGGCGTTATCTCTTGGAGGAAAATCCGAATGTGGACTTCTGGCAGGACATGTGCAATGGATTGATCGTAGAAGGTGGTTCTGTGCGTGGTGTGAAAACGTCTCTTGGAATCTCGATTTATGGGAAAAGTGTTGTTTTGACAAACGGAACGTTTTTGAATGGTTTGATTCACCTTGGTGAAAAACAATTTGGTGGTGGTCGAGTTGGTGAAAAGGCGTCTACAGGAATAACGGAAGATTTGGTGGAAATGGGTTTTGAGGCCGGTAGAATGAAAACAGGGACTCCGCCACGTGTTGATGGACGTTCCTTGGATTATTCGAAGATGGAAATTCAAGATGGAGATGAAAATCCGTCAAAGTTTAGTTTTGGGAACACCTCTCCCCTTACCCACCAACGCCCTTGTCATATCACGTATACAAATGAACAAACGCACGATTTGTTGCGAACAGGATTCGATCGTTCACCCATGTTCAATGGTGCCATTAAATCGAGTGGACCAAGATATTGTCCGAGTATTGAGGATAAAATCAATCGTTTCGCGGATCGAGATCGACATCAGATTTTTGTTGAACCTGAAGGATGGCGTACGGTTGAAATTTATGTGAACGGTTTCAGCACGTCTCTTCCAGAAGAAGTGCAGTACGAAGCAATGAAGAGCATTCCTGGTTTTGAACACGTTAAAATGTTTCGTCCCGGTTATGCGATTGAATACGACTATTTTCCTCCAACACAGTTGAAGCATACTTTAGAGACGAAACTAGTAGAGAACCTTTATTTTGCTGGTCAGATTAATGGAACTACGGGTTACGAAGAGGCGGCTTGTCAAGGATTGATGGCTGGAATCAATGCGCATCGAAAAGTTCACGGTGATCAGCCGTTTATTTTAAACCGCGACGAAGCGTATATTGGTGTTTTAATTGATGATTTGATTACGAAGGGCACGAAAGAGCCCTATAGAATGTTTACAAGCCGCGCTGAATACCGCATTCTATTGCGCCAGGACAATGCGGATGTCCGCTTGACTTCCATAGGTTTTGGGATAGGTTTAGCGTCAGAAGAAGATTTAAAACGTGTTGAAATCAAGAATCAGGGTACTGAAAAATTGATTCGTGCATTCAAAGAAACAAGCGTTTCTCCTGAAGTGTTGAACCCCATTCTTGAAGGAAAAGACTCGTCTTTATTGACCCAGAAAGTAAAAATGTCGAGCATCATTACCCGTCCGCAGATTGAAATATCAGATCTCCTAAATGTAGATTCAGACCTCAATAAATTGGCTTCTGATCTACATATGGAGCATCCGGATATTGTTTCGCAAGCAGAAATTTTAATGAAGTACGAAGGTTATATTTCACGTGAAGAAGAACAGGCGCACAAGATGAATCGCCTTGAAGACGTTGCTATTCCGTTGGATATGGACTTTAAAGGCATACTAAGTTTGAGTTCTGAAGCGAAAGAGAAACTCTCAAAAATTAAACCTGTAAACATTGGTCAGGCTGCACGAATTAGTGGTGTTTCACCAAGTGATATATCGGTGTTGCTCATCCATCTCGGACGATAGTTTCACGTGAAACATGAATAAAATAAAAAGGTCTGAAATTAATTTTCAGACCTTTTCTTTTTTAGTATTGTGCGTCTATCCAGTCGCCATTCGATTGTATCAACTCAATAAGTTCGTCAACCGCTTTGTCTTCCGGTACGTTGCGCTTAATAACTTCTTTCTCTTTGTATAGGTTGATCTTCCCAGGCCCTGTGCCCACATATCCGTAATCGGCATCAGCCATTTCACCCGGCCCGTTCACAATGCAACCCATAATCCCAATCTTTATTCCCTTCAAATGGGATGTCCGTTCACGGATCTTTGCTGTTGTTTCTTGCAGGTCAAAGAGTGTGCGCCCACAAGATGGACATGAAATGTATTCGGTTTTGGAAATGCGTGAACGTGTTGCTTGCAAAATTCCAAAGGCGGTCGAGTTGATGACCTTTCTTGGCTGATCACTCCTCAACCACAAACCATCACCAAAGCCATCAATCAACAACGAACCTGCATCTGAGGATGTATTTAACTGGAAGGTTTCCTCATCAGAAGTATGCTCGGTGAATTGGAGGATTACAGGGTTAAGAAGTTTGTTTTTCGCTAAATTCAAATAAAAATAACGGAAAACATGTGTTTTATTGTCGTAATTGGTGGCTCCAACAAGCGTTATATTAGGGTGTGTTTGTAAAAGTTCTACAGGAAGTTCCTCCTCTGCCTGTACCACCATAAAGGCGCTTAGATCTTTTGGAATTGAGTCAATTTGTTCTGAAGTAATCAACGGAAAATAGCCCGATTTCTCTGTGTAGTTTTTTGCCCAAACGCTATGGTCAACAATTACCCCTAGATGCCCGGGTAATTCAAAATCGAGTGTGTTGGCTCCAATGTATACATAGTCCGCGGCTTGATCCAAAATGGTCCATTTGTCCAATTGAATGGAATAGGTATAGCCGAAAGCAAAGAAGTTCGCGGGTGTAATTTCCTTTTTGTCGGATAAGTCGGCAACGACAACAGGTACATGCGTACTGCCGATATTGTGTCGTTGATGAGTTTTCCTGCGTTCTTGACGGTAAGGCGAGTAACTTGGAACCACTCCTTCCGGTAAGGTGAAGTGGTTCGTGCGTTTTGTGTATTTCGCGATCAATTTCCGGGCAACAGGTATTTCAAATTCGGGCGCTTCTGTCAAAGACACACGAACCGTATCACCAAGACCATCCTCAAGTAAAGCCCCAATACCAACGGCAGATTTTATACGACCATCCTCCCCATCCCCCGCTTCGGTGACGCCCAAATGCAAAGGATAGCACATGCCATTTTTCAGCATTGTTGCTACCAACAAACGATACGCCTGCACCATGACTAAGGTGTTGCTTGCTTTCATTGAAATGACAAGAGAGTGGTAATCGTGTTTTTCACAAATGCGGATAAATTCCATCGCTGATTCTACCATTCCTTCTGGTGTGTCACCAAAACGACTTAGAATACGATCTGAAAGCGATCCATGATTGGTGCCTATGCGCATTGCTGTACCGTTCTTTTTACAGAGCAGAACAAGTGGTGTAAACTTTTCTTCGATCCGTTTTAATTCGGCTTGGTAACTTTCCTCTGTGTAATCAATTTCCTCAAACTTCTTTTTGTCAGCGTAGTTTCCTGGATTTACACGAACCTTTTCAACGATTCCAGCAGCAATTTCTGCTGCATTGGGTGTAAAGTGAATATCGGCTACAAGAGGTGTTGAATAGCCCTTGGCGTTTAATTCAGCTTTAATGTTTCGCAGGTTTTCTGCCTCGTTTTTACTAGGGGCCGTTAACCGAACCAACTCACAACCTGCATCAATCATGCGAATGGATTGTTCAACTGAACCCTCCGTATCCATGGTATCTGTCGTTGTCATCGATTGAACTCGAATGGGAGCATCTCCGCCCAAAGTCAACTTTCCAACAAGAACTTCATGTGTTTTTAGTCGCTTTCTGTTTAAAAGATCAAGGCAGTAGGGTAAGGAATTTTCGGGGGTTTTGGACATGTTCTATCGCTTATATGAACTCTAACAAAAGTAACCAGAATAATGTTTACTGATAGCGTGTAACGCATTGTTAGGTTTCGCGTGTTGAATATCGTATCTTTGTACTTCACTTAAACCAAACTGCATGGACATTTCAAGTGTTAAATTTGCATCGGGACACAACGACGAATTTTACAAAACTCTTAAAAAGAGAGTCAACGAGTATTTCAAAAAGGAAAACATTTCTCGTCATGCAAATTTCCAAATGGTGTTTAAAACGATTGCTATGTTGGCCATTTATTTTACCCCATTTGTATTGATGTTAACCGTTGTAGAAAATTATTGGTTGATCATGTTGCTATGGGTGGTAATGGGCTTTGGAATGGCTGGTATTGGTCTTTCTGTGATGCACGATGCCAATCACGGTGCGTATTCGAGCAAGGAATGGGTGAACAAACTCGTTGGTAATGTCATGATTTTCCTAGGAGGTAGCGATGTAAATTGGAGAATCCAACACAACATTCTGCACCACACGTATACGAATGTAACCGGTATGGATGAAGATTTAAATCCTGGACCAGTATTGCGTTTTTCTCCGCACGAAAAGCGCAGAAGATTTCACAAGTTTCAGCACATTTACGCATGGTTCTTTTATGGATTAATGACCATTTTGTGGTTTGTATCTAAGGATTACAATCAGGCGGTTCGCTATAAGAAGATGGGACTAATTGGTACACAAAAAACTACATTTGCAAAGCATTTGACGATTATCATCGTGAACAAGATAATTTATGGAGCAGTATTCATCGCGTTGCCCATTTATTTGGTTCCAGCGCCTTGGTGGTTTACGGTTCTTGGTTTCTTAGCAAGTCATTTTGTTGCAGGATTAACACTTGCAAGCATCTTTCAACCAGCACACGTTGTGCCTGTGTCGGAGTATCCAATGCCAGATGATTCAGGAAACATTCAAGCAGATTGGGCGGTGAATCAGTTGTACAATACAGCGAATTTTGCTCCTGGAGCACGCTTGTTCTCATGGTACGTTGGTGGATTGAACTATCAGGTTGAGCACCACCTTTTCCCGAACATTTGCCACATTCACTATAGAAAATTGTCGAAAATTGTACGCGAAACAGCAGCAGAGTATCAGTTGCCTTACCATTCGTACAAGACGTTTGTTTCTGCGCTCAGCGAGCACACGAAAATGTTGTACCAATTGGGAAGATACGACAACGCACCGGCCATTCATTAAGTCCAATGAACCTTGAGTCATACAGAACATATTGTTTGGCGAAAAAAGGAGTAACGGAGCATTTTCCTTTTGATCAAAAAACATTGGTTTTCAAAGTGTGCAACAAAATGTTTGCCCTTGCCGATGTTGAAGATTTTTCTGGTGTGAATCTCAAATCCAACCCCGAATATGCTGTTGAATTGAGAGAGTCTTATGCAGGAATTGCTCCAGGTTGGCACATGAGTAAAACACATTGGAACACAGTTTCTGTGAACAGCGATGTACCTGATTCTCTGTTTTACAGTCTAATTGACCATTCGTATCAGTGCATCATTGATGCGCTTCCTAAAAAAGTTCGTCGTGAATTTGAGATGGGATAAATACTTGTGGGCTGTTCGTTTGGCAAAAACGCGTTCACATGCCGTCGAATTGATTTCGAAAGGACGCGTGCAAATCAATGGGACAACCATTAAACCATCGCGTGAACCGAAAGTGGGGGATTGTATCTCTGTTTCTCACAACACCGCTACATTTACGTATACCGTGATTCAATTGTTAGAAAAACGCGTGGGTCCAAAATT
>JBDKGB010000121.1:0-7899 GCA_039798485.1 Bacteroidota bacterium
TGTGATTTTTAGAGTCCCTGTGTGAAAATATTCAGCAGATTTGCTTCCTTTCCAACCCAATGTAGATGCTTTTGCATCAAGGTTAAATGTTACTTTTTCAGTTTTTTCTTCTGTTCCACCGCATGAAGCCATCGCCAATACCAATGACAATCCTGCGAATACGTTAATTGCTTTCATAAATCTTTTTTTTTGTAAAAGTATAAAAATATACCATGGTAGATATATTTAATTACTTTTTTTTTCGAAGGGGTGATGTGTATCAACGCATTGCAGTATCTTCGAAAGAAAAACATGCGTTTATACCTCGATTCATCCCGCTATATTGACACCGAAGCTCCCATTGATTTGTCGATTTCATTGAAAAATGGAAGTGAGAATGTGCGCGCTTGGTATGTGGATGCACCAACGATGGAGCCTGTTCGTGCCAACGGTTGGACGGGTTCGATCCAGGAGGGTGGAAGTGTAAATTTCAGAGATATTTCATTCAATCCGCATGGCCACATGACACACACAGAATGTTTGGGCCACATCACGGATGAGGTGTTCTCAGTCAATGGTGTAGTGCGTGATTTTTTCTCCTTGGCACAAATCGTTACCATTTCACCGCGTGAAATCGTTGCGCCTGATGGCAAAATTGATCATGTCATTTTTCCTGATCATTTCGATGAGATTATCTGGCACGCCGACATTGAATCACTGATTATCCGCACGCTTCCCAACACAGAGCAGAAGCTACATATGAATTATTCTGACTCGAATCCGCCGTATTTGGACGTGAGATGCATCGAAAAAATCAATGCCTTAGGTATCCGACATTTGTTGATTGACCAACCTTCCGTTGATCGCGAGTTGGATGGAGGAGCGTTGGCCTTTCACCATGCCTTCTGGTCAGTTCCTGCTTCCCCCGACCATAGCCGTACCATCACGGAATTGATTTTCGTTCCCGACACGGTTGCTGACGGAGTATATGTAATGGAAATGCAGTTGGCGCCTTTTGAAAATGATGCTGCTCCTTCGCGCCCAGTGGTGTATGAGATCCAGCATTGATTGAGCCTTTGGTTTCCATCGCTCTCATTCTCGCATGGATAAATGGCCACTTCTGGGGTATTTAAACCCATAAAAAAAAGGAACAACTTGTGGTTGATCCTTTTTCTTTTCGTTAGTAGTAAGTTAGTGTGTGTTCCAACGATTTCGGAAGTAGTGAAACCAAAATCATATGTAAAACCAAAAAAATCGTTCGAATAACTTCTCGAAGCATTTAGCTCAGAAGTAGGAAAAAAGAACTGTTTACTCTTTATCAAACCAGAAAATGATAACTGCCTCTCCAAGCAGCGATCCGTCCTTCTGAATACCCAAAGAAGTTATTCGAAACTCTCTCTTATTTCCAGATTAAACTTAAGCTTCATTTTTAAATCTCTTGATTTAAATGAATATTGCCCTTAACGAAATGAACAAAAGGCAGTTTTGAATGAAAATTGACTTATAATTTTTCGAGAATCTCGAAGAAGATGTCTCTTTTGGCGGGTGAAAGGGGAACCTCAGATCCATCCTTCATCACCACAGATCCACCATTTCCTTTGTCGTAGCGATCGACATAATCGAGATTGATCAAATGGGATTGCTGTACCCGGAGGAAGTTATGTCCCGTCAGCATGGTTTCGTATTCTTTCAAGGTTTTAGAAACCAAGATTTTTTTACCGCCAGTCAAGAAGAACGAGGTATAGTTCCGATCTGCCTCGCAACGAATGATCTCATCCAAGCCAATCACATAGACACTTTCTTGTGTTTTCAACACCAAGCGACGCTTTTGGTTGGGTTGAATGTTTTGCTGAAGGGCATCGAATTGTATATCTTCTTTTTTCTCGTGAATGGCCTTGATGGCTTTTTCTACTGCCGCTTGCAACTCACTTGGGTCTACAGGCTTTAAAAGGTAATCCAGGGCACTAAACTTGATCGCTTTGATGGCAAACTCCTCGTGGGCAGTGATAAAAATGACTTCAAAGTTTTTTTCAGGGATGGCTTTCAACACATCGAAACCCGTACCATCAGGCATTTGAATGTCTAAAAATACAATGTCTGGCTTGTGGTCTAGAATGGCTTGAATGCCCGATTGGACATTTTCTCCTGCGGGAATTGCCTCAATACCAAGGTCAAATGAATTGATCATTTTCGAAATCAGATCGCGTGTCCGATTTTCATCATCAATGATAAGTGCCTTTATCATGGTGCAGCAGTTAAAGGAGTTTCTTCCTTGTATGGTAACGAAATTAAAACTTTTGTGCCGGTTTCCAAGGTTTTATTAAAATCTTCTACAATCAAGGTACCATCTGTCTTGTATTTCTTGTTCAAATTGTCAATTCTGTCCCTCGTAATCTGCATGGCCATACTGCGGTGTGTCGAACTTTTTTTGTTTTGCTCTGAGCCCTTTCGGCCAATCCCGTTGTCTTCAATCGTGATCTGCAACATGTCGTTTTTCTTGTCCATCGTCACGTGAATAAATCCACCCTCAATGGTGTGCAACTGCCCATGCTCAATGGCATTTTCTATGAAGGGCTGGGTAATCATGGGTGGTATCATCGCATGTTCAGTGATAATCTCTGGTGAAACATTGATCTCAAATTCAAAGCGATCTTCAAAACGCAACTTCTGGGTTTCAAGGTACTTCTGAAGAATCTCCACTTCGGTTTCAATTGGAATAAACTCTTTCGGAGAATTTTCCAAAATCAAACGCATGAGCCGAGAAAAGTTAACCAAAAACTTGGTGGAATTCCCCGTGTCGTTCTCGTAAATGTAACTCTGGATCACCGACATCGCGTTGAAAATGAAGTGTGGGTTCATCTGGGTACGCAACAGTGTCTGTGACATCTCTGCCTCGCGCTGTTGCTGCTTAATTTTCGTTTGATTCCAACGGTAAAAACCAATGATTCCAGCCAACGTGATGATGATGATGAACCCAATGATGATGTAGGTTTGGAAATTATTCCTCAACTGGCTATTCTCCAATTTAGTGGCAGTCAACGTGCGCTCTTGCTGCTGCTTTTCCAAGGAGTCACGCTGGGAAACAATCAAGCGTTCACGCTGCTCCATCCGATACTGCTCGCTCAACTCCGCAATCTTCGTAGCCGCCTGAAGGGTGGAGTTGCTATCGACGTAGTTTACGTAGCGCTGCAGAAAACGCATGGCTTCTTTGGTTCGACCAATGTCGCCGTAAACGTCGGACAAGATGCGG
Organism: Bacteroidota bacterium; assembly: GCA_039798485.1. Lineage (GTDB taxonomy): Bacteria > Bacteroidota > Bacteroidia > Flavobacteriales_D > Crocinitomicaceae > M0103. The sequence goes on from JBDKGB010000121.1 coordinate 3,230, forward strand.
TAGGTATGGTAGATCTGATTTTTAGATCCGAACTGCGCGCGAATGGCAATCGATCGCTCCAAATAAATCAAAGCGTTTTTATATTTCTTCTGTTTTTGAAACACTGTACCCACGTTGTGGTAGACACCGGCAATCTTCTCTTTGTTTCCGGTAGACTCATAATACACCAAGGCTTTGTTGAAGTTGGTCGCCGCAATGGTGTATTCTTTCCGTTCGCGATGAATGACGCCCAAGTTGTCATGTGCTTCACCCAAGCCATTGAAGTCCTGCAAATCGGATAATATCGCGATCGCATTTTCAGTTGTTTTAATGGCTTTTTCGTAGTTCTTGCGGTCGAAATACACCGTACCTAAATTCGACAGGGCCAAGCCCATTTGCCGTCGGTCAACAATGGATTTTGCAAAATCATAAGAAAGTTTGAACGAGGTTTCTGCCTTGTCAAGGTCGAGAATCATGCGTTGCGAACGCCCAATCTCTAAGTTGATTTTGGCCAACATGTAGGTGTTGTTCATCTCGGTGGCGAGCTGCAAGGCGTTGATGTTCTTGGCGACGCTCAACTCGACCTGCCCAAAATAATCGTAGATGCGCGCCTGGGTGTTGAAACAAACCGTTAAAGCTTGCTTGTCACTCGTACGTCGGGCAAACTGAATCGCTTTGTTGGTGTAGGCTATGGCGGAATCTTTCTGGTTTTGGTACATGAAATTCAAGGCCAAGTAGTTGTTGGTAATGGCCACATCACCGTATTTTCTCGCTGAACGCACGATTAACTCTGCGGCCCGCAAATACTGATCGGCCTTTTTGAAGTTGAGTGTCGAACAATAGTAATACCCGAGTTGCCGGTTGATCATGAACCCAAGGTCGACGGGTTGAGTTTTGGACAAGTAAGGAAGACAGGCCAATACGTCGCGGTAGTAGGCGTCTTGATTGCCACGAAGCTCATTGACCTCTGCCGAAAATAGCAAGGCGCGAATGCGGAACGATTCATTCAGTTTCGCGCTTCGTGTGGTCAATACCTCGCGAATGGAGTCGGCGCGCTTGAGGTTGTGCGTTTTGTAATAGTTACCTAGCTCAATAAGCTTCAAAAACTGCGTGTCAGCTTTCTTTTCCGAACGAACTGCCGCACGTAAACTGCGCTCCTTGTCACTGCTTTGCGCAATAGCGTTCCCCATCAACAGGAGAAAAGCGAGGAGGAGCAGAAAAGCAGGTGTGAGTCGTGCACGCATTGTAAGGCGAAAATAGGTGTTTTCATGTAATTTGACACTTCGTGAACGGCTGAATTCGCGTTCCAATCTGTATCTTTGGGCCTTTGACAGCAAATTTTGGAGCATGGAATACAATTTTAGAGACATAGAAGCGAAGTGGAGAAGTTTTTGGGCAGCACATGAAACGTACCGTGTAACCGAAGATCCGAAGCGCCCAAAATTCTATGTCCTCGACATGTTTCCCTACCCGTCAGGCGCTGGTCTGCACGTCGGACACCCACTTGGGTACATTGCATCCGACATCTATGCGCGCTACAAACGCCTGAGTGGCTACAATGTGCTGCATCCAATGGGTTATGATTCCTTTGGATTGCCGGCCGAACAGTACGCCATTCAAACAGGACAACATCCCGCCATCACCACCGAACAGAACATCGCTCGTTACCGCGAGCAGCTCGATAAACTTGGGTTTTGCTACGATTGGAGCCGCGAAGTCCGCACCTCGTCTCCCGATTATTACAAATGGACGCAGTGGATTTTTAAACAGTTGTTCGATTGCTACTACGACAATTCCACCAAAAAAGCAGAACGCATCAGTCAACTCATTCAGCAGTTTGAAATCAGTGGAAATAGTGGTGTGAATGCCTGTACAGATTGTGAGACGCTCTTTTCAGCAACCGAATGGAACGCATTTTCCGCACAAGAAAAAGAAGCCATCTTGCAACAATACCGCTTGGCCTTCTTAGCAGACAGCTGGGTGAACTGGTGTCCTGCCCTGGGTACCGTGCTCGCCAACGATGAAGTGGTAAACGGAGTATCAGAACGTGGAGGTCATCCCGTGGAACAGAAACTCATGCGCCAGTGGTCCATGCGCATTAAGGCCTACGCTGATCGCCTGCTCACAGGATTGGATACTGTGGATTGGACCGATTCCATCAAAGACATGCAACGCAATTGGATTGGACGATCAGAAGGTGCAGCAGTGCGCTTCAAAGTGCAAGGACACGACGAGGAAATAGAAGTGTTCACCACACGTCCCGACACCATTTACGGCGTATCCTTCATGGTGCTTGCACCTGAACATCCGCTTGTAGATCAAATTACAACTGGCGAGTTCAAGGAAGGTGTGGATCACTATAAAAAGATTTCAGGACTCAAAACTGAACGTGATCGCCAGTCGAACGTCAAAAATATCTCTGGTCAATTCACGGGGGCCTATGCCATCCATCCCTTCAACGGGTCACAGGTGCAAATCTGGATCGGGGATTATGTCCTAGCGTCGTATGGAACAGGTGCCGTGATGGCCGTTCCGTGTGGCGATCAACGCGACTATGATTTTGCGAAACATTTCAACTTAGAGATCATCAATATTTTCGATCAAGTGGACATTTCCGCAGAAGCTTACACCGAAAAAGATGCGGTCATTGCCCATTCCGAATTCCTCAATGGACTTCCCGCAAAGGCCGCCATCAAAAAAGCGATTGAAGAAATTGAAGCGCGAGGCATTGGTTTCGGGCGGGTGAATTTCCGCTTGCGTGATGCCGTTTTTTCCCGCCAACGTTATTGGGGTGAACCCTTCCCCGTGTATTACGAAAATGACCTTCCTCAATTGGTCGATGACAACTTCTTGCCGATCGAATTGCCGGAAGTGGACAAATACTTGCCAACCGAAGACGGTGAACCACCACTCGCACGTGCAGAGCGTGACGCCTGGAAATGGTTTGCTGGTGACCGCATGGAACACAACACCATGCCAGGGTGGGCGGGAAGTTCATGGTACTTCTTGCGCTATATGGACCCCCACAACACGCAAGAATTTGCGGGCAAAGACAAGCTCGACTACTGGCGCGAGGTGGATTTGTACATCGGTGGTTCCGAGCACGCTACAGGACATTTGCTCTACGCACGTTTCTGGACAAAATTCCTCTACGACCAAGGTTTTATTCCATTTGATGAGCCCTTCCGCAAGATGATCAACCAAGGGATGATTCTCGGTCGCAGTTCGTTCGTGTACCGCGTGAGTCATTCGAATACCTTCGTTTCCGCATCCCTTAAAGACCAATACGAAGTCACGCCCTTGCATGTCGATATTTCCTTGGTGGACAATGACAAACTCAACATCGACGGATTCAAAGCATGGCGTGCAGAATTTGCCAACGCTGAGTTTATTTGTGAGGCAGACGGTACGTACCTCTGTGGTCATGAAGTCGAAAAAATGTCGAAGTCGAAATACAACGTACAGACGCCAGATGAGTTGGTCGACAAGTTCGGCGCTGATACCTTGCGCATGTACGAAATGTTCCTCGGACCCTTGGAGCAAAGCAAGCCATGGGATACAAAAGGCATCAATGGGGTGTACAACTTCTTGCGCAAATTGTGGCGACTTTTCTACGATCAGAACGGCAATATGCTCGTGACCGACGAGGCACCGAATCCTGAATCTCTGAAGACACTGCACCGTACCATCAAGAAAATTTCCGACGACCTCGATCGTTTCTCCTTCAACACGGGCGTTTCCAACTTCATGATTTGTGTCAACGAACTTACCGAGCAGAAGTGCCACAACAAACAGATTTTAAGTGAATTGAGCATCTTGCTTTCGCCGTACGCGCCGCACATCGCTGAAGAATTGTGGTCTGTGTTGGGCAACGAAGCGGGAACAGTGGGCACTCAACCTTTCCCGGTGTTCAACGAAGCCTTTTTGGTCGAATCTAGTTTCTCTTACCCTGTTTCCTTTAATGGAAAGATGCGCTTCAAGGTCGATTTATCCCTCGATTTATCCGCCAAGGAAGTCGAAGATCACATCATGGCGATGCCTGAAACGGCCAAATGGCTCGACGGCGCAGCACCGAAGAAAGTCATCGTGGTACATGGTCGTATTGTAAACATGGTGCTCTAGAAGCAAGTACCTCAGGTGATTAGCGATTTTTTTGGGCATTCCCCCTATGGGGTCGGGCTTTTGCTGCAATCTTTTTTTGTTTAAAAAAGGATTTCCGCTGCAATCCCTAATGCGGATTCTTGGAATGATCAATAATTGGTAATTACTAATTACTAATTGCCAATTAAAATGGCACATGCTTTGCAAAACCCTCGACCAACATAAAATGATGTAACATGAAAAAGTGGATGTATCCCGTTGTTTTGGTGGCCATGACCTCCATGATGACAAGCAGTACCGAAGTGACATATCCTTCTGTCACCAATGGTGCGTTTCAAGTCGGTGAAAAATTGCGCTACCGCGTAACCTATGGCTTTGTCGATGCAGGTGAAGCGGTGCTAGAAATAAAATCAACCAGCAAAAAAGGCCAGAATAGAGAATTGATCCATGCCGTTGGAACTGGAAAAACCCTAGGTGGATTCAATGCCTTTTTTAAGGTCGAAGACACCTACGAAAGTTACATCGATAAAAAAGGAATCTTTCCGTGGTTCTTTGTGCGTCGAGTTGACGAAGGTGGCTACAAGGTAAGC
>JBDKGB010000122.1:0-4434 GCA_039798485.1 Bacteroidota bacterium
AGTTCTTTGTCTTTGTTGATGCGTCGAATTTCCAAGGCCAGTTCTTCTTGATTCAGCATCGTTTCGATGGAAACACGTTTTGGCTTCAGGGTCGCGTCAACACCAGAACTTGACGGATCTACCATGTAATGTACTCCAGGTGTCAAGCGTTTTTGTGAATAGCGCAATGACATGGCTCCGGGAAAGGTGTTTACCGTATGTTTAAACTCTTGGAAATACCCACCTTTGAGAGGTTGAATGCCCAGGGCTTTGAATTCGTTCGCAATGAATGCCCCGGCAATGGAATCGCCCATTTCGACATAGCCGCGACCGTGCATTTCTGGTGAACATAGTCTTTGGGTGATGCGGCGCACCTCTTCGATTTGTGCGAAATTGCCAAATCCGATGCCGCAGGCGAGAACAACCAGGAGCTTACGCATGTCGGCGCTTCAACTTGATGACAAATTCTTCAACGGTTTCGTCGTCCAGGTCCCAAGCATATTGTGCTGCATAGGCAGATGCTTTGATGAGTGCGTCCTCCTTGGAATGTTGTCCGTCCAAATCTTTGATGGCATCTGAAAAGGCTTCGCTGGATCCTCCAAAAAGTCCATTGATGAAGTTCAAACGTTCATTCAATCCAAAGGATCCAATCAAGGTGTCGAGACGGTTCATGTTCAACTGAGCAGCCAAAGATGGATCAGTGTGCGAGAAACGTTTCACGAATGCGGCATTGCCCTCTTGTGTCGGTTGAATGCTCACTTGCTCCATGATGACATGTTCTTCCTTCACACCAAACTCCTCTGTAGTCACTGAACTGATGGATACATGTTCAATGGCTTCTTCTTCCGTTTCAATTTCTTCTGAAGCGTGGTCAATGACATCGTCAAACAATGAAAATTCAATGGCGCTTTGTTCGACTTCAAGCTCTTGTTCTTGAGTTTGTTCAGGTTCGAAAAGCACTTCCGATTCAAAATTCATTACGTCATCGATGATTTCCTCTTCCACCTCATTCACAGGTGCTTGCTCAGGTTCAATGTCCATCATTAAAGGAACTTCAACGATTGGAGTTGGCGCACTTACTTCAGCCACGGGAACAGTTACAGCTGCTTCACCATAAATCGCTTTTTCGTAGGCTTTGAAGCGTAAAATGAGGCAGCGCTCATAAAATTCTCTGCTGTTTTCAACAAGTTGATCCAATTCTTCGCGGTTCAACGCGCCTGAATGCAATTTATCCATTGCGGCATTCAATTCAGTAAAGATCTTTTCCATTTCCATATTCCTTCTATTGATCGTATCTATTTTTCAACATTACCCTCAAGTTGCTAACGCGAATGTCCTGAAATTGACGCGAAATAACGACTTTTAAACCGTAAAGTTACCGACAGTTTCGCGAAGTGTCATTGGCCCTGTGTGAAACTTATCTTCGGTGCGATGTTGAAAATGTAAATTTTGAAAGTTAGCGCATGTTTTTAGAGCAATTTCCCAGCGAGGGACGACACAATGGGTGGATCGAAGTGATTTGTGGATCGATGTTTTCTGGTAAAACGGAGGAATTGATTCGCCGCCTGAATCGGGCCATCATCGCCAATCAAAAAATGTTGCTCTTCAAGCCTCTCATTGACAACCGGTACCACGAAGAAAATGTAGTGAGCCATAAAGGATCAAGTTTAACGGCTGTAGCAGTCGAAAATTCTTCAGAAATTCTTGCGAGAGTGACCGATGAAATGGTTGTAGCCATCGATGAAGCCCAATTTTTTGATGAAGGATTGGTGGAAGTTTGCAATCTCTTGGCACAAAAAGGAGTACGTGTAGTTATTGCTGGATTGGATATGGATTACTTGGGTGTTCCTTTCGGTCCGATGCCACGGCTGCTTTGCATCGCGGAATATGTCACAAAAGTGCATGCCATTTGCCTTTCTTGTGGTAACTTAGCTCAGTTTTCGCACCGTACGGCAAATGAGTCAGGTCAAGTGCTCGTTGGAGCAGTAGAAAAATACCAACCACTTTGCCGTGCCTGCTACAATAAGCAGACACATTGAAATTAGAACTACAGTATACCACATTTTGCGAAGTGCTCCAGGGAGAATCTCTCTTGGGAGAACATGCTGCGATCATTGATCGAATTTCGTTTGATAGCCGACGCTTTGTGGACGGGGCTAACACTGCTTTTTTTGCCATCAAAGGGGAATTTCGGGACGGTCACGACTTCATTGAAACGGCCTACGAAAAAGGTGTGCGCATCTTCGTGGTCTCCGACACGGTGGATGTTTCGCTTTATCCACATGCCCAGTTCATTCAGGTGAAAAATACGCTATCTGCCTTACAAGATTTGGCAGCTTACCACCGCAGTCGTTTTTAGTATCCAGGGATTGCCATTAAAGGAAGTGCGGGGAAAAAGACGGTCAAGGAAAGGATCTACCACATGCTGTGTCCGGAGTTACGCATCATTCGCAGTCCAAAAAGTTACAATTCGCAGTTGGGTGTTGCCTTGTCATTGCTTGAACTGCATGCCGATTGTGATTTAGCGCTAATCGAAGCGGGTATCTCCAAGGCAGGAGAAATGGAACGTCTCGTAAAAATGATTCAGCCATCTTATGGGGTATTCACCTCATTTGGCCGTGCACATGAAGAAAATTTTTCCACTGTTGAAGCGCATTTTTCCGAGAAAATAAAACTGTTCGCGTCATGCAAACATACCTTCATTTCGGAGAGCATTCGCATGGAAGACAGCACCCAAAAAGCCATTCACGGCGAATCGTTGTCGGCCAATGGGTTTAAAAAGGAGTTGGCATTATTGTCTTGGACAGATCAAGTGTCAGTAACAAATGCATTGACAGCTCTGACCTTAGCGAAAGCATTTAGCAGCAATTATCCCGCGGTGATTCAACGGATTCCAAGTCTCCCGAGTTTGGCGATGCGCATGGAATTGTTCGACGGTATCAACGGAAATACGATCATCAACGATACCTATAACCTCGATTTGGATGCCCTCACGCATTCACTCGATTACCAGTTGCGCATTGCGGGCGACAGAAAACGTGTGGTGCTTGTTGGCTTGGATGAGGACAATGCCTTTCGGAAGGAAGAGGTGACTGAAGCAATCCAAAGCTATGCGCCGGATTATTTTGTGGTCTTGAAAAAGGATGAGGTTTTTCATGAAACGTTTGAAAATACGGTGATCCTGATCAAGGGTACACGTCAAGCAGACATGCAGAGAATGGCGAAGCAGTTCCGTTTGAAAAATCACAAAACCTTTGTTGAGATTGACTTGAGTATCGTTCGTGAGAATGTCATGCAGTACAAATCCTTACTTCGACAGGATACAAAAATCCTTGCGATGGTCAAGGCGCAATCCTATGGTTCGGGGGTTGAGAAAATGGCCGCGTTTTTAGAGCAGCAGGGCATCAATGCACTTGGAGTGGCCTATGCTGACGAAGGCGTTGAATTGCGCAAACAAGGCATCACACTTCCCATCATGGTGATGAATGCCGAAGAAGATGGCTTTGACGATTGCATCCAGTACTGTTTGGAACCTGCGATTTATTCGTTTAGACAATTGGATTTGTTCGTACGCGCCTTGATTGACCAAGGATGCAGCGATCATCCGATCCACGTTAAGATTGATACGGGCATGAAACGTCTAGGCTTTGAACTGAATGAGGTTGAACGATTGTGTCAGGTGCTCAATGCTCAGCCAGAGGTACATGTCAAGTCCGTATATTCCCACTTGGCGGATTCAGATAACCGCAGAGATAAACGATTTACAGAGCACCAAATCAAGCATTTTCATCAGGCATCACAAATTATTGCGCGGCAGCTGAACTATCATTTTGACCGTCATATTCTCAATTCAGAGGGCGTGGCCAATTTCCCGGAAGCACAATTTGAAATGGTGCGCTTGGGCATTGGGATGTACGGCATCACAGGAAATACGACGTTTGCGAAAAAACTACAACCTGCCATTCGCTGGTACAGCGCAATTTCGCAAATCAAACACATTCAGAAAGGGGAGAGTGTGGGGTATTCTCGCTCATTCATCGCCACCGAACCCATGACAATTGCTGTTGTTCCTGTGGGGTATGCCGATGGGTTCCGCCGAAGTCTAGGAAATGGAAAGGGCGAGGTGTACATCCACGAGACCTTTTGTCCAACCGTCGGGCGCGTGTGCATGGACATGATCATGGTTGATGTGAGCAAACTCCACGCGAAAGAAGGCGATAAGGTAGAAATCATTGGCAAGCGTCAGTCCATTGGGAAGTTCGCCACAGCGATGGATACTATACCTTATGAAGTCATGACGAGCATTTCAAAACGGGTGCACAGGGTTTATTTGGAATGACGAATTCAATATTTGATGCCTTCGGCAATTTGGAATTTGATGCCTTCGGCAATTCGAAGAGCAATCAAGTCAATTGTCCATCAGCGCAGCGTCTTTCGTCCAGTGAGTTTTAAGGC
>JBDKGB010000123.1:0-2958 GCA_039798485.1 Bacteroidota bacterium
GGAGTAGGAACAACAATAACCTTAACTTTACCCAATAATCCACTTCACGCATGATTCGTTTCTTGCTTATCGACGACGACGACATTATTTCTGTCATTCACCCCGCAACCATTCAGCGTGCTATTGGAGACAGCGATATTGAAATTACTCCGTCTGGAAATGAGGCAATTGAATTGATTGATGAGCTAATACGTTGCGGTGAAACTGCTCCAAACTACATTTTTCTCGATATCAATATGCCTGAAATTAGTGGTTTTGAGTTTCTAGATCTCTTGTCAGCGGCTCAACGAGAATTTCTTAAGGAAAGTAAAATCATCATGCTTTCTTCTTCCGTAAATCAACACGACATTGAACGCGCGAAAACCTACCCGATGATTCGTGACTTTGTATCGAAGCCATTAACGGTCGAATATATTCGCGACTTGGTAGGCCTTGCAAACTGATTGCATTCTAATGTCGCCCATTTGACAGAAGGTTCTTATCTTTGAGCCTTCGTTTCAACGATTTTAAAAAAGCTCAAAAATGTACAGATCACATACCTGCGGGGAACTTCGCACAACACATATCGGTCAAACAGTTACCCTTTCAGGTTGGGTGCAACGCTCTCGTGACTTAGGTGGAATGACCTTCGTGGATCTTCGCGACCGCTATGGCCTAACGCAGCTTGCTTTTAATATGGAAGTGGATGCTGAGTTGTGTGAAAAGGCGCGCAAACTTGGGCGCGAATTCGTGGTGCAAGCCGTGGGTGAAGTCATCGAACGTTCAAGCAAAAACAAGAATATCGCAACAGGAGAAATTGAAATCCTAGTAACAGAATTGCACATTCTCAATGCAGCGAAACTTCCGCCATTTACGATTGAAGACGAAACCGATGGTGGTGATGAACTGCGCATGCAATACCGCTACCTCGACTTGCGTCGTACGCCCGTTCAGCAAAAATTGATGCTCCGCAACAAGGTATCCTTGGAAACACGTGTGTACCTCAATGCTCAGGGATTCCTTGATGTTGAGACCCCTGTATTGATTAAATCTACCCCTGAAGGTGCACGTGACTTTGTGGTGCCAAGCCGAATGAATCAAGGACAGTTTTATGCTTTACCCCAGTCGCCACAAACATTTAAGCAATTGTTGATGGTGTCAGGTTTTGACCGCTACTATCAGATTGTGAAGTGTTTCCGAGATGAAGACCTGCGCGCAGATCGTCAGCCGGAGTTTACACAAATCGATTGTGAGATGGCCTTTGTGGAGCAAGACGACATCTTGAACACGTTCGAAGGCTTAATCAAGCATTTATTCAAAACAGTACGTGGCGTAGATTTCACTGAAGCCTTTCCGAGAATGCAGTATGCGGAAGCCATGGAGCGCTATGGGTCAGACAAACCAGATATCCGTTTCGGTATGGAGTTCGTTGATTTAAGCGAACTAGCCATCGGAAAAGGATTCGTTGTGTTTGACAGTGCCGAAGCAGTCATTGCCATCAACGCAGAGAATTGCGCTGAGTATACACGCAAACAAATTGACGAATTGACCGAATGGGTGAAGCGACCACAAATTGGTGCAAAAGGTCTCGTTTATGTGCGTTGCAACGCCGACGGAACCTACAAATCTTCGGTAGATAAATTTTATACGCAAGAAGATCTTGCCGCTTGGGCAGCAAAGGCTGGTGCAAAAGCAGGCGATTTAATGTTCTTGTTGTGTGGAGATCTTGAAAAAACACGCAAACAACTCAATGAGTTGCGCTTGCATCTTGGAAATGAGCTTGGACTTCGCGACCCAAATGTCTTTAAACCGTTGTGGGTATTGGACTTTCCATTGCTTGAGTGGGACGAAGAAAGTGGACGTTACCATGCCATGCATCACCCATTTACCTCTCCAAAGCCAGAGGACATGCACCTTATCCAAACAGAGCCGGGTAAAGTACGGGCAAACGCCTACGACTTGGCCATGAACGGTGTTGAGCTTGGTGGTGGATCCATTCGTATTCACGACCGCGACCTGCAATCCCGCATGTTCGACTTGCTTGGATTTACCAAAGAAGAGGCTCAAGATCAGTTCGGTTTCTTAATGAGTGCATTTGAATATGGAGCGCCGCCACACGGAGGCTTGGCTTTTGGTCTAGATCGTTTGGTGGCTACAATGGGAGGCTCTGAATCGATTCGTGATTACATCGCTTTCCCGAAAAACAACAGCGGACGCGACACGATGATTGATGCACCATCTCCGTTGAATGCAGCACAGCTAAAAGAATTGGGAATTGGTTTAAAATAGATCGGAACAAAAGGCATTTACCATTGTTAAAATTGGCAAGAGAAGACTGTAACCATTAGATTTTATCTCCATGTCACAACGCATCGAAAACTTAGAAAAAGCACTGGCACCCTACCGTCAGCAATTGACCGTTCATCCGTTGTACAGTGCCTTGCGCTCACCAAATGCCGTTCGGCTTTTCATGGAAGAACATGTTTTCGCTGTCTGGGATTTCATGTCACTGCTGAAGGGCCTTCAACGTGGATTGACCTGTGTGGAACTTCCTTGGAAACCAACAAAAAATAGAATTACCCGAAGATTTATCAATGAAATTGTACTTGGGGAAGAAAGTGATTTGGACCAAGATGGCGAACCAAACAGCCATTTTGAAATGTACATCAATGCGATGCGGCAAGTGAGCGCAAATACCGAAATCGTCTTGAATTTGGTGGACAATCCAAATTGGAAAAGCACCCTTTCAACCTTGCCGATACAAGACAAGACCAAAGAATTTATGGCGTTCACGTTTTCCGTTCTTGACGAAAAGAAACTGCACACCATCGCTTCGGCGTTCACTTTTGGACGGGAGGATTTGATTCCTGACATGTTCATCGAGATTGTGAAAGAGGCAGAAAAAGATAGCAGTGTATCCTACTCCAAATTCATTTGGTACTTGGAGCGCCACATCGAAGTGGATGGCGACGATCATGG
>JBDKGB010000124.1:0-4587 GCA_039798485.1 Bacteroidota bacterium
TTAACACAACTTAAGCAGACTGTTCAACGAATTTGTAGCCAATACCTTTGATGGTTTTGATCATGCCCTCTCCGATTTTTTCACGGAGTTTGCGCACATGCACATCGATGGTGCGGTCGCCTACAACGATATCTGTTCCCCACACTTTTTCAAGAATAATGTCACGTTCGAACACATGACCTGGACGGGAAGCCAAGAGTGCGAGCAATTCAAATTCTTTTCTTGGCAGGTGCATCACTTCGCCATTGCGTTCGACCAAGTATTTATCTCGATTGATGACCAATCGTCCGTCAGTGCTTTTTCCCTCGGGCTCTGCCATTCCTTTGCGGCGTAACATGGCCTTTATTCTGCTGATCAGCACTTTAGGCTTAATGGGTTTTGACACATAGTCATCGGCACCGGCATCAAGACCAGCAATTTGACTGTAGTCTTCGCTTCGGGCTGTCAAGAAACAAATCAAGGTACGTTCAAAACCTGCTAAATTGCGAATGGCTTCACACACCTCAATACCATCCATTCCGGGCATCATCACATCCAATAATACGAGGTCAGGATGAACAGATTTCAGAAGCTCTAAACCCTTTTCACCATTCTCCGCAGCATACGCATTAAAGCCTTCTTTTTTCAGATTGTAGGAAAGGATATCTCTGATATCTTCTTCATCATCAATCACTAGTACTGAAACCATTTAGCTGCGTTTTTTTAAATTGAAAAAATTCCAAATCAAAGGTACAAAAGAAAGTTTCATTATGAACAATCAACGACATGTTGTTAAGAATTCATTAAAAAAAATAAAGAAGCATGTAAAAACTTGACGACTTATGTAGTTATATTTGCCCTGTAGTAGTAGGTTAGGTTGATTAGTGTATAAACGCTCCGTATTCTTTCGGGGCGTTTATCTTTTCCGGTAGTGGCGTCCATCTATATTTTATAAATTCGCTCAATCAAATTGGAGTTATGAAAATAAAAATCTTACTCGTTGAAGACGACACCAACCTTGGCTTTGTCATTTCCGATCAACTTCGCTCAGAAGGTTATTCTGTAACCTTATGCAGCGACGGCTCCGAGGGATTTAAGCACTTCAATGAAGACACCTTTCACATGTGTATTTTTGATGTGATGATGCCCAAGAAGGATGGGTTTTCATTGGCCAGAGATGTTCGCAAAGTGAACGCTACCATTCCGATTCTTTTTCTCACGGCGAAATCAATGACCGAAGACAAGGTGGAAGGATTCAAATCCGGAGGTGATGACTACCTCACGAAACCCTTTAATTCTGAAGAGTTGTCTTTGCGTGTTGCAGCCTTACTTCGACGGGTCGACATATCCGTTGTACCTGCAGAAAGTCCCCTCATCAGCATTGGGGAATATACCTTTGATACCATCAATTACATTCTTTCACATGCGAAATTTGTGAAAACACTCACCAAGAAAGAAGCTCAAATACTCAAGATCTTGCACAAGTTTACCAATCAAGTCGTATCGCGTGATGTGATTTTAAATGCTGTTTGGGGACAAGACGATTATTTTGTAGGACGAAGCTTGGATGTGTTCATCACAAAATTGAGAAAGTACCTCAAGGAGGATAGTAGAATTCTCATTACCAACGTTCACGGTGTAGGTTTCAAACTGGAACTCAAAGCATGATATATATTTTACATCTTGAAACATCCACCAAAGCCTGTTCTGTCGCATTGTCCAGAGATGGTGTCTTGCTGGAGCTGAAAGAATCTTTGACCGATGACTTCAGCCACAGCGAAAATTTGACCAATTTCATCGAAGAGGTTTTACGCAATCAACAACTTACCCCAAAGGATTTATCTGCCGTTTCTGTGGCATCAGGACCAGGGTCTTACACAGGCTTGCGCATTGGTGTTTCTACAGCAAAAGGCTTGTGTTATGCCCTCGGAATACCTTTAATTGCAGTTGATTCGTTGTACGCACTTGCTCAAATTGCCAAGGAAAAACACCCGGGAAAGCGATTGTGTATGGCGATTGATGCTCGCAGGATGGAAATTTTTAGCGCCATTTATGCGGATGACCTTTCCGATTTAAAGGATATTTCCGCAGATATCGTTGATGAACAGAGCTACCATGAGTTCGAGCCCTTTGTTGTCGCAGGCGATTCCAATGAAAAGTTGAAATCCCTTTGGGCGAATAGAAACGTTCAGTTCGACGATTCCGTTCATTGTTCCGCAGCTGGACAAGTTGTTGAAGCAACCCGTAAATTTTCTGCTGGCATCTTTGAAGACGTTGCCTATTTTGAACCTTTTTATTTAAAGGATTTCGTCACCGTTCAGCCAAAGAAAAAATAAATGAAATCAGTAACGAACTAGAGAATACACTTTCTTGTTATTCTTTAAAACCACCAACGTGAATTTACGCGAATCCATACTTCAGCACCGCCCATTTCTCATTGCAGGCCCATGTTCAGTAGAATCCCCCGAGCAATTGCGAAAAACATTGGAAACCTTTCCATCACTTGGCATCAAGTTGATTCGGGGCGGCATCTGGAAACCACGCACGCGCCCCGACTCCTTTGAAGGAATAGGTACATTGGGACTTGAATGGCTTGTCACTGCTGGAAAAGAGGTTGGTATCCCTGTTGCCACAGAAGTGGCCAATCGTCACCATGTTGAAGAAGCATTGCACGCGGGAGTTGATGTCTTGTGGATTGGAGCGAGAACGACTGTGAATCCTTTTGCCGTTCAAGAAATCGCAGATGCCCTTCGTGGAACTTCGGTTTCCGTCATGGTTAAAAACCCCGTAAATCCGGACTTGGAATTGTGGCTTGGTGCGATAGAACGCATAGAAAACGCAGGAATAAATGACGTTAGCGCCATTCACCGTGGATTTTCGTTTTACAAGCACCCCGTGTACCGCAATGTACCGAACTGGGAAATTCCGATTGCGCTTCGTGAGCGTAGACCCGACCTCGCCATGATTTGTGACCCAAGCCATATTACAGGAAAGCGGTCTTTGATTGCTGAAGTGTCGCAGCAGGCTATGGATTTGAATTTTGACGGATTAATGATTGAAACTCATTTTGATCCTGACAATGCATGTTCTGATGTTGCGCAACAGATCACGCCCAACGAACTCCATGTTCTTCTCTCCGAATTGGTCTTGCGTTCACGTGATGCGTCACCAGAAATAGCGCTTCAACTTGAAGAAATTCGCAGTCGAATTGCTAACCTAGACGAAACGGTATTGCGATTGATCTCAGAACGAATGGTACTAAGCCGTGAAGTCGGTCAATTCAAAAAAGAAAATCACATCATGATTTTGCAACAAGAACACTGGTGGAAAATCATTCGTGAGAAATTGGAACGTGCGGAGTCTCTCGACCTTTCTCCAGCTTTTATCCGTCAAATAATGGATGCCATTCACCAAGAAAGTATCCGTCACCAATTGGACCTTGTCAATAAAACCAAGTAAAAGTGGCAACAAGATCGGTAGAACCTGGAAATAGAAAAGGAATCGTTTCTGCTCCACCATCAAAGAGCGATGCGCAACGTGCTATTCTCTGTGCTGGATTGTCCAAAGGAAAATCACTCCTCGCCAATGTAGGCCAAAGTGCAGATGAACGCGCTCTGTTAGACGCCATTGCTACCTTGGGTGCTAAAGTCACTCAACAAATCGATGGGAATATTGCCATTGTTGGCATCGAATCAATCCCCCGTGATGTAAGCATAAATGCAAATGAAAGCGGTCTAGGAGCACGCCTTTTAACGGCAGTCTGCAGTTCAGGAGATAGTCCTGTCACTGTGAGTGGATCTGGAAGTTTAAATTCCCGCACCATGCATTTCTTTGGTGATGTTCTGCCAAAGTTTGGCGTGAAGCTCACTGAATTTAAAGGTCATTTACCGATCACCGTTCAAGGACCTTTGTTGGGAAACACCACCGACATAGACGGTTCGCTTAGTTCGCAATTTGTTTCCGGACTACTCATGGCCCTTCCCCTTGCCAAAGGTGATTCTCAGTTGACCATTTTGAACCTCGCAAGCAAGCCTTATGTGAATATGACGCTTAAAACATTGGCCGCTTTTGGGATAGAAATTGAGCGTAAAGAAGGAGATACCTTTCACATTGAAGGCGGTCAACACTACAAAGCAACAAGCTACGCGGTAGAAGGAGATTGGAGTGCTGCATCGTGTTGGCTTACTGCTGCCGCACTGGGTGCAGACATTTCGATTCAAGGACTAAGTGCATCAAGTGCTCAGGCCGACAAGCAAATGCTCGCTGCGTTGATGTCTGCTGGATGCAGTGTACATTTCACACCAGAGGGAATTCGGATCAATGGTTCTAAAAAACATCCATTTGAATTCAATGCCCAAGACTGTCCAGACTTGTTTCCTGCTTTAGTCGCCCTCGCAGCACATATCCCAGGAACCAGCAGCATTCAAGGAGCCAACCGTCTCATTCACAAAGAAAGCAACCGTGCAGAAGCACTTGTCCTAGAATTCCAAAAGTTAGGGGTACTCATTGAACTACAAGAAAATGCACTACACGTTCATGGAAAGTCAAGCCTTGTTGGAACGGAGGTAGATGCACACAATGACCATAGAATCGCTATGGCATTGGGTG
>JBDKGB010000125.1:0-10213 GCA_039798485.1 Bacteroidota bacterium
GAAATGCTGTTCCTTCCAAAGCAATTCTTGCCCTAAGTAAAATCCAGCGCCCAAGGTGTTTGCCGCTACATCCGACCATGAAAATCCCCATTCCGCACTGTAGGCATCCAAAAGCTCCAGGGTTGTTTGATAGCCTAAGGAAATTCCAGTACCTAGAAGTGCTGCTGCTTTTACATTCATTCCCGACCAGCGAAAGGCATTTCCCGTGAGCAGGGCAATTTTGTTGGCGGTGTAAAAATGTCCCGCCTTGTCCATTTGAAGCCAGTTTTTGTGGTCGTCGAAGGTGTGGAATGTTGATTTTGGAACATCCTTATACCAGATGTTTGAAAGGCCAACCATACTTCCAGTCCAAATTCCTCCAGAAACACAAGCCACACCAATACTTCGATGGGTATTGAGCGTGTCCGAAAAATCAAAGACTTTAGTCTGAGACAATCCGTTAAATGACAGGATCACGAGCGTAATTAGAAAGAATAGCTGCTTCATGCTTCCCGAAAGTATATCAAAAGGGACAATAATCAGAATAAGGTGTTGAAAAAAGATTTGAAAGGTGAAGTGGGTCAATGGCCGAAAGTGTACTTTTACATGTCATTATAAGTCAGGAAATACCGCTCAGTATACATGAACTAAAGTTGAAAAGATGAATAAAGTAAGAAAAGATTGGAACGACATTAAAATCAATGACAGTTGGGCAATTTTCAAAATCATGTCAGAGTTCGTTGAGGGCTACGACCGCATGGCGAAAATCGGTCCTTGCATTTCCATCTTTGGTTCAGCACGCACACATGCCGACAATAAATACTACCAAATAGGTGTGGAGCTTGCAGAAAAATTGGCAAGCGCAGGATATGGGGTAATCACAGGCGGTGGCCCTGGGATTATGGAGGCTGCAAACAAAGGTGCCCAACAAGGAGGCGGAAAATCCGTTGGACTGAACATTGATTTGCCTTTTGAGCAAAATTACAACCCCTACATCGATCAAGAACACAATTTGGAATTTGATTATTTCTTTGTGCGCAAGGTGATTTTTGTGAAATACGCACAAGCCTTTGTGATACTTCCAGGTGGCTTTGGAACTTTGGATGAATTGTTTGAAGCCCTTACACTCATTCAAACGAAAAAGATCAATCAGCGTCCAGTAGTCCTCGTAGGTAAGGAATACTGGGGAGGATTGATCGATTGGATTCAAAAGGTGATGTTGGAAGAAGAACATAATATATCTGCTTCTGACATGCAGATGTTTTCTTTGGTGGATACCGCCGAAGAAGCCTACAACTACATCGATGACTTCTACAAGTTCCATGAATTATCTCCAAATTTCTAGGACATAAATTGCTATATTTGTTCATTGAATAGGGTATGAAAGAATTTTTTGGTAAGCTTAAATTGTTCATTTTGAGCAAGCATTTTCTCAAGCAACTTGGCTTGGTGGTTGTTGCTTATTTGGTGATTATTACCATAACCGTGTTCTACCTGGACAGTTATACGCATCACGGTGAGCAGATTGAAGTACCAAATTTCAAGGGTAAAAATGTGCGAAGCGTTGCTACTCAAATTGAAGAATTGGGTTTGCAATATGAAATTCTAGATTCCATTTACGAACCGGATAAACCTTCTGGGACCATTTTAAGTCAAAATCCTGAGCCAACATCGATTTCGCAATTGTTTGTGAAGGAAGGGAGGATCATTAAATTCAGTGTCAGCAAAAAGACAGACAATCACGAAATGCCTAGCCTTGTTGGGAAAACAGAATGGTTTGCGAAGGAGATTTTGGAAAATAGAGGCTTCAAATACCGCATAGTATACAAAGCAACATCTGAAGCCAACGGCGCTGTCTTGGATCAACAATACAAGGGCAGGTACATCAAAGAAGGTGTAAAAATTCCAATTGGGTCCATCATTACACTTGTCGTGGGTAAAAATGAGATGGGTGAACCCGTTCAGATTCCAGATTTGTATGGCCTTACAATTTTTGAGGCAAGAGAGCGTTTAGCAGCCTTGGGAAGTTTTGTGTTCAACCCACAATGTCCCGAATGTTTGACTTATGAAGATTCTACGGCTGCGAGAGTAACATCACAATCGCCGGAATACATTGAAGGCGCAATGATTCCTACAGGTTCTACCTTTACGGTAAATGCAACGAAGAATTTCTCAGGAGGCGGACAAAACCCATAAGCGCATGTCTATGATCAAGAAAATTTTGTTCGGCCTTATTGCTTTAAGTTGCATACCATCCACCTTTGCTCAAGGGGAAGAAGTGGGGCCTTTGATGGGGAATTCCGATCTTAAAGGAAAGGTAAAAGCCCACGAAAAATCCAATCCGGGCACTTTTGATAGTACTTTCATTTACACAACGGATACATTGACTCTTCCATTCTTTGATGAGTTCAGCAAAAATAATTTTCAAAACTACGCACAGAATTTCTCCGCTCCTGGAGTTACGTCTGATAAAAAATACCATATTATCGATGATGTCACGGGGCTGCCAACGTCGAATACTGTATTTTTTACCGCGCAGCAAACGTTTCGACGCATCTTTGACAATGCTACATTGACCTACGTAGACGAGAACTTCCCTTCGACTACCTATCAAGTAGGAGATTTGAGTGCATACCCTGTCGTGTATTCTTCTACGGATTTATTCCCACCATACTATGTTTATGACACCTTAGGACTTGTTGGTGATGTGTCCGATACAATCTGGATTGACAGTCCTGAGTACGCACAAGATTCTGCGACGCAGTTTTTTTTGACAATCAATGATCCAACGAAGTTCTGGCTAGATGCGTATGCTTACCACAACTATCGCTTTGCGGTCGATCCAAGGTCGTTAGGCGTAGTAACCTTCGATGGTCTAGATGAACAGGGTTATCCTTATGCCATCAATACGGCAATCACCAACTATGCAGATGTATTAACTTCCAAGCCGATCGACATGTCAGGATTGGACGCAGGAGATTCCGTGTATTTTAGTTTCTTGTACCAAACAGAGGGTTTTGGAGACGTTCCGGAAAGCTCAGACTCACTGGTGCTTGAGTTTTACGCAAAAGATCTTGACCAATGGAACCGCGTTTGGAGTGCCTCTGGCGCGCCAGTATCTGATTTTAAAGCAGCGAATATCAAGGTTGCTTCAGTAAATTATTTCAAAAAAGGCTTTCAATTTCGATTCCGCAACTATGGTTCGTTGTCCGGAAGTTTAGACCATTTTCACATCGACTATGTGCATTTAAGACCACTCTCTGGTTTCCAAGACACGGTCTTCAAAGATTTTGCGTTTTCCTATCCCATCGGAAGTTTATTGAAAGATTATACTGCTGTTCCATGGGACCATTTTGTAGAGAGCCCTACTGGACACATGAACGATTCGTTACCTGTGACTGTGCACAACGGAAGTACGCTTTCGGAAAACAATTTGAATGGTGAAGTGAAAGTTTCGTATGCAGGTGTAACTGAAGGTTCATTCATCATGAATGCACAAACATTGTCGGGAGGAAACATCAATTATGGCCCGCGTGAAACGTATTTATCCTATCACGATTTATCAGGTGGATATTCGTATGACATTTTGAAACCAGGAAATCAGCAGACATTTGATGTACTCGCAACCGCGGGTGCACAATTTCCAAATTTAGCGCAAAACGATTCTACTTTTGGCGTACAGTATTTCGGGAATTACTACAGCTTCAACGACGGAACCGCTGAGGCGGCTTATGGACCAACGGGTTCTCAAGCGCGTTTGGCAGTCCGATTTGATTCCTACGTGGAAGATTCTGTGATTGGTGTTCAGTTTCATTTCGTTCCATCTGTAACCGATGTTTCCAACAAGCTTTTTCTTTTGACGGTCTGGGAAAACAACAACGGTTTACCTGGGACAGTGCTTTACGAAGACAACATTTTCTTTCCGAGATCACCCGTTTATGGATCGGAGAGAAATCATTTTGAAACCTATTATTTTCAAGATACAGCGAAGATTGCTGTTGGAACCAGTTTCTTCGTGGGCTGGAGACAGTTTGATCCTCAGCGCTTGAATGTTGGTCTTGATCGTAACAATGACCATTCGGATAAAACATTTTACAGTCTGGATGGCGGTGTCAATTGGATTCAATCTCAAATACCTGGTTCGGTAATGGTCCGTCCAATTTTCTCGACAAATTTGGATGCAGAATTAAGCACTTTAGAAGAACAAATGCCTACTGTCGTGGCTTACCCAAATCCAGTGTTGGACATGCTGAACGTTCGTGTTGACAATGCAAATCTTGAATCCATTTCGTTGTACAATACGCAAGGTAGCCTAATTTATTCAGGAATGGATTCAACGATTGACATGTCCGAACAAGCATCTGGCATATATTTCTTGAACGTTCATTGCTCGGGCAAAGCTGCTCAAACCCTAAAAGTCATCAAATTCTGATGAAAGAAGTTAACGACGAGGTCGAAACGGAAGAGGAAGATCTTTTTGAACATTTTAAAATTAAAGTCGATCCAGGTCAGGAAATGATTCGGATTGATAAGTTTTTGATTGACCGCTTAGCGAATACGTCTCGAAATAAAGTGCAAATCGCGGCGAAGAATGGAAACATCGTTGTCAATGGTCAAAAAGTAAAGCAAAATTACAAGGTGAAACCAGGAGATGAAGTGTCCTTGGTCTTACCTTATCCAGTCCGTGAAATTGAACTTATTCCACAGGATATCCCCATTGATATCGTTTATGAAGACGATGCTTTGGTCGTTGTCAATAAGCCATCGAACATGGTGGTACACCCCGGGTATGGCAATTACTCAGGCACTTTGGTCAATGCTTTGGTCTTTCATTTCGACAACTTACCATATAAAATCCAGGACTATTTTGGACGTCCAGGCTTGGTGCATCGACTAGACAAGCACACGACAGGATTGATGGTCATTGCGAAAACGGAAGATGCGCTTTCACATTTGGCAAAGCAATTCTATGATCGCACCACGGAACGGCGATACCAAGCCTTGGTTTGGGGAGATGTCGTTGAGGATGGGACGGTTACTGGGCACATTGGCAGGTCTTTGAAAAACAGAAAAGTGATGGCCATATTTCCGGATGGAGATTATGGCAAACATGCCGTGACGCACTACACCGTTTTGCAGCGATTTGGGCTGGTTACGTTGGTTGAGTGTCGACTTGAAACAGGGAGAACCCATCAAATTCGTGCACACATGAAGCACATCGGTCATCCCTTGTTCAATGATCTCGAATATGGCGGAGATTCGATTTTAAAAGGTACTACCTCAACCAGATACAAGAAATTCATTGAGAATTGCTTCTCGCTCATTCCAGGTCAAGCCCTGCACGCGAAAACTTTGGGATTTGAACACCCCGTAAGTGGCGAGTATATGCGTTTTGATTCAGAACTTCCAGATGGCTTCAAACGCATTGTAGATCGATGGCAAACCTATGTTTCCGCAGAGAATATTTTTGATGATTCTAGCATAGATTTTCTTGAAGATTAATTTTTAGGAAACATATTTAAATTGTTTTTGTTAACTTCGGCGCCAAGGAAGAACTCATTTTCTGGCATTTCGCTATGATTATTGCTAAAAAATTACTTTCTTCGCTACTTTAATTTTCTAACTGAAAAGGAAAACTTATGTACCGTAACCTAACTATTTGCCTCGTTTTCATTGGTTTTACAATGGTATCCATTGCTCAAAACAAATATGTTGTAGAGGCAAACGCTTTCTTCAACAGTCAAAAATACTGCGAGGGTGCCGCAAAATGCAGTTTGGCATATTCAAAGTTGACACGCAAAGGAGATCAAGCCAAAAAGACGAAAGCAGACATGGCCTTTAAAACGGCTGAATGTTACCGTTTAACCGATCATTTCCTAGAGGCGAATGAGTGGTATGACCGTGCATTGTTGTTGGATTACCAAGATGTAAACCCAGAGATCTATTTTTACAACGGTGAAATGCTTCGCATGATGGGTGAGTTTGAAAAAGCTCAAAAAAATTATGAGGAGTATTTGAAACTTGTCCCTTCTGATAATCGCGGTGAGGTAGGGATTCAATCGTGCAAGGATAGCAAAGCGTTTGTAGCAAATCGCTCACGTCACGTAGTAACGAATCAAGGAACAATCAACTTGAAGGAGTACGATATGGCACCAATGTTTGCCGATCGTAAAGAAACGTTGTTGTATTTTGCATCAAGCCGTCCGGGAAGTACAGGAAATTCAACTGACCCTATCTCGTGTGAAAATTATATGGACATTTGGGTAAGTGAGTTGGATAAAAAAGGAAACTGGGGCGAGCCACGTTTGGCTGATGCATCTGGTTTCGTGAATACTGAAGCACACGAAGGAAGCGCGACATTTACAGGAAACGGTAAAACGATGTTCTTCACGCGTTGTCCAAACGAAAACAAGAAAAATTTAGGTTGTGACATTTGGATGGCCGAGCTCAAAGGGAAAAATGAGTGGGCTGATACAATGAGACTGAAACTTAAGCCAGAAGGTGCTGATAGCATTACAGTTGGTCACCCATGTGTAACTGACGATGGAAAATTCTTGATTTTTGTTTCGAATCTGCCAGGTGGATTCGGAGGAAGAGATCTTTGGTACAGTGAGTGGGATAAAAAATTAAAAGAGTGGGGCGCACCAAAGAACATGGGTCCTGAGGTAAATACAAAAGGAAACGAATTGTTCCCAACATTCGCGAAGAACGGAGACTTATTGTACGCAACAGATGGTTTGCCAGGTCTTGGAGGTTTGGACATCTTCCGTGCGAAGAAAGTGGCTGATGCGATGAAATGGGAAAACCCTACAAACTTAGGATATCCAATCAATTCAGAAAATAACGATTACGGTTTGTATGAGTTGACGGACCGCAAAGGATATTTCACGTCAGAGCGTAAAGATCCAAACGGTAAATTCAATGCGGATATCTATAAGTATGAGCTTCCTCCAAATGTTTTCGATTTGAAAGTTATTGTGTCTGAGGTTGGTAATGCTTCTAAAAAACTATCTGAGGTGCGTGTTGTGGTGAAAGGAAGCGACGGTGCAACTTGGGAAGGAAGAACAAACAAATCAGGTTCTGTTTTCTGGGACAAGAAACCAAATTCAGACCGATACATTCTTGAAAACACTGGATATACCATCAATATTTCCAAAGAAGGATACCACGAAAATAAAACAGGTTCCTCATTTACAACAATGGGCTTGGATGAAGATCAAAACTTCGTACAAGAATTACAGCTGGTGCCAATCAAGCCAATTCGTTTGCCAGAAGTACGTTACCCATTATCCAAGTGGACGTTTGTGAACGATTCAACAATTAGCTCTGATGACTCTTTGATGTTTGTGTACAACTTGCTTCAAGAATACCCAGAGATGGTACTTGAGTTGAGTTCCCATACCGATGCTCGTGATACAGACAAACGCAACCAGGTGCTTTCTGAAAATCGTGCAAAAGCATGTTACAAGTGGTTGGTTGATAAAGGTATTGACCCACGTCGTATCGTTCCAGTTGGAAAAGGTGAAGCTACACCGGCAACATGGATCGATCCAGCGACAGGACAACCGGTTGTATTGACTGAAGCATACATCAATACCTTCAAGAAAACAGATCCTAAGAAGTTTGAAATGTTGCATCAGCTGAATCGTAGAACAGAAGGACGCGTCATCAACATGTTGTTTGATCCTTCGACTGCTCCTGCAGCGCCAGCAACTTACTTACAGTTCTTGCCAATTCCGAAAAAATAAATTCAAAATAAGATTGGAAAAGGTGCTCATACGGGCACCTTTTTTTGTATCTTCAAGGTACTTCAGACTGCACCTTGAACGAGCATTACCTTCATTACTTATGGCGTACGAAGCGCCTCCCTTTTCATCAACTGCGATTGAGCCATGGTGCTTCATTTCAATTGATTTCTTCAGGCACGCACAACACTTTTGAGAGTGGTCCAGATTTTTCCTGTGCACTAGTGAAAATGAATGGGATTGTTTGGGCAGGTAATGTCGAAATACATCTTCGTTCAAGCGATTGGTTTGTGCATGGGCATCATCATGACCCTGCATACAACAATGTGATTCTTCATGTTGTGCTCATTCACGATAAAGATATTATAGTTCATGGTCGTGTTTTACCAACACTAGAATTGAAATCGTGTATCGACCTTAGCCATCTAGAAAATCAAAGATTTAAGGGGGCATCAAAGATCCCTTGCTCAAAAAGTCTTCGCAATGCGTCAAGCGTCCCTTTTTTCAACTTAGTGGCTTCAACGTTGTCACAACGCTTGCAAAGAAAAGCACATTCACAACTGGCATCTTTAGATACAATGCAATGGTTTTATTCACTGATTGCATGTTCATTTGGTGCAAAGGTGAACGATCTTCCCTTTGAAGTGCTTACACATCTCGTTCCTTGGTCAACCCTGAACGTATTGGAGAAGAATGATCGATTCTATCAACTCCTCAACGCATCCAGTCTTTTTCCAAGGTTGACTCATTCAATAGGGGAGAATACTGCATCATTCATCGAACCCTTTTGGTGGAAACGCAAGGGGCAACACGCATATTCTCAACCACAAAAACGTGTTGTGCAGTTTGCTGCGTTTATCGCCCATTTGCCAGACGACTTTTCGTTCATTCATCTAAACGCTAGTGATGTGGTTACTTTTTTTACCAATTTGTGTCATGCGGCATGCAGAGATTTTGGAATTGTTTTAGACGTAAAGCATTCATTTGTCCTTAGAAACCTTTTGATCAATGCGGTAGCGCCATTATTCGTTCATTTTGGTCAGGTTAACAAAGCACTTTTATTGATTCAATCACTCAGTCCAGAAAACAATTACATTACCCGTCAATTTAAAGCTGTGGGCATTTCACCGCGCAATGCTGCCGAAAGTCAAATGCTTATTGAGGTGTATAGCCAGTTCTGCGCAGCAAAAAAATGCTTAAATTGCGCTGTTGGAATGCATATCCTCGCTTCATGAAAACAATACAAAAAATACTCTTCTTTTTCGAAATGCGCTCCTTTGGTGTTTGTTCATGGTGGGCAAGAAAACTTGGGATCAGTATTTCCAAAGTGCGGCTTGGATTTATTTATGCTTCCTTCATTGCACTTGGGTCGCCATTGATCATTTATCTTGCCATGGCATGGATTCTCGAGCACAAACATTTCTTCAAACTTCAACGAAGTCGCAGATCCAGTATCTGGGAATTGTAAGCAATAAACCAAACCAATGAGAATTTTAATTACGGGTTCCAATGGCTTGCTCGGACAGAAGATTGTGCGACAGTGCCTAAAAAACAACATCGATTTTTGCGCTACTTCGAAAGGAATCAATCGAAATGTGGATTGTCCCAGTGAACGTTATGTTGACGTGGACATTACTTCCGATGCAGAGGTATTGTCGGTATTTGAGGCCTACCGTCCAACACACGTGATTCATACAGCAGCAATGACCAATGTGGATCAATGTGAATTGGAGCCATTGGCATGTAAGGAAATTAACACGACTGCTGTTG
This sequence comes from Bacteroidota bacterium, assembly GCA_039798485.1. Taxonomy (GTDB): domain Bacteria; phylum Bacteroidota; class Bacteroidia; order Flavobacteriales_D; family Crocinitomicaceae; genus M0103. Next base: position 9,495 of record JBDKGB010000125.1, read on the forward strand.
AACGACTTTTTCGAATAAGTAAATCCTTCAATGCTCATTTTCAGTTGCTTTCAACGGATTTTGTCTTTGATGGTGAAGTAGGTAATTATTCGGAGGAGGACGTGGTAAATCCACTGAGTGAATATGCACGATCAAAAGTGGCTGCAGAAAATATTCTTCTGGCGGATGCATCTAGCAATTGGTCGATTGCACGAACAATTATTGTTTACGGTGAAGGGCATCAGCTAACGCGATCTAACATTGTGCTTTGGGCGGTGGCTGCGTTGCGAAAGGGTGATCCGTTAAATATTGTTGACGATCAATTTCGTGCACCAACGTGGGCAGATGATTTGGCTTGGGGCTGTATTCAGATTTGCCGAAAAAATGAAAAGGGAATTTATCACTTGTGTGGTCCGGAAACCTTCTCAATTTATGAAATGGTATGTCGAATTGCCACGTATTTGGGCATTTCAACAGAGGGGATCAATCGCGTTCAAACCAATACGTTAACGCAGCCAGCTACGCGACCTGCACGAACTGGATTTAATTTGTCAAAGTCACGTAGGCAATTGGGATATGACCCTCAAACGCTCGAATCAACACTTGCGCTGATGCAGACAATTTCAAATAAATGACTTATATTCGTCAAAACTAAACTGAACTTAAATGTCGAATACTACTTCTGCTGGGTGGGGATCCAGAGTTGGTTTAATTCTCGCTATGGCGGGAAATGCCGTTGG
>JBDKGB010000126.1:0-16507 GCA_039798485.1 Bacteroidota bacterium
CGAAAAGGCTAGGTTGTGGAAGACTGCTATTGGCCTTCAGCAAGTAGATGGCTTGCAGCCCTCTGAATACCTCATTGATGCAGCCAAGCAAAATATCGAAGGCGATATTACCATTGAGGAAGTTAAGCGTCGTATCGATACTTACTACCAGCAACATCCTCCAAAATCAGATCAGGATAGAACAGAGGAGGCAGATAAAGTTTCCGCTCGTATTACGGAGATACTCAGTGAGCAAACATTCTCTTTTTCACCAGCAGAATATTTGGCGATTCATCGAAGGTTGTTCACTGATATTTATGATTTCGCGGGGAAGATGCGCGACTATAATATCACCAAGAAGGAATGGGTGCTCAATGGCGAAGCTGTCCTCTATGCGAGCGCGGATAGTTTGAAGGCAACGTTGGAATATGATTTCGAACAGGAAAAGAAATTCAGCTACAAAGGACTTTCTGAACAAGAGATCGTAGAGCATATCGCCAATTTTATTTCGAATGTTTGGCAGATCCATATTTTTGGGGAAGGCAATACGCTTGCGACAGCCATATTCTTGATCAAGTATTTGCATAAAATGGGATTCAAGAAGGTCAACAACGACCTATTTGCCCATCACTCTTGGTATTTCCGCAATGCACTGGTGCGTGCTAACTATGAAGACTTGTCCAAAGGGATTTATCGTTCCAATGCTTTCTTGATTCGTTTTCTTTCCTGCTTGTTGTTCAATGCTCAAGCATCATTGAAAAATCGAGAAATGCACATTTTGGCTGTCACTGTAAATGACACTGTAAATCCTCCATTTGACACTGTAAATGACACTGTAAATGACAGTGTAATTTTATTGATCACAGAGAAAAACACCATCACTGCGAGCGAAATTAGTGAACGCTTGAATTTGAGCTTGAGCAGTGTTAGACGCAGGATGAAGGCACTCAAAGATGCGGGAAAATTGCAACGTTTGGGCAGTGATAAAAATGGTCATTGGCGAATTATTGTATAATTTTTTTTGCAGTTCTAAAAAATCATTTTACCTTCGCAACGTATTTCGAACCTTAAATGGTACCAACCGAGTGTAGACACCACGGTGGTAAAACAATACGGGCCGCAAGCCAAAAAAAAACGTATCTCCCATTTCTCGTTTCAAGTACAAAGAAAATTTAGTTTAACTTAATTCTATTTGTATGAAAAAGCAACTTGTCGTTCGCTTGTCTTCAAAGCTGGAAGTCAACTTCCATTGCACCGAGGTTCCTGTGACCTCCACATTCCTGGATGTTCCGCCCATTGTATCGGAACACAACTTTCCCATCTTGCTCCACTTCCAACATGGGGCGCTGGTCTCAACCTTGCACCTGTCGCAATTGCCGGATGCGCTGCTGTTGCACCTGGATCATAACCTCCAATTCCAAAGCGCAACCTATGCCTACCATCAACCAAAAGGGGACTTTGATGTGCAGTCGCAATGTCCGTATGTGCTGATCATTCCGCTGCCCATTCCTTTTGTCTTAAAAGACATCGTTTCCATTCGTTCCATTGCCAATACCGAAACCAAATGAGCACAACACCAGAAAAACAAATCGGCTTTCCGATATCGCAAGGCCATGCAGAACAAGGTTTCGGGAAATTCCCTTATGTGATCATTCGATTGCAGTATGGGATTTACATGCAATTCCCGATTCATTTCGTCAAAGACAGAAAGGACGGTCTGGCGGGCATCTCCATCCAGACGGACTCCAGTGATCCCAAAGTACAACAAGCTTTGTTGTTGGATGCCATCGCGCAATTCAAGACGCAGATTGATAAACAGAAGAAGCGCTTCCATCGATTGTGTGTCGTTTTGGACAAGGAGCAAGCCTATTATTGGGAGGAGGACGGAATCAAATTCTCCCATTCGATACCCAAGGGAGGAACCTTGTTGAACAGTCAACAAGAATTTATAGCGATGGGCTTCCCGCATCAAATACAAACCCAACAAAGCGAGAGCCATGGATAGTTATGTGTTTTTCGGGCGCAAGGAAGACGCCGATCCCATTCAGCAATACATCCAGGAGTTGTTGCAATTCACACCGGAGCAGCTGATCCAATCGTACAATGCGACAGTGGAGACAGGCTTTGTCGGATCGCGGCAACAGGCCAGGCGCGTGATCGCATTGCACAACGCCATGAAACAGGTGATGGGGTACAGCCCCATCACCATCGTGGACAATGCGGTGATTGTGCTGGGGGGAAAAGATTGAGTGAGGAGAGTTTGAGTCGTTTTATCGTGTGTTGTGTATAACTTTGGGTAGTGGTGTATTTCTATTTTTTAGCCAATGCGTGAAAAGCAGATACCATCTCGAAAATTCAGTAAAAACAGATTTGGAATTGGTTGTCTGAATAGTTAACTTTGTGTCGTGACCTATGATAGACAAGTAATCGCTTATAAAAACTATTTTCTCGACTTTTACGAAAAGCAGCCCGAAAAAGTGCAATCGAAAATTGAGTGGACTTTAAACTTAATTCGGGTAACTCGACAAGTTCCAGAGAAGTATTTTAAGCACTTAGAAGGCACAAAAGGACTTTATGAAATTCGAGTAGAAGTGGGGACCAATATTTACCGCATTTTCTCCTTTTTCGACAAAGGCAATTTAGTTGTTCTAGGAAATGCCTTTCAAAAGAAATCTCAAAAGACACCAAAACAAGAATTAGAAAAAGCAATTAAAATAATGGAGGAATATCAAAATGAAAGCGAAAAGTAAAATCACGACATTAGACCAAATACTTGATAAAAAGTATGGTAAAAAAGGACAGCCCAAACGCGAGCAATGGGAGCAACAGTTTGAAGCGTTTAGACTTGGTGTTTTGCTTGAAGAAGCAAGGATTAAACTTGGTATGACACAAGAAGAACTTGCAGAAAAATGCGGAACCAACAAATCTTACATTTCACGCATTGAAAACAACTCCTCGGACATTCGCCTCTCGACACTTATGAAAATAATTCAACAAGGGCTTGGCGGACACTTAAAATTGACGCTTCAACTTTAATTGATGAAGAGAGCGATCGCTATGCATTTCCATTGTTGAATTTACTTGAATGTTGTCACGTAGTTCAAACCAGAGGTAGTATTGGAGTGTATTGAAAGTGACATAGAAAATGCTTAGGTTTATTTTGTTTATTTGAAGTTTGAAGCACCTGGCCAAGAGTAAAGAACAATTGCACAGAGACACATGAAATTATCCATTCGCTTTTTCGATGATAGGGAGATTCGTGCTATTTGGGACGAGGAAAAGGCCAAATGGTGGTTTAGTGTATTGGATATTGTCGGAGTGTTAAATGAAGAGTCGGATTATGCTAAAGTTCGTAATTATTGGAAATACCTGAAAGCCAAGCTGAAAAGGGAAAACAACCAGTTGGTTAGTATGACTACCCAACTGAAATTGACAGCTGCTGATGGTAAAAAATACCAGACAGACACCTTGGATAGCAATGGAATTGTAGAATAGGCAAAGCATTTTCCCAACAGCAGAGCAACAAGGTTTTTAGATTGGTTTCTGTACAGTGATTCCAGTATTGACGGTCAAAGTAAAAAGAAAGCCTACACACTTTTTGAAAGCAGTCTCATTCATGATGTAGAAGTGGGAACGACTAAGGGACTGCAACAGATTCATGCCTATTTGTTTGGAGGCTTGTATGATTTTGCTGGACAAGTCAGGGAAAAGAGTATTTCAAAAGGAGGTTATTCATTTGTGTATGCTCAGCTTCTAAAAGCAACGTTGAAAAAAATTGATGCGATGCCGCAATCGAGCTTTGCGGAAATCATAGAAAAGTATGCTGAAATGAATAAGGCACATCCATTCATGGAGGGCAATGGCAGAAGCACGCGAGTATGTTTGGATTTGATTCTGAAAAAGGAGCTCAAGCAATGTATAGATTGGAGCAAGATCAGAAAGGAAGATTATATGAATGCCATGATCATTAGCACGGTGGATCCATCCGTTTTGGAACAACTGCTTAAAAGAGCGCTAACGAAAAAAATCAACGATAGAGAATTGTTCATGAAAGGAATAGACTATTCCTATTATTACGAGGAGTGAAATTAAAGTCGAGGATAAATTGCAAGGAAAGTTTTGCGTCATATAAGGAACGATTGCATGACATTAAGCATGATAGAGGGAGCTGCGTAGCTTTGTTTCTGCTGATTGGGCGGCAAATTGGGGAAGGTGATAAAAACGTGACTATCCGTCACGGGTTGGGAAATTAATATGGGGTATGTTTTTATCACCGGAACATTCCCGAAAGAAGTTCGGGGAAAAGTTCGGGAAAAGTTCGGGGAAAAGTTCCAAAGAAAAGTGGACTGATATAAAGCGCAACATGCTTATTGCCCATAAACACAACAGTCCTTTTCAATCTCCTGTTGCCAGAGCCAATGTACCTTAAAGGGTATATAGAGCGTTTGGGAACTGGAACAGCAGATATGATGCGCCTTGCACAATTGAGTAATTTGCGTGAACCCAAATTTGAGCAGAATGAGCATTTTACAATTACGATTTACCGGACAAGTACCGACCAAGCACCCACCAAGTACCCACCAAGTTCAGTTGATGTTTGTAATCTGTTAAAAGTGATAGAAGGTGAAATGAGTAGGATTAAAATGCAGGACTTACTGAAGATGAGAGACAAGAGTAATTTCCGTGAGAATTACATCGAGCCAGCACTCCGCGATGGCTTAATTAGAATGAAATATCCCGCAAGCCCTAATTATCCGAAGCAGCGATATTTGATGACTGCTTTGGGTGAAGAAGTGAAGAGGCAATTGGGAAATTGGTCAGACGCTGTCTGACGATTTGAGTTGTCCCAGAAAATCGGACAAGTGGGAGTGGTAAATGGAGCTGATTTTTCGGAAAATCGATTTATCGTTTTCCCAGGTGGGGGTCCGCATATTCCTAAACCAAGCCCGGAAAGAAGAGCCTTCAGTTGGGTAGTGTCACTAACCAACTGAATTGAATGGCATCAGATATAGACTGCTGAATCGTCCGATTAGAGTAATGCCTCTCCAGAATCGTTGTTTTTATTCACAACTTAGGGGATTGGTAAGAAAAATTATTAGATTTAGACGGTTTATATATAGTGGAAGTTTTATCTATTAGAATAAAATAGGTTTGAATTGCTACTGACATAATAGAAATAAAAGGGATACATTTTTTAATTTGGATTTTTATAAATATGATTAGTTCTTTTTTAAAGGGCGTTTCTTCTCAATTGAAGAATTACTCAGCTACACTGGATCAAACCAATATTCTTTCCGATAAGCCTTGGGCTTTGATTGATGATGAATTTGAAGTTCAGAAACTAATTTTTAAAAGAGATGGTGAATTGGTTTTATCACGAAATGGTAAAGTAACTTTAGGTTCTTGGGAATACTTTCCTCAAGCAAAATCTCTTTTAATTGATAGAGGAGGTGACAAAATTCTTTGTAACGAAGCCTACATCGATTCATCGGTGATGATTTTGAAATTGGATGGATCTGCTAATCGTTTCTTTCTATTTGCAAACGAAAATCAAATTCCTAATTTAGATGCTATTGGATATTTGAAGGGATTAAGGAAGGAAAGATTAAACATCCTAGAGAAAAAATTAAGTGATGGGCGTATAATCGAGATTCAACGGGCATGGAGTTTAAAACCAGTAGAGATAGGGGACAGGGTTACCATTGAAGCAGAAGAAGTTTTGGATGGCAATTACGATATTGGTGAAAATGGTTTTCAATATTATGTAATAGAGAACGGCTCCATTAGTGAAATATTATTTAGACGAAAATACACGATTAGCTCTGGTGATGCTGTGGAGATACACCAAAGAGAAAAGGAAGAGGGAAGAATAGGGCATGGTGATTACCTTTTTATTAATGGAACCAGGATTTTTAATTCTACCATTGATTTCTCTAAAAGAAAAGTGTTGATTGTGGAAAATGGGATTATTATTAAAGTTCAATGGAAGAATTTCTTGTTGAGGCTGATTAATGGTTAGACTATGGATCGGATAATAAAACAAAGAATGTTTTACGGATAGTTTAATCAAAAATGAAATGCAAAATAAATAACAATTTCGTATGGCAGAATTTTTAACAGGAAAACCACTCGAAGATAAAATCACAGATATTATCTGGGAGGCGAATAAAATGCTTTTGATCGTTAGTCCCTACATCAAACTGGATGCGTATTTTAGAAAATTGTTTGACAAGCATGTCAAGAATCATAAACTTCATCTTTTGATTGTTTTTGGAAAGAATGAGAATAGTGTTCAAAAGAGCATGGCGAAAGATGACTTTGATTATTTCAAGAGTTTTGCCAACGTTTCTATTGTGTATTCCGCGAATCTTCACGCCAAATATTATGGCAATGAGAGCAGTGGAGTGATTACTTCTATCAATTTGTACGATCACTCCTTTAAGAACAATATCGAGTTCGGAGTGTATACAGAGCAAGGAATGCTCAATGCTTTAACTTCAAATACGGATAAAAAAGCTTGGGAAGAGTCTATGAAGGTGGCAGGTGAAGCGGAGGTTGTATTTATCAAGAGACCAGTTATAGAGAAAAAAATCTTGTTCGCTGATGTATACCGAGAGTCGGAAATTATAGAGGACAGGACCAAAGACTTTTATTCATGGTCATCGAGAACTACAAAAGGGAGCGCTCAAAAGAAATTATTTGATTACCCTGAAGAATTGACTTGGGGATCAAATGGTAAAGATCCAAAGCCTGAGCGAGATGTAGTAGCCACTAAAAAGAAACAGGAAATGGGCTTCTGTATTAGGACAGGTGTACAGATTCCTTTTAATCCATCCAAGCCTTTCTGTTTGCAGGCCTACAATGAGTGGGCTCAATATTCAAATGTTGATTATAAGGAAACCTTTTGCCATAAGACTGGTCAACGCTCAAAAGGAAAAACTTCTATGCGGAATCCAATTTTAGAATCTTAAATGGATAGCGTGTAAATTGACTTAAAAATCAATTCCCATTCAACCCAAAAGCTCTGGTGCCTAATTTTCTTTTGAAGTGGGTTTCTTTTTTAATGGCCTCATCAGGGGTGATTGTCTTTGGGAGAAGGGCAAGAATCGAAAATTCGAATTGAAAACATACTTTTGGATTTTGACTGGTTAATTCCTTCAAGATTTTGTTGTTGCCATGGCCTTTGGTGGTGATGTAATTTTTCCATCGTCCCCAAATTCCTTCTGCGCCGTATGTGGATCCGATGTATTGCTTTCCTGTAGATTTATCATGAATGAGATAAATCCCATTCGTGACTTCTAACATTCTTTTCCAATCCGGATATTGGGCACTAACAATTTCTTCCAATTGCGAATAGGGGAGTATCAAATCGAAGTAATCGGTGAATGCCTTGTAGTGCAAACCAGGAGTAATTTCAATAATCTCTTTTTCTGTTGTGATATTCTGAACCCAACTTCTTGTTCCTAAACCCCAATCAATAATGATTCGTTCAGCCATATCCTCAAAGCCTTTCACTTCTTGAAACTCATATTGATATAGATTTTTCTTCTCGATTTTTGAATAACCGTATTTGACAGATTTTACTTTGTAAACGCCAATAAAGCGAGCTCTATTTCCAGCTTCTCCAATAAAGCTTACAATGAATTCGATATCCTTAAAGATGTCTTTGCCTTGTCTTTGTTGATAGTCGAGGAACTCTTCTCGGTTTAAAGTGTACATCTCAAAAAGATCTTTCGCAGCTTCTTTGTGACGAACCAATTTTGCGTTAGAAAGACGGCTCAGTCCTCTGTTGTAAAGCAATTCTTGAAGTGTAAGCATGTTGTTTTTAAAGTTAATTTAGCAAATATAAATTTCACCTCGATTTTTCTTCGAAAACTTCTGAGCTAGTTTCCCTATATCCAATTTTATTTTGGAACTGATTGGTATTTCCTTCAGTCACCCCTCAAAAACATACTTCCTATGATAGCTCACATTTGATTCATTCAGATGCGAGGCGTTGTTGCGTGGCACAAAAATCTTATGATTCGAGAACTCATGAAAGTATTCATTGATGCGACTTCCATTGAGCTTGGGGGAAACGATTAGTTCCCTTTCCTCAGAAATACTGATGGCGCCGCGATCCAATGCCCAGTGATGAATTTTACACAGTGCGATTCCATTGCTGATGTGATCATCACCAAAATGTTGAATGGGTTTTACATGGCAAGCGTCAATACCAATAAGCGTGTCTCCAAGCCTAATGGATTGTCCGCAAATGGCGCATTTCCGTTCATAGCTATCCAATACTTCCTCCACAAATAATCTCCCTCGTCTTTTCTTGATTGCTTCTTGATTCATGTGTTGTTGCATGATTTCCTCTATCCCCAAATCTCTAAGGATATCATCATGGTAGGCTTCTGGCCAATACTCATTCAACAGTTGAATGACTAATATTTTTGCCTGTTCAATGTTTTGTAAAAAGGAATGAAATGAAGGAGGAAATTGGGCCGAAGCATTTTCAACTTCGGATCGAGAGGCAGAATCAGGATTTTTTAAGTCTTGTCTTTTAATATTACTTTGCCACAAGTTGGGACTGGAATTGAGGTAAACAAAAGGGTATTCAGGCTTAAGCGTCTTCGTGTTTTTTAGTCCGTATTTGCCCAGTAGCATCTTCAATGGCTTTTCAATTTCTTTGAAAGTAAAAACATTGGGCTTTCCATGAATGACATCCGAAATGGTAAGCAATAACAACAGGGGCTTATGCAATGAAATGACAGCGCCACTTTTGTTGACTTTTATCTTAGCGATTTCTTCGAAGTAATTGATCATGGGGTAAATTTAATATTTAAAGTTTCTACCCAACCCCCAACTTCTTTCCTTCCTCCAAAAGCAAAGCAGGTGGAGGAGTTTCTATGCGCCAAGTAATACTCATCGGCTTCCGGCCTTCGTGTTGGATGTAGTGGAGCTTGCCGCAAAACACAAATCCCATTGTGACACCATTCTCGTCGTATGAGGACTCACGGACGAATAAGAGAATATCCTTGTTGGTCGAACGTTGTTGGATGTACGATTGTCCAACCGGACTCTCAGGTGAGGTGCTGTTCTGACTCTGCCAATGAAACAGCTGATCGTTTATGAAATAGTCATGGTACATGGTACTCGCATTGAATTTTCCTTCGTTCTTGTATAAAGTGACAAAAAGAATTTCTGAATTGTGTTTTTTGATACGATAAACACCTTCGCGACTGCTCGCTTGCTTGTCTAACGAACTCTCTGAAAAAGCAGCCAATATTTGATTTCGAGTATACCTGCCGTGAAGCATTAAGGCATGAGGAAGTTGCAAAGAAATTGGTTTTTCAATACACTCCAATTTTTCTAAACGATAGGACAAATAATCAATTGTTTCTTCTTTAATGGAGGTATCTGAGAAGAAGCTTAGAAGTCGATTTTTTAATTCAGTGAAGTTCTGTACCATTGGTGCAGCATCGAACAAATCTATGTATAGCATAAGCAGTTGCTGTGCGGTTTTTACATCAGATTCATTAATAGATGCACCCGAAATAAATTTCAAAATAAATTCAAAATAACTTTTTGAATCTGAAGCCAACCAAGTGTTGCCAAAGGCTCGTGCAAGCTTTTCACTGAATTCATTTCGAACAAAATGTTTTCCCTCTAACTTATTATTCAATTCGAAGAATAACTGTTTCGATTTGTAAAGGGCATACAATTCAATACCCATGTAATCACAAAAATTCTTCAAGGTAAACGGAACATCATAATCCTGCCTGAACCTTTCCATGGCATTTAAAAGAGATCTCTCACTAGCACCATAGGCGTTTTGAATGTTTCGAAGGATTGTTTCTTTCGCAGTTTCTTCAAGAGTTATGGAACAGCCCAAAGGCAGGTGAGGGAAGTCATTCAAAAGCTCCTCCTTCACTTTGGTATGCGTCTTTCCCAACATGGCTCTGAACTTGTGCTCGAAACTATATTCGGCATGCTGCTGTCCCACGAAATCTAAAACCGTTAGACACGTTTTGTCTTCATGCAAACGCAATCCTCTTCCAAGCTGCTGAAGGAATACAGTTAGACTTTCAGTCGGACGCAAAAACAAGAGCGTATCAATCTCAGGAATGTCAACACCTTCATTGAATAGATCAACTACAAATAGATAGTTGATCTTACCGGCTGTTAATTGTTCAATCAAAATTTTTCTGTCTTCACTGTTATCAGAGTGGAGGTATGCTGCCTTCAATCCTTTGGCCTGAAATTCTTTCGCCATGAATTCAGCATGCTTCTTTGAAACGCAATAGCCGAGCGCTTTCACAGCCTGAAAATCGCCCAAGTATTTTTGACAGTTTCTAAGAATGTCTAAAACACGACGATTGTCTTCACTATAGATCTTCTCTAATTCAGAAATGTCATATCGCCCTCTTCGCCATGAAACACGACTAATATCTAACTGCTCAGATATTCCGAAATACTGAAAAGGACAAAGTAACTTTTGATTGAGTGCATCGGGCAATCTGATTTCAGCAGATATCGTATGGCCAAAATATTTAGAAATGTCTTCACCGTCATGACGCTCTGGTGTGGCCGTTAGTCCCAAAAGAATTTTTGGTGTGAAATAATTTAATAACGACTGATAGGAAGACGCCGCGCTGTGATGCACTTCATCTATGATTATATAATCGTAGAAGTCAGTTGCCAATTGAATTTTTTTGATTCGATTGTTCATGGTCTGAATAGACACGAACAATTGATTGTAACTTTTCGGTAATTGTCCACTGCAAAAGATTTCTCCGAATTCGCTTTTCTTTAATACTTGTCGAAACGTGTAACACGCTTGATTGAGTATTTCCTCGCGGTGCGCAACGAATAGAAATTTTGCAGTTGGATTTTCTTTTAAGAACCGTTTAAAGTCAAAGGCCGAAATAACTGTCTTTCCAGTTCCTGTAGCCGCAACCACAAGGTTTTTATTTTCTCCTCGGTCTCTGCAATCTTGCAGATGATCGAGGATCTGTTGTTGAAAGGGGAAAGGCGAGAGGTCGAAGAATTTTAAAATGTCATCATCGGGCTTTTTCATTTTCCCTTTCTCCAGAGCCTGTCGCAGTTTCTCGCGATGAAGAGTTGGATCATACAATTCAAAATCAGAATCGTTCCAATAGGTTTCAAAAGTGCCATTGCACTTGTTAATAATGTGCGGAGTTTCTTGCTGAGTTACTTTCAAATTCCATTCTAGACCATTTGTTATGGCCGATTTACTGAGATTGGAAGAACCAATGTAGGCCGTATCGAATCCTGTATTTCGTTTAAACAGATATGACTTTGCATGCAGTCTTTCTTGATTGGTATTGAAGGAAATTTTAATTTTAACATTACTGAATTCAGAAAGGAAATCGATGGCTTTTAGATCGGTCGCGCCCATGTACACCGTGCAAATTATTTTCACGGGTTTACCAGCCACTTCAAGTTTCTGAAGCTCTTGCCTGAACAATCGTACGCCTTCGAATTTCAAGAAAGACACTAACCACCACACTTCATCTGAAGTGAGCATTTCTTTTTTGAGCTCACTTACTAGGTTAGGGTTATCCTTGGCTCCGGTGAACAAAGCGGATTGAGATAGTCCTGTTATTGGAAACGTTTCTTTGATGTGCTCTTTTAAATTCGTCTGTGCGAAGGTCGATTTGTGAAAGAACGCTTTAAGAATTTCTCCTTTTGTGGTGATCTGATCATCTATGAACTCGGGATCTTCCAAAAACTTCGAGGTCAATTGAACGAGCTCGTTGGAAAAGTCAATGAGTTTCTTTTTTGCTTTCTCGTCGCTCTCCTCGGCAATCTGATTTAGCGCACGGTTCAATATGTCTTGAAAATATCTGGATATGAAACTTGGGCCATTTGATTTATCAAACGATTCAATCAGAAAAGTTTTATCTGTCTCTTTTTCTAGGGAAGCCGCAATGGCTTCTGTAACTATCTTTTCGTAAAACCCTTCTTTCATTTTGTTTGAATATAATTTAGAACAATAGGCACATCGGCTTCAGCCCAATTGAGTTTCTGTAAATCTTCTTTTTTCACCCACAGCAATTCAGCATGTTCTGTTGCAGCTGGAGTTTCATTATTTTGAATGACGCATCTGAAAGGAATAAGTCGAACAACTTTTTCAGGTACATAGGAATAATCTGAAATCGGCAGCGCTTCAATAATTTCTATGGAAATATTTAATTCCTCTTTTATCTCACGAATCAGTGCGTCTTCAGGAATTTCATTTAATTCAAGCTTTCCACCAGGAAACTCCCATTTTCCGGGCAGCATCATTTGTTCGCTTCTCAGCGCGCACAGGACTTGATCGTATTGTTCAATAAGAGCGCAGACCACAGGAATGGTTGTAGTTTCCATTTTTGAAAATTAATTCTATATAATGTTTGAAATAGTATTGTTGAAAAAATGTGCAAGTGTTCATAAATCAATCGAAGTCATGTGCTTTCATTTTGTAGAAAAATAGTATATTGAAATCTCCGTCTGATGGTCAAAACCTTGTTCAGTTATTCTTGATTTCTTGAGCATTTGAATTTATTCATCTTCATCTGCAATTTCTGCGATTATGCATAAGTTGTGGCTGTATTGAAATCATCACCAAGAAACACTGGTGAGGTAGTAAATCTTCTACTGCTATCCTCAAGATTTTCTACTTTGCGATGCATAGCATATTGTGGCCTATCGGATGCGGCTTAGCCACTTTCAGAGTTTACAATACATTGATGGCCAATAGCCTATTTAAGTTGACATCCATTATAGATTATTCACCCCCTCCTCAACTCCGCGCAAAGGCCAGCAGCGCGGTGTAGTCATTTTGATCGGCGAGCTTTAGGGCCTGCAGATACTGTGTTCTGGCGGTGTTGTCCGCGGATAGGTGGGAATGCGAATGTCCCCATGTGAATGCCGGCAATCCAAAGATGCGCTCTATGATGATGTCTGCCATCAACCGACTATGCCGGTCATTGCCGTTCGAAAAGCAATGGATGCTCACCAAGCGATGCTTGAAGCGCAGGGCCATTTCATCCGGGATGAATGTGTGGTGCGTCATCCAGTAGGGAGTCAAATTCTTGATTTTAGAATTTCATCAGAATGAAATGGCACAACTTTTTGTTCAAACGGATTCTTCCTTTTTATTCAAAAAGAACTTCTTTGTTTGGATCTTCAAAAGGCTTGCTCAAAAGTGAAAAAGAATTGTCTGTCCTCCCTAGATACGGCGTAGTCGAATCTCAGTATCGTGCTTAAATTCCAAGCGATGCGCATGCCTATCCCCTCTGAATACCGCATCTTATTCCATGCGAATGCGGAGGCCGGGTGGTTGAGATTGTAAACACTGCCCATATCAAACAACGGAACCGCACTGAAACTTAAATCCTGATTCAATAAGTTCGTCTCAAAAAATCGAATTCTCATTTCTGTGTTCAAAAAATAGATCCCCCGATCTAAAAAGCGATTCTGCTTGTACCCCCTGATCGTATTCCCCCCTCCCAAACATTCAATGCTTCCTTCTGATGACCACTCATCTTGGTACTCAAAAAATGGCGCCGCACCAAACGTATATCCCATCCCACCGCGGTAGGCAAAAATCAATTTTTTGAACGCGCTGGGCAATAGTCGCTTGAAGCCCTTGACCTGCAAGAAAAGTTTGTTGATGTTGTAGTCTGACAAAATGCCTTTCTGACTCCATTCATCCGTTAACTCAATGAAAACGCCATTACTGGGGTCTGATTCAAAATCACGCGTGTCATAGATTAACCCCATTTGAAGAAAGCTCACTTGTGATTTCCCCAATCCCAATATTTTACCACCAGCCGCATCTTCAACAAGTCGACTTCTTCCATCGCCAGATGGGGTAATGTTCAATCGCGCATATTCAAACCCACCGAGCAAACGCATCCTGCTCTCCAGTAATGAATACTCTCCACTCACGTTGAGTATATATTCTTCCTTCGTGTACTGATTGTAATACGCGTTGTCTCCTAAGGCAGCATTGTACTGATCGTATTGATTGGAAAGCGTTTCCGAACCTACGGCGTCAAAGGAAGAAATACTGGACAGCGATTGCAAAGTTTTGGAAGTTGTTCCAAAATACAAAAGGTTCGGGTTGATCTCATACGCGGCCTCAGCACGCAATCTCCATTTGGATTGAAGTACGTAGGGATGATCGTAGACCATGGCGATTTCGCGCTGATTTCTGGTCGTATTAAAAAGGACAATGTCCAACTTGGACTGATATGGGGTGTACTCAAAAAAAGGATTCGTTCTTTTTCCATTGAAAGTAATGGATCCCTCGGCGCCGTAGCCAAAACCATTGACGGGATCGGAACTCAAATCCGGAACCCCCGTAATGAAAGTACCTTCCCTTTTATCCTTGAGTTCATCTTCAGGTAGGCGCTTTTCATGGGCAATCGCAAACGGGAGCGTTAAGGTGTCTTGCGCATGTGGTTGAACCCAACATACCATAGCGCCCAAGAAAAGCAGCAGACATTTCATTCCGCCAATGTACACCTTGCTGCAATGCGAGAATCGATTGATTATCTTAATGGTCTGTTAAAGCGCGTTTGATCTCTTGTAATGAATAAGCCAATGGTAAATGGCTCAACTCCGCGCAAAGGCCATCAGCGCGGTGTAGTCATGTTGATCGGCGCGTTTTAGGGCCTGCAGATACTGTGTTCTGGCGGTGTTGTCCGCGGACAGGTGGGAATGCGAATGTCCCCAGGTGAATGCCGGCAATCCAAAGATGCGCTCTATGATGATGTCTGCCATCAACCGGCTGTGACGGCCATTGCCGTTCGAGAAGCAATGGATGCTCACCAAGCGATGCTTGAAACGCAGGACCATTTCGTCTGGGGTGAAGGTGTGGTGCGTCATCCAATAACGGAAATCGTCCAACAACTTGCGCAGTTCAAGCGGGATCAAATGATGGGGTATGCCCAGATTCTTCTCGCTATTTCGGTACTGGCCAGCCCATTTCCAGACTTCTCCGTACATCTTCAAATGCAATTGTAAGATGAACGACTCGGTCAATATTTTTTCTGGTGTGAGTCGTTGTCTTTTAAGCCAAAGCAGGGCATGCTCAAGATTGTGTTGTTCAAACTCATTGAGTTCGCGCTGTGTGGTGATGGTTTTGATTTTTAACCCTTCGCATTCTTCCTCATCCAAGGGTGTCTGCCCAGGTTGGTATTGCAGTCTCAGTCCCATAATGATTTGGGGAGTTCTTGCATGATCTCTTTGGTTCGTTCTGTGATGGCCTCCTCCAAGCGTTGATAGGAAACGGCTTGGTCTTCCAGGCGCATGTTGTGCGATGTGCGCATGACAATGTCAGTGGCCATCTTTCGGGCTTTTTCTTCAACGAGCTGCAGTACACTTCCCCCTTTGGGAACAAATCCGTACACCAGTTCCATGTCCAAGGCTTCAGCGGCTTGATGCAAAGCGTTCAGGGTAATGGATCCAGAAGCTTCACGTTTTTCGAGGTGCTGCACGCTTTGTTTGCTCACGCTTAATTTTCTGCCCAATTGTTCGAGCGACATGCCCAACGATTGTCTGATGGTGCGCACCCATCCAATCCCTGGACGCACCGATTGGCGGGCGATTTCGAACACGGACAACTTTTGATCGAGTTGTTTCAAGTGCAGGTGCTTGCGGTTTTTGGTCATGTTATGATTTGACTTTGATTGAATAAAAGTAATACAATCATTTGACTTTTGGTCATAAAAAGTAAGGGGATGTTCTTACTTTTTTTTCGGGTAATATGAATTTTGGAGAAAAGTTGGTAGGGGTTTTTGGATTTTTCAATTCGGTGCGTTTCTAATTTGCACGGATGACTTGATTATGTTAGCAATCTTGGTTTATCTCATGAAAAGTGTAGCCAAACAACATTTTTAAGTCCTTAAAAGTGTGAAGTTTTACACTTTTCATGAGATAACTCTTTTAGGGGGATTTCCGGTGAATGCGATTTGAGCAAGTAAGGCGAAGCTTTGATGCAAGAAAAGTTGGGGAATTTTGATTTATGTGAGCGGTTCAAAAGTGCTGTAAATGGCGTCTCGTAACTTCGGAGAAACGCCAACTTCCTTAGCGTAGGTGGGCCATTGCTGAACCACGTCTTGGATGTGGTCAATAATATGAGCGGCGTTTTTACAGCGGATAGATTCTCCAATAACCAATAGATCTTTTCGCGAAATGCCAGATCGCTTGCCATTGATGCTTAACGCATGCGCGCTGACCCATTGATGGTTCGGAGCGTAGGCATGACAGATGTCGTAAGCGGGAGTCAATTCCCATTTGCCGCCTTGCTTCAAGCGAAAGGCAAAATTCTTGGTGTGATCATCGCAATTGCGGGCCACGACGTTGAAGACCATTCTGCGGAACATTTGCTCGGCTTCTGCATAGGTCAATCGCAATTCACGCATGGTCTGAAACAACTGCTCATAACTGAAACTGTTCATCTCGTTAAAGTCGAAATGATTCATGGCGCAAAAAGTCTGAACATGGTGCTTCACCTCGCTGCCCTCACGAT
>JBDKGB010000127.1:0-4277 GCA_039798485.1 Bacteroidota bacterium
TCAAAGAGGATGTGAGCGACATTCGCAACTCAAAGGTGATTGATATTGTCTCCGAATTGGTTTCGTTCCAAGTGCATGTTGATTTGATTGATCCACATGCTTCTTCAGACGAAATGACACATGAATATGGCGTGGGATTGGTAGAAAAAGCTGCCAATGACTACGATGCAATCATTGTTGCAGTGAATCACAAGGAATACCAACAAATGGTAGAGTCAGATTTCAAGGCAATGTTGATTGACGGAACAGGAGTATTTGTGGACGTCAAAGGAATCTTTAAAAACAAAATCAAAGACTTGGAGTATTGGTCACTTT
Organism: Bacteroidota bacterium; assembly: GCA_039798485.1. Taxonomy (GTDB): domain Bacteria; phylum Bacteroidota; class Bacteroidia; order Flavobacteriales_D; family Crocinitomicaceae; genus M0103. The sequence goes on from JBDKGB010000127.1 coordinate 316, forward strand.
AAGAGGAAACCATGGCTTACGATAAAACGATATTGATTACAGGTGGAGCAGGATTTATCGGTTCCCATGTCGTTCGTTTGTTCGTGAACAAGTACCCCAACTACCGGATTGTTAATTTTGACAAATTGACCTATGCTGGAAATCTTGAAAATTTAAAGGATGTGCAGCAGGCGGCGAACTATTCCTTCGTGAAAGGTGATATAGTTTCTGAGTCTGATGTTGCTCGCGTCTTTGAAGAATATAAGATTACAGATGTCATTCACCTCGCTGCAGAATCGCACGTTGATCGGTCCATTGAAGGTCCGATGGAATTTGTAATGACCAATGTAGTAGGCACGGTAAATCTCTTGCAGGCAGCGAAGAATGCTTGGAAAATCAATGAGACACATGTGTTTCATCACGTGTCAACGGATGAGGTTTTTGGCAGTTTGTCAGACGAGGGATTGTTTACTGAACATACACCCTACGATCCAAGAAGCCCATATTCGGCCTCAAAAGCATCCTCCGATCATTTTGTGCGCGCCTATTTTCACACGTACGGCTTGCCTGTAAAACTGTCGAATTGCTCGAACAATTACGGTTCGCACCATTTTCCTGAAAAGTTGATTCCCTTGATGATCAACAACATTCGTGAAAGCAAACCATTGCCTGTTTATGGAAAAGGAGACAATATTCGCGATTGGTTGTGGGTAGAGGACCATGCCAAAGCCATTGATGTGATTTTTCATACTGGAGAATTTGGTCAATCGTACAATATTGGTGGATTGAATGAATGGAAAAACATCGATCTTGTTTTCTTTTTGTGCCGCTTGATGGACCAAAAATTGGGGCGTCCAGCTGGAGAATCTGAAAAATTAATCACCTATGTGACAGACCGCAAAGGTCACGATATGCGCTATGCCATCGACGCCTCCAAATTGGCATCTGAACTTGGGTGGAAGCCTTCCATTACATTTGAAGAAGGATTGGAAAATACGGTAGATTGGTATTTGGCAAATTCAGAATGGGTAGAGCAAATTACCTCCGGTGCGTACCGTGCCTATTATGAAAACATGTACCAGAACCGTTGATCGTGGGTCTCTTTTCCATTTTTAAAAAACAGGTTTCGGAACCTCTTGATCTTGCCTTAATTGGAGTGGACATGCACAGTCATTTGATTCCAGGCATTGATGATGGGTCAAAGTCCATGGACGAAACCATTGCGATGCTGGCCAAGTTCGAGCATTTGGGATACCGAAAAGTCATTACGACACCGCACATTATGTCTGAAGTGTACAACAATACACCTGAGATCATTCTCAAAGGACTCGACGAAGTGCGTACCGAAGTCAAGAAGCACGGATTGAACATTCAAATTGATGCAGCAGCAGAATATTATTTCGACGATTATCTGGTAGATCTCGTTAAAAAACGAGAGGTTATGACTTTTGGTGATCAATATGTATTGGTGGAATTCTCGTTTCATACACCTCCAGTATACGATGACACCTTGTTTTTTGAAATGCAAATGGCCCGTTACAAGCCTGTTTTGGCGCATTTTGAGCGCTATCCCTACTTTCACGGATCAACGGAAAAGGCAAAGGAATATCGGGATAAAGGAGCGCAAATTCAGGTCAATATCAATTCATTGACGGGGAATTATGGTCCTGAAGTACGCAAACAAGCCGAAAAGTTAATCGATCAAAACTTGGTTGATTTCATCGGTTCGGATTGCCACCGCATGCAACATTTGGTGACGATGGAGGCGAATCTAACACTGCCTTACATTGCCAAACTCTCGTGCCTTGCCTTGAAAAATCAATCCCTCGGGTAGGATCAAATTTGCGCATTAAACACGCACAGGCTAGGTCGGATGAGCAGAGATTTTCGTAATTTCGGAGGACAATAAAATTCAATCTTCATGATCACTCTATTTCTCTTTTTACCCGCATGTATCGCAGCGTTTTTTGCTAGAAAATGGATAGTGACAGTACTTTTGTCATTGTCGGTTATTGCTTTACTTCAAGGTTATGATGATTGTTCTCTTTCTGTAATTTTAGGTGGCTGGATTTTACTCAATTACGGTGTGTCACTGCGAAAAGGACAATCCTATCAATTTCTCTTGAGATTGGCTGGATTCCTTGTGGTTGTCCCAGTTTTGCTTCTTGTTCCTCATGAAATCGAACGGTACAATTTCATGTATTCGACCGAATATCCAATACTTGTAGTGATGGCCTTAACATTCTTTCTTCACGATTTGGCACGTGTAAAGGCAGTCTATTTTGCGAAGTTTTTTGGAGGTGATTCAAGTCATCACGAGCGATCATTCGAGTACCTATGGGCTGGAATAGCGGTCTTTGGTGGATATTTCTTTGGCGGTCCATTTGGATTACTGGTGGTAGCAACTTCCTTTGCCGCTGGGGAATTTTATAGAGAAAAAGGGTCTTTCGGCCAAACGACTGCCTTACTGCTTTTGGCTACCGTTCCCTTGATCCTTTCAATCGGAGAGGTAGTTACCGTCGATCTTACGTTAGGAAAAAATATCCTCGGTTTGTTTCTAGGGATCTTTGGGGGCAGAATAGTCACTCAAATTTCAAAGGAACAACCTTTCTTCATCGCTCAACGCATTGGTTTTTCACTACTATTTGCAGGAATCTTGGCTGCGTTGGGTTATTTCGGTACGATCAAGGCCGATTTGGGTGGAATGGACAGTTACGTAGCTGGGATGATTGGATTTGCCATCGTATTTTTCACAAATGCACAGAACGCTAATGCTTTGATTATAGCGCCTATTCTGATCACTGTAGGTGTTGTTCTGGCTGAAAAGACATTGAACACGGAAGAACTAGCCCTTTCTACCTTGCCGATAGAAAATTCACAAAAGAGTGAAGGGAAAGGAAATAAGGCCGAAGAAGCACCGAGTGTTTTTGATCAAAAAGGATTGTCTTGGAACGACATTGTTGGTGAGTACAGCATCGATCCATCGCATGCTCATATCACCTTTCAGTTGGGCCCCAAAGGAGGAATCACCAAAGGGGCAATCAAACAGTTTTCGGGAACAATTGCGATAAACTCCGCACTTGACAAATCCCGTTTCGATGTCAATCTTCCCTTGAATCAATTGACAACATTCAATGCGTATCGCGATGAATCCTTGGTTGAAGAAGCTTATTTCAACGTGGCAAAATTTCCGACTATGCGGTACGAGGCGAAATCTTTGACGGAAGAAAATGATGCACTAAAATTGAATGGCTTTTTCACGCTACGCGGGGTGCGCTTGCCCTTGAATGTAGATGTCAAATATGTGGGGAAGACGGAATCTGGAGCACCCATTATCGTTGGAAAATCGACCATTGACAGAACGAAATACGGAATGAAACCCGATGCAAAAGAAGGCAATGTTGTCGCCTTTGAATTTCGTGCTGAATTGCTTAAAAAGTAGTTTGACCTAGAAATAGATTGGAACAGCAGTAAGCTGTCCATTTCTCAGCAGCAAAGCGGGGAATGGGATTTTCACATAATTCAACTGCCGTAAAACGGTTCTTAACCAAGGACGTTTTACCGGAATTCGACTAAAATCAATGTCCAAGGACAACAGAAACTCGCGCTGTGCGAGATATGTTTTTCCCGATAAATCGGTGAACGTGTTTTGATCCCCAACAATTTTTGCGTGCGCGCTGTACCCCAAAGAGAGGCATAGCCAAGCGGGAAATCTGCTGTCACGAATGAATTGTGTAGGATTAAATGTGAGCCAATAGGTTTGCCCGTTGTAATCCTTCAATAGCCGTTCGGCAAATGTTGATCCTAGCACAGAAGGTCTTAATGCGGCATATTCTGTAGGGTGAGCAGAGAACTTAAGCAGGAAATGCTGTTCCTTCCAAAGCAATTCTTGCCCTAAGTAAAATCCAGCGCCCAAGGTGTTTGCCGCTACATCCGACCATGAAAATCCCCATTCCGCACTGTAGGCATCCAAAAGCTCCAGG
>JBDKGB010000128.1:0-3105 GCA_039798485.1 Bacteroidota bacterium
CCTCCATTTGTGCTGTAAACAAACTCTAAATAGTCTTGGCCTGCAGCCCCGTCAATTTTGTAATCGAATTGAACATCAATGGTGGTTACACAATTGGCAACGAAACTGGTGGCAATAATGGTACTGCGTGTTCCAGATGGGGAGTTGTCGTAGGCGTATTGTTCAGTGCCTGTTGCGCCGCAGCCAGCCACTGTTCCACCTTTGGTGATGTACAATGCGTTTGTTCCGCTAGTACTTGGACCATTTCCCGCACAGGTATTGCGGATCCATGTGTTGGGTGCCACATCGCCATACAAGGTCCAATCTGCAATTGATGTTTCAAAGGTGTTGGAGTATAAGGATGATTGACTGTAGATGGTCGAATAAACCAAGGAAAGCAGGGCTAGTAGTATGTATTTAGGCATGAGTGAACCACAATTTGAAAATAGATGGGTAAAGATAACTCAAGGATTCTGTTTCTTTTCAAAACCACAAGGGAGCTTTTCAACAATCCATTTTTAGTGTATTGTGGAGGATTTAGAGGGGTGACATTTTTTAGAAATAAATCGTGAGATATGCGCGAAGTGAAAATGGTGTTCCCGGTGTAAAGTGGATTTCGGAAACTGGCGCGTTCTCATTTTTAAGCTTGCTTTCAGTGTCGAACTGTGTCTCTTTCCATTTTGTGTTCAAGATGTTTTGAATTGACATCCCTATTTCCCAAGTTTTCTTGGAATAATTCAATGTGGCGTCAAGTATAAAATATCCTTTAGCGACAACAGTATTGTCTTCATTTGCAGGCCTATTTGCCATATATCGATACCTTAAGCTTCCACTTATTCCATGTTGATTTTTATAGGTAATGCCTCCAATGCTTGTGAATTTTGGAGCCAATGGCAAGTTGCTTTGTGGTTTTGGGACTCCAAGTGCTCTTGGGTTTGCAAGACTAAGGTCAAAATCTAAGAAGAGATTTTTAGCAATTTCATGTCGAATCGATAGGTCATAGCCATAGCGTCGTGTTCTTCCGCCTGCCTCAACGACACCTTCATCTCCGACATAAATGAATTCTTGGTCGAGCCATAGAAACCAAAATGCGGTTTGAAAATAAAGTTTTTTGCCAAGTTTAAAAACGCCCCCTAAATCCGACCCGTATGCTGGAGGAACCACTTTTTTTCCTTTTTCAAGAACTGCAACCCGTGTGTCGTTGCTATGAAATCCTTTGCCGTTGAAAACATAGAGGTTAATGTGGTCGTTTATACGATAATTCAGATTTAATTTTGGGCAGAAAATGGCTGATTGCGCATGTTGTAAGGTAGAATCTAATGCGTTGTCATAAGTGTTGTTGAAAACATCGAAGCGGAGTCCTGTGGTGATATCGAAACGCGAATTGAACGCGAATTTTTGTGAATAAAAAAATCCTGAATTTAACTCACGGACATTCCCAAACATAAGTTGTTTAGTTGTAATTGTTCGATCTTTTGTTCGGATGAGTTCGAGATTGTTCACGGCATCAAATCGAATCTGACTTCCAACATTGATTTTACTTTGAATGCCGCCAATTTTAACATCAAAGCTGAAGGTACCGTTGTAGCCAAAAATGTTGCGGTTTTCTTTTTGACGAATTTGATCACCATTGATGCTGTCAAATTTGAAAAAAGTAAAATTTGAGTACAATTCAAACGCGTTATTTGTGTAAAAAAGCTGATTTCGAAGGGTTGCATTTTTCCCTATTCGAGAAAGTAGCTCTAGGTTCGCATTGTATCGAGCTGTACCGCCACCTTCTTTATTGTCTATGGCACCATAAAACCCTACTAATCCTGACGAGACAGCTCTTTCCGGAATTTGTTCAGAAGCATTCCATTTACTGTAAAAGCCAGATATCGAGGCCGTAAGACTTGTGTTTTCATTCAATTTGTCATGGTACTTTATTAGGCCGTTGAAGCGATTAAAATTCTGGGGATTGTCGAAGTAGCCCTTCGTATAAAATGCCTCCCCGGCGATGTATAAACTTTGATTTTTTGTCCTGTGTTGATCACCCAGTAAATTGATTCCAAAAACACTTCGAAATGTATTGAATTGTCCACCCTCGGTCTTGATGAAATTCTTTTTTAAATAGTCTTTGATCTTGAATTCGACAAATCCAGCTGTGGTAAAATTGCCCTTCTCAGCGAAGTAAGGCCCTTTGTTGAAGTTTACATTTTGTATCAATTCTGGAATTACGAAATGCAAATCTGCATAGCCTTGACCATGGGCATGACTAACCATGTTTACGGGCATTCCATCCACTGATAGTTGAATGTCCGTTCCGTGGTCAAGGTCGAATCCACGAAGAAAAATCTGTTCTGCTTTTCCACCGCCAGCATGTTGTCCAATAAAAAGTCCTGGAACCATTCTGAGGACATCTTGGCTATTTGTTATTGGTCTTAATTGAATGTCTAGCTCACTGATATCTTTGAAAATGCTATTATTCTGTGAGGCATTGACCATGACTTCAGATAAACTCGAAATATTTGGGGATAAATAAATCCTAAATGTTGTGCTCGTGTTAAAGTGCTTTGCTGAGATAACTTTTGGAATGTAGCCGATACGAAAAACATGAATTGAATCAGATGAGTTCAGGTTTTTCAATGGAACAAACCCATCTTGATCTGTAAATAGTATGATACCTTCCGAACTCGTTTTTACCCGAACATTTTCGATTGGGGTGTTGTTTAACGAGTCAATAAAGTACAATCCGTTTTTCTGCCCGAAAATACTGGCAATATTGAGAAAAGTAACAATGAAAATGAGTAAACGCATCGTGCTTTCTAACGAATGAGCGCAAAGATACAATTTGCACAAAAAGCACTCCTTGACCTTATTCAATCTAGAATCAATCTAAATTAATGTACTTAAAGTTGGCTTCCTTTTAATCTGTGGTGTTTTCCACAATCAACATGTACCTGACCAATAACTTTTTGGGGTGGATGTTTTCTCTGCCCTTACACCATGTACTTTCGTTAAAAAAAAAGCAATGAAAACGATTGGAATTATCTGTGGTGGGTTTTCTTCGGAGTGGGAGATTTCCATGAAAAGCGCACTGACCATTCATGACAATTTCCCCTCGGAATACCGTGTGTTTCGAATTTT
>JBDKGB010000129.1:0-3141 GCA_039798485.1 Bacteroidota bacterium
AATTGCATTCTTGAATGAAAAAGATTCAAATGGTCGATCTGATGACACAGTACCAGCAGATCAAAACAGAGGTTGATGCGGCACTGATGAATGTCATTGAAAACGCGCAATTTATCAATGGACCTGATGTCCAACTTTTCCAAAAAGAATTGGAACAGTATCTCGGAGTAAAACACGTGATTCCTTGTGCGAATGGAACCGATGCCTTGCAAATTGCCTTGATGGCCTTGGATTTGAAACCGGGTGATGAGGTGATCACGCCATCGTTTACCTACATTGCAACAACCGAAGTGATGGCCTTGCTTGGCTTGAAGCCAGTATTCGTTGAAGTGGACACAGATACGTTTTGCATCGACCCTGCAACAATTGAAGCAGCCATTACATCGAATACGAAAGCCATTGTGCCCGTGCATTTGTATGGTCAAGCAGCGAATATGGATGCCATTATGGAGCTTGCGAAAAAGCATAACCTCTTTGTGGTGGAAGACAATGCACAAGCCATTGGAAGTGATTATTACCATACAAACGGTAGTGTTTCCAAAACGGGGACAATCGGAGATATCGGTTGTACTTCATTCTTTCCTTCAAAAAATTTAGGATGTTACGGAGATGGAGGAGCAATTTGCACCAACAATGATGAACTTGCGGCAAAGATGCGCATGATTGCAAACCATGGACAAAGTCAACGCTATTACCACGATGTTGTCGGTTGCAACTCACGTCTGGATACCATTCAAGCAGCCATCCTACGGATCAAGTTACCACGATTAGACAGTTACATCGCTGCGCGCAGAAAAGTGGCAGATCATTACGATACTTACTTTTCGGCATTCCCGCAGATCAAAACACCAGTTCGTGGCGAACAATCGAAACACGTGTTTCATCAATATACCATGCAATTGAATGGAATTGACCGCGATGCACTTGTGGCGTTCTTGGCGACCAAGGAAATTCCATCCATGATTTATTACCCGGTGCCAGCGCATCGTCAAAAAATGTTCGCTGCATTTGGAAGTGCTGAAACGGAACTACCGGTTACGGATGCGTTGACATCTTGCGTGATGTCTTTGCCAATCCACACGGAAATGGAACAAGAACAGTTAGATTTTATTTGTGCATCAGTGGCTGAATTCATCGCTGCTCATTCGTAAATCTGAATGAAAAAAATTGCAGTTGTTGGAACAGGCTATGTTGGACTCGTAACGGGGACATGTTTTGCTGAAACAGGCAATCAAGTTGTCTGTATCGACATCGATGAGTCCAAGGTTGAACGCATGCGAAACGGTGAGGTACCGATTTTTGAGCCCAACCTGGATGTATTGTTTGAACGCAATCTTCGCACTGAACGACTGAACTTTACAACAAACCTCGAAGTTGGAATTAAAGACGCTGAAATTATTTTTTTAGCCTTGCCAACTCCGCCAGGTGAAGACGGTTCTGCAGATCTGAGGTACATCCTTGGTGTAGCAGACCAACTTGGTCATTTACTTTCCGATTATGCGGTAATTGTTGATAAAAGCACGGTGCCTGTAGGTACTGCAGATAAGGTCCGTGAAGCCATTGCAAAAAATGCGCGCTGTCAATTTGACGTGGTATCGAATCCAGAGTTCTTGCGCGAGGGATTTGCCGTAAGTGATTTCATGAAACCTGATCGTGTTGTAATTGGAGCGAGTTCTGAACGTGCACGAAAGGTGATGGAGCAACTCTATAAACCCTTTGTTCGCCAAGGGAATCCCATCATTTTTATGGATGAACGCTCCGCAGAGTTGACAAAATATGCAGCGAATTCCTTTTTGGCAACGAAGATTACCTTCATGAACGAGGTCGCGAATTTTTGCGAATTGGTAAATGCAGATGTAGATAAAGTGCGCATTGGGATTGGATCAGACGATCGCATTGGGAAACGTTTTCTTTTTCCAGGAATTGGCTATGGTGGATCTTGTTTTCCAAAAGATGTGCAAGCACTGGTGAAATCAGGCAAGGAAAAAGATTTCGACTTTCGGATTTTGCAAGCAGTCATTGAAATCAATGAGGATCAAAAGAAAGTGTTACTTCCCAAAGTGAAAAATTATTTCCGTGGAAATCTTGAGGGAAAGAAAATAGCCATTTGGGGACTGGCCTTTAAACCAGATACCGACGATATACGCGAAGCACCTGCCTTGGAAATCATTGAAGACTTATTGAGTCATGGGGCAATTATTTCGACTTATGATCCTGAAGCAATGCCCAATGTCAAGCAACGCTTTGGCGATAAAATAGAGTTTTCGAGTTCTGAATACGACGCTTTACACAATGCCGATGCACTGATCATTTGCACTGAATGGGGAATCTTTAGAAACCCTGATTTTGAGCGAATGGCTAAAATCATGCAAGACACGGTGATTTTTGATGGACGCAACCTGTTCGACGTGGACGAGATGACAGACAAAGGATTTTATTACAATTCCATCGGTAGACGAACAATTCAATGAGGAACATGAAGGACCAAAAACGCATATTGATCACTGGGGCAGCAGGTTTTTTAGGGTCACACCTCTGCGATCGCTTTGTAAAAGATGGGTACCATGTCATCGGGATGGACAACTTGATTACGGGTCGCTTGAAAAATATTGAGCACCTGTTCAAAGTGGAGAATTTCGAATTCTACAACCACGATGTCTCCAAGTTTATCCATGTTCCAGGAAAATTGGATTATATCCTCCATTTTGCATCACCCGCAAGCCCGATAGATTACTTGAAAATCCCGATTCAAACCTTGAAAGTGGGGTCCTTGGGAATTCACAATTGTTTGGGATTGGCGAAACAAAAAGGATCGAGAATATTGATTGCCTCGACTTCAGAGGTGTATGGCGACCCAACGGTTCATCCACAAAACGAAGATTATTGGGGAAATGTAAATCCAGTAGGACCACGCGGTGTGTACGATGAAGCCAAGCGCTTTCAAGAAGCCATCACCATGGCCTACCACAATTTCCACGGTTTAGAGACACGCATCATTCGCATTTTCAATACCTACGGACCAAGAATGCGCTTGAACGATGGGCGCGCCTTACCCGCATTTATTGGTCAAGCACTTCGTGGTGAAGACATCACAGTATTTGGTGATGGATCACAAACACGTTCTTTTTGCTACATTGATGA
>JBDKGB010000130.1:0-16129 GCA_039798485.1 Bacteroidota bacterium
CTGCAAACACAGATCCTAGTATCGTTGTGTTGAAGATCAATGCGTTTGTGGTGAAAAAATAATCCCGGAGGGAATTCAATCCCGGAGGGAATTCAATCCCGGAGGGAATTCAATCCCGAAGGGAATTTGATCCCGAAGGGAATTAAATATTTGATGCCTACGGCAATTTGCGCAGCAACCAAATTCGCGCAGCGACCAAATTCCCAATTCGCGCAGCGATCAAATTAGCGCAGCGATCAAATTTCCAATTTGCGAAGCAATCAAATCACCAATTTGCGCAGCAATCAAATTCGCGTAGCGACCGAATTCGCGTAGAAATCAAATTTGCAAATTCTGTTGAAACAGCTTAAATTGAAGTTGCAAACCACTCTTTTCAATTATGGCTACTTACAATTCATTTGAAGACCTACAAATCTGGCAAAAGGCACGTGTTTTTAACAAGCAGTTGTACTCAATATTTCGAGGAATTGATGACAGGAGTAATGGATTCCTAAAAAACCATATTCTGAAAACATCAGGAAGTATTATGGATAACATCGCCGAAGGATTTGAACGAGAAGGGAATAAAGAGTTTATACAATTTTTGTATTATTCCAAAGGAAGTCTGGGTGAAATCCGTTCACAGCTTTATCGTGCTTTCGACAATGAACTCATTGATTCGGATAAGCTGCAATCACTAAATGAGCTACTAGACCCTATCAATATTGAATTAACTTACTTCATAAAGTACCTCAAGAAAAGTGAATTTCGTGGCAATAAGTTTAAACGATAATCCTGGAGGGAATTCAAAATTTGATGCCTGCGGCAATTTGATCCTTTCAGGAATTTGATGCCTGCGGCAATTCGCGCAGCGATCAAATTTCCAATTTGCGAAGCAATCAAATCCCCAATTCGCGCAGCGACCAAATCCCCAATTCGCGCAGCAATCAAATTCTAAATATGCGTAGCCATCAAATCCCTAACACGCTCCTCACTGAACGTTTGCTTTGCGTGAATGGAGATGCCTTTATGGTTGTACTTCCTAGATATGGCCTTACCAATCCCATCAATCCAAGATTCGACGGTTGTATCGCACAGTACTCCATTCGATGCATCAATCACTTCGGGCAAAACCCCTACCCGACTGCCTATGACTGGTGTTCCCGTGAAAAGGGCCTCAATTGCCACAATGGAGAATGTTTCATAGTCAGAGCCGTGAAGGAAAAAATCGGACTCCTGATAAAAGTGGGCCAATTCAGTATTGGGAATTTGACCAGGCAAACGCAGTTCAATGTGCTTCACAAAATCCTTCACTTCATTCAATTGAGGACCCTCACCAACAAGTGTGAGCACAATCTGTCGCTTTTCTGTTTGGGCAATTTCCTCCAAGGCACGCACAAAAACGAAGGGATTTTTAGGTGACTTCCAACTCGCTACAGCAAGAAAATGCAACACCTCATCCTGTTCAAATTTAGGGGCATAGGAAAAGTAACTTTTCACCACATTGGGCACAACAACTACCTTTGAGGGATCGCAATAGTGTACCATCGAATGCTTCAGCAATTCAGAAACGACAAGTACCTTTTGAGCACGATTCAATACCAATTGCCCCTCCTTTCGGTGGGTATCGCTCGATAAAAACCCTGACAAATGGGACCAATGTTCAATGTGGATAAAAGGCTTATGAAACGTTTCTGCCAGCCGCATTGTGCAGATTCCACTCGGAAAAACAACATTTGACACGAGGCAATCAAACGTGGAGACATCAATCTGAGTTGTTTTCAGTGCCTTTTTTAGCACGCGCTGTTGGTAATTGAGTGCGTAATAAAAAAACTTGTAGAAACGACTGCGAATACGAATTTCAAGGATGTCTAAACCATCGACATCGCGATACCGCTTGAATGCTACCTGATGCAATGCCTTTCCGTATTCGATGGAAAAATTGACAACCGTAAGCTCAGAAACTTGGTCTAGACACAAGGCATGATTGCGCACAAAGATCCCTTTTAATGGAAAATCTTGCGTGGGATACCAATGTGCGATAAACAATACTTTTTGCATGCTGCGTCAATTCCTATGATTCAAGTATAGAAAGGTACTGAATTGCAGTCAGTAAAAAATAAAAATCTATTCGCTGAGGATTTACTCTTTTCCTTTTCTCAAGTCCATGAAGGCAAGTCCCGAAATCAACACAAACAAAATTCCAGTTCCTACGATTGCAAAGGTATTTGACTGTCGGTATTTTGGCAAATCAAACTTGAACTCAATCGTGTGTTTACCCGAAGACAATTCTAGTCCACGTAAAAGGTAATTGGTTTTTAAAATTTCAACTTCTTTGCCATCGACATAGGCTTTCCAACCTTCTGGATAGTAAATTTCTGAGAACACTGCGAATTGGTTTCCTTGGCAATCTGCCGAATATACAATCTTATTTGGTGCGTAAGACTTCATCTTGATTGCACCCATTCCGGAGAATTTCTTTCCTTTTACTTTGGAGGCCATCTCCTTCAACATCACCGCCTCATCGCGTACGTTGAACTCATCCGTCACCTTCAATTTCACCAATGGTTTAAACGAACCAAGGCTGTCCGCCGCCATGGTCATCAACGGGATCAAATTAGTAACCCCATTTGTGTCGCGCACCCAAAGTGCTTCTTGCCCTTGTGCTAAACCATTTGACAGCGGAACATCGAGTGTATCACGCCCTAAAAGATATTGTATGTCTTCACTTCCGAAAACAGAGGCCGTGGTTGCGGGCTTTCCATTTACCAACAATTGTCCGGGACCTTGATTTGACAACTCAAATTCATTACCAAGCGCAAGAATTTCATCGTTCGCAGTTTCCTTCACCTCGATGTTTTTCACGAACCAGGCATTGCCCATCGCCGTCGGATTTGGACGCAATGATTCCTCTTGAATGATGTACTTCACGTTTAACATGTCGAGTACTTTGTTGTTGGTACGCGCCAAGTGGAAATCAAACAAGTTTTGAATGTTGCGCAATTTTGCTCCGTGATACCCTCCTAATGATTTATGGAAATAGGATGCACGCGTGCTGCTCCAACCTCCGTCGAAATCAAATACACGGTAGTTGGTGGCGAAGTTTAACGCTGCAAAACGGTATGAATCAATTACTCTGAGTGCATCTGCTCCGGAGTAATCCAATTCTTCGGCTTTCAACTTACCTTTTTTCTGTCCTACTTTAACTGCATTAGCCACCGTCATGTCATTCATAGTTTCCAAATACATGATGGCTGTATCCGCTTTATTTGGAGACAATGGGTAGAGAATATTCGGAGCTTCATCCCAATATTTCAATTTTCCAGTTGAAACTTCTTCACTGTAATTATCCCAATAGTTCATGTTACCATTCTCATCCACAAAACTCAAGTAGTTTAAATCAACACTAACCAAATCCAAAAAAACCAAGGTAGCAACTCCAATCACAATTAATTGACTTGAAATTGCCGTATAGAAGAACAATGCCATTACGCCAATGATCAAGAAAGCAAAAATCAAAGACCGATTCATTGAACTGTCAAAAATTTCTTGACGTACCCCTTTCATGAGCGTATATCGATTGTTAGCGCTTTCAACTTGAGCATCTATAAATTGCTGAATTTGCTGTGGATTCGATGGGTCAACGCGGTATTGTTCAACAAGTACTTTCGGATCAATTCCGCGTATCTGTTGAGCAACCATGGCTGGATACGCATTCATTTGTTCCACTTCTTGCTTAGACGTATAATTATCTCCAAGACCTACGGTTTTCACCCCAAACAAAAACACAAAAAAGGCACCAGAGACAATCAAGAAATTGCGTTTCTGCGTTTTAATTTCTTCACGGGCTTCATACAGACGCTGCAAGAGCAAAACAGCAATGATTGGAATACACAATTCAATCAAGACCATGATGATCGTTACCGTTCGGAATTTGTTGTATCCTGGAACATTCTCGATGAAGAAATCGGTCAAGCCCATAAAGTTCTTACCCCATGAAAGCGCCAAAGCCAGCATGCTAATGGCAAGGAACACCCACTTTGAGCGATCTTTGATAAAGACCATACCTAGCAAGGCCAAGAAAACGACCACCACTCCAAGATATACCGGACCTGATGTCATTGGCTGCTCACCCCAATAAACGGGATAAGGAGCATTCATGACCTCATTGATGTCTTCCATCGAACGGTCTGAGTTCTCCACCATTTCACCAAATCCGCTATCTGCCAAACCTACAGAAGCAGATCCCTTCACATAAGGAGAAACAAGCGTAAATGACTCATCCACCCCATAACTCCAATTGGTGATGTAGTCTTTGTCCAAGCCTTCTGTATTGTTGGTTGCTGGTGTACCATTCGGATTGATGGTCACATCATTACCTCCTCGAATTGTATGTTTCGTGTAGTCGTTTGTCAAGGAAATATTTCCATAATTGATGAAAACGGCAAGCATGTATGCGGCCATAACACTACCTGAAACGATCAAGAACTTCTTGATTTCTTTTGACATAATGGCTTGAATCAACTCATAAATGCCCAATCCAGCCAATAAAAACGCAAGGTAGTACGTCACTTGGAGGTGATTGTTTGCCAACTCATACGACATGAACAAACCTGAAAGTAGCGCTCCCCATTTCCAATTGTGTCGATAGGCCATGAGGAAGGCCCCGACTACTGGTGCCATCAAAGCAACCGACATCGCTTTGGAATTGTGTCCTGCTTGAAGCACAACAATCTCATAACTGGCAAATGCAAAGGCTACTGCGCCGATAAATGCAATCAACGGTTTGATACGCATGCACATTGCCAACAAATAAAAACCTAATAAATGCAGCAAGAAAATTCCCGAAGGCACACCAAAAAATCCTAAAAACCACAGTGAGCTTTGTTGAAAGAAGTTTCCGCCGTATAAGGTAGAAATCTGAATCGTTGGCATTCCTCCAAACATGGAATTGGTCCAAAGTGGCTCTTCATGCGCTTTTTCACGGAAGGCTTGTGTTTCTTGCGCCATCCCAATGTACTGTTCAACATCGTGCTGCTTCAGGCGGTAGCCATCAAACTCAGGAGCGAAGTAAAATAACATGATCACAATAAATGCTGCAAGTACAGCGAAGTGAGGCCAATTCTTTTGAAAGAAATTCTTCATATCAACGATTTGAGGTAAAAATAGAGATTTTATCAGACCTGCGTTCAATCGACTTCTTCGAAGTCAACATCTTCAACATTTCCTTTTAGATTATTTGCTTTTGTTGAATTCCGCGCAAAGACATTCACTTTGCCGAAATTTTTCAATTTCTGATTGCGTTCTTCTTGAAATTCGCGTTGCTGTTTGTTCAACCTACGCTCCTCTTCCATGTTGCGTTTGGCATACATCCATTGACCGATAAAGCGCAACAAGACAATCGCCCCAATGATAACAAGGATCGTCCGAAAAGCATTTGGTATACTGGCTTCTACAACCACTATTTCGATAAATGCATGTTGCGTTCTGAATAGATCTTTGTGAAGAATGGATCTTTCAGGTTTTTAATAAAGCGGATTGCTTCTCCTGTAGATTTCATTTCAGGACCAAGTTCTTTCTTTACATCGGGAAATTTCTCGTAAGAGAATATAGGAATTTTAATTGCGTAGCCTTCTTTACGTGGATTGAAGTTGAAGTCCTTTACTTTTTTCGCACCGAGCATCACTTTCGTTGCATAATTGACATACGGTTCATCATACGCTTTCGCGATAAATGGAACGGTACGGGATGCTCTTGGATTGGCTTCGATCACATACACTTTATCGTCTTTAATGGCGAATTGAATGTTGATGAGTCCAACCGTTTTCAGGGCTACGGCAATTTTCTTCGTGATGTCTTCAATTTGTTGCATCACAAAATCTCCCAAGTTGTATGGTGGTAGAACAGCATAAGAATCACCCGAGTGAATTCCTGCGGGCTCAATGTGCTGCATGATTCCAATGATGTACACGTCTTCTCCATCACAAATGGCATCCGCCTCAGCCTCGATGGCTCCACCTAGGAAATGGTCCAACAAAATCTGGTTGTTTCCCATCTCATTGATGATGTCTACCACATGGTGCTCGAGTTCCTCTTTGTTGATGACAATCTTCATCTTTTGTCCACCAAGAACATAGGATGGTCTCACCAACAATGGAAAACCTAGAACATCTGACAACTCCAACGCTTGTTCAGCACTTTCCACCACACCATACTCTGGGAATGGAATGTTGTTCTCTTTCAATACCTTCGAGAAACGTCCACGGTCTTCAGCCAAATCCAAAGCTTCGAAACTTGTTCCCAGAATTTTAACGCCATAGCGCTCTAGTTTCTCTGCCAATTTAAGGGCGGTTTGACCACCCAGCTGAACGATTACCCCTTCAGGCTTTTCGTGCTCAATGATGTCAAAAATATGTTCCCAGAATACCGGTTCGAAGTACAATTTATCTGCCGTATCGAAATCTGTAGAAACCGTTTCTGGATTACAGTTGATCATGATGGTTTCGTACCCACATTCTTTTGCCGCCAAAACGCCATGCACACAGCTGTAATCGAATTCAATACCCTGACCAATTCTGTTCGGACCTGAACCCAGTACGACCACCTTTTTCTTGTCCGAAACAACACTTTCGTTTTCGAACTCAAATGTCGAATAATAGTACGGTGTTTTAGCTTCGAACTCTGCGGCACATGTATCTACCAATTTGTAAACGCGTTTGATTCCGAATTCCTTGCGCTTCACATATACTTGTGATTCGAGGCAGCGCAACAAATGTGCAATCTGACGGTCAGCGTAGCCTTTTTGCTTGGCTTCAAACATCAACTCCTTCGGCATTGAATCCAAATTGTATTTTTCAATGCGACGCTCCAATTTGATCAAGTCCTCGATTTGCTTCAAAAACCAGATATCAATTTTCGTTTTTTCAACGATTTTCTTGAATGGTATGCCCAACTTGATCGCATCATAAATGTGGAAAAGTCTGTTCCAACTTGCGAATTCCAAACTGTGTAGGATCTCATCTTGATTTGTCAACTCACGTCCATCAGCACCAAGACCATTTCTATTGATCTCCAACGATTGACAGGCCTTTTGTAAGGCCTCTTGAAAGGAGCGTCCAATGCCCATCACCTCACCTACTGACTTCATTTGCAAGCCAAGCTGACGGTTCGTTCCGGGGAACTTATTGAAATTCCAACGTGGGATTTTCACAATCACATAGTCCAACGTCGGTTCAAACAAAGCAGAAGTCGTTTTCGTGATTTGATTGCTCAATTCATTCAAGTGGTAACCAATCGCCAATTTTGCAGCAATTTTTGCAATCGGATACCCCGTTGCTTTGGAAGCCAATGCTGATGAGCGAGAAACTCTTGGATTGATTTCAATCGCAATGATATCTTCGTTGTTATCAGGAGATACAGCGAACTGCACGTTACACCCTCCAGCAAAATTACCGATGGAACGCATCATCATGATGGCCATGTCGCGCATCTTTTGAAACGTCGTGTCAGAAAGTGTCATTGCTGGTGCCACGGTAATTGAATCGCCTGTATGGATCCCCATGGGGTCAAAGTTCTCAATCGAACAAATGATCACCACGTTATCGTTGGCATCGCGCAACAATTCCAATTCGTATTCTTTCCACCCCAACAGGGCTTTGTCAATCATGACTTCGTGAATCGGGGACAAGTGAAGTCCACGTTCCAACAAATTGTCAAATTCCTTTGGCTCATAAAGTATCGACGCACCCGATCCACCTAATGTGTAAGAAGGTCGGATACACAACGGGAAACCAAATTCTTGTGCAATTTCTTTCCCTTCCAGGAAGGACTTTGCCGTTTTTTGCGGTGCCATCGGCACACCAATTTCAATCATTAAATCCCGAAATGCTTCACGATTTTCGGTAATTTCAATGGCATTGATATCCACACCAATGATGCGCACACCATATTCTTCCCAAATCCCCATCTCATCACATTTGATGCATAGGTTAAGGGCCGTTTGTCCGCCCATTGTAGGAAGTACCGCGTCAATCTTATGATTTTTCAAAATTTCAACGATGCTTTCCGGTTCAAGCGGCTGCAGGTAAACATTGTCTGCCACAACCTTATCGGTCATGATAGTGGCAGGATTCGAATTGATCAATGTCACCTCAATGCCTTCTTCCCGCAGAGAACGTGCAGCTTGAGAGCCTGAGTAATCGAATTCACACGCTTGACCGATGACAATTGGCCCGCTTCCGATGATCAGTATGGATTGTATGGATGTGTCTTTTGGCATTGCCTGGACTTTAGAGGTTCAATTTAGAAATGTATTCAACAAATTGAGAACAAATTTAAGCAAATCAAGTGAGGCAAAATGAGAAAATTGGATGTGTTTTTAACAAAATTCCATAGATACTGATTTGCTTGAAAATTTATACTTTACTATTTGATAAACAAATGTTTAAGTAGTCATTTAAGGCAAGCTTTATTGGTGTGAATTGTCAATAACTGCTTCATAGAGTATGGTGCGATGGCAATTCAGAATTTGATGCCAAGTATCTTGTCTCACATGACAAGACCTTAATCAAAAGTCCTTCCATTAATCCCTCCCGAATCGTTCCTCCCGGGTCAAGTTCTCCAACGAGGGAGTTAGATTTTAAAAGGCACTCCGATTTCGTGCTCACTCTCACTCTGAATATCCTCCCCCTTAATCCCCCTCAGCGAGGGGGAAACTGCAATTTTGCTCCTGTCTAAAATTATTTTAATCCTCGAATTATAAAATCTTAGATAGTCTCGCTCTCAATCCCACTCAGCGCGAGGGAAACTAAAATGCATATTGTCTTGTAGTCTTGACATCTTAATATCTTGAAGTCTTTTCTCCACTTTAACTATCTTTGAAAAAAAAGCGGCAATGAATACAATTTTGGATCATACGGCAATCGAACAGAAAATCAATCGTCTGGCATTCGAAATCTTGGAAAACACCTTTGAAGAACCTGTAATTTTTATTGGAGGAATTTGTGGAAATGGCTTTCAAATGGCAAATGCCTTGGCAACCATCCTTCGGTCAAATTCAGCACAATCCATACATGTGTTTGAAATCATCGTGAACAAGGAGGAGCCTTGGAAAGACCCCATTGAACTTTCGATCCCAGATTCTGATCTAAAAAATGCTTATATCCTTTTGGTAGACGATGTATTGAATTCAGGAAAAACAATGCAATATTCCTTGATTAAATTTCTCGAGCGCGCCACAAAATCCATTAAAACCGTTGCACTTGTTGACCGCACACACCGCCGTTACCCCATTAAAGCTGACTTTGTAGGCTTGAGTTTATCGACAACTTTAAAGGAACGCGTGGAAGTTGAAATGAATGAAAGCAACTCACGAGCATATCTCGTTTAGCACATGAGAAAAACTACAGAATCGAGCTCCCACTATTCCGATCTCGAAAAAATGTCGAGTAAGGACTTGTTGATGAACATCAACCGAGAAGATCAATCCGTTCCAATAGCTGTTGAGAAAGAACTTCCAGCTATTGAAGCCCTTGTGAATGCCTGCTTTGTACGTATGCAATCCGGTGGACGATTGTTCTACATTGGTGCCGGAACAAGCGGTCGTCTTGGTATTGTTGATGCGAGCGAATGTCCGCCAACCTTTGGAGTTCCGCACGGCTTGGTGATTGGCATCATTGCGGGTGGAGATACTGCCATACGAAAAGCTGTTGAATTTGCAGAAGATGACCAAGAACAAGGGTGGAAAGATTTAATGGAATACGAAATAAATGACAACGATACCCTTGTTGGGATTGCAGCTTCCGGAACAACGCCGTATGTGCTTGGTGCTATTGAAAAGGCAAAAGCTCATGGTGTTCTAACTGGTGGGATTTCCTGTAATCCGGGTTCACCACTTTCTCTAGCGGTAGAATTTCCTATTACCCCAGAAGTGGGACCTGAATTCGTTACAGGAAGTACACGCATGAAGTCTGGAACTGCACAAAAATTGGTGCTAAACATGATCTCTACGGCGCTCATGATCAAACTTGGTCGTGTGAAGGGAAATAAAATGGTCGACATGCAATTGAGCAACAATAAATTGGTCGATCGTGGTGTAAAAATGATCATGGGTGAAATCAATGTCAGCTACGAGGAGGCTGAACAATTACTGAGCGAACATGGCTCTGTGCGCAAAGCGGTGAATGCCTTTCATCAAAATAATTAAATAAAATTATGCGATCTTTTTGGAAAGAAACTTTGATTAACTCCGCACTGGTTTTCGCGGCACTATTCGTTGGTGGAGCCGTAAATATGTTGCTTGTAAATTTAGGTGGTAAACTAATTGCCGCCCCTAAAGGTGCAGATGTGACGACAATGGAAGGATTAAAAGCCAGTATACATTTGTTCAAACCCATCAATTTTCTATTTCCCTTTCTTGCGCATGCCCTAGGCGTTTTGATTTCTAGTTTCCTGGCCACCAAGTTCTTGAAGCGAAATCAAATCGCGATGGTCGCAGGGATCGTTGCATTGAACTTCATTGGCGGATTGATGATGGTGATTGATTTACCCGGAGCACCCTTGTGGTTTGACCTTACAGACCTTATTCTTGCCTATGCACCAATGGGTTATTTGGGATGGGTGCTTGCTGGAAGGAAGAATGGGAAGTTTGAAAAAGGTCCTGATGTACGATGAAGAAGTAAGATGTCTGTAGTAAAAATAATAGTCACCCTTTCTCTCGCTCTTGGCATTCATGCCAATTCACATTCGCAAGATCTGCGCGATGAAGCGGATACATTCGCGATGAAAATGGTTCAAATGCTTATTGAACATGATTGCAGTGCTTATCCCGCATTGTATCACGATACCGTTTATATGTTGCAAAAAAGTCAGGCAATCGTAAAGTCAGAAATGTATTCGAAAATTGAGCTGCTTTGCAAAGCCTCCGTTCGTGATCAACAGTTGACCTTGAACGATTACCTCCAGAATTTCAACCGTACCTTGCTCAATGCTGAGGAAATCAAACAAAAAGTAGAACTTTACGATTTGATTAAAGCACATCCTTACTATCAACTTGGGGAAAATGACTTTTTATTCATTGGATATCGCCATAAAACGGAGGACTACATGAAATACCTATTGGATGATCCTTTTTGTGTCATTTTCAGAAAATTTGAAGATGGATTTCGTATTGTTTTGTTAGCCGGTAATTGATTCATCTTGGAAACTTCTCATTTCATTCCGTTTAAAGGCGATATTCGCAACATTGAGCTTCCAACCAAACTTCCTTATCCGTTTTATTACGAACCTCATCCTTTGGCACTCGGCGCTGCTGAAGAACTCAAATCCTATTTAATAAATCAGCGCGAATGGACGCATAACTTCGGTTTTGAGGGCCAAGATCCAGCTTCTGCCATCGGAAAGATGTTTGGGGTCCTCGTGGTGCAAAAGCCAACTGGAGAGTTGGGATATCTTGCAGCCTTTTCCGGAAAACTAGCCGAAAGCAACCATTTTGACGTTTTTGTTCCTCCCGTTTTTGACACCCTCGCTGAAGAAGGTTTTTACAAGCAGGGAGAAGCGCTGAACAATGAGACCAATGCAAAATTATTGGCCTGCGAATCCAACCCTGAATATCGTGCACTCCTTGAAGAGAGAAAACAAACGATTTCAAAAGCAGCTGAAGAAATTGAGGGCCTTAAAGCGTTAATTCGACAAGCAAAAAAAGACCGCAAAAAAATTCGAGAATCCCTCGACGAAAGCACTCCAGAAAGTCAAGAAATTCTTGAAAAATTGCGGCGCGAAAGCATCAAAGAGCAATACACCTTGAAAGATGTTAAATTTTCTGCCGATCAAGTCTTACGCAACGTCGAAGAAAAAATTACAGTGCATGAGGTAGAAATAAGTGCATTAAAAGAAGAACGAAGAACACGCTCATCGGCCTTGCAACAACAAATTTTTACGCAATATGTATTTTTAAACTCAGCCAAAGAATTAAAAAGCTTGGGGGAAATATTTAGCGCTGCCACTTTTGCCACGCCGCCTGCAGGTGCTGGAGAATGTGCTGCCCCAAAACTCTTTCATTATGCTTTTCAGCACAACCTCTCGCCTATTACAATGGCTGAATTTTGGTGGGGACAATCTCCCAAAGGTGAAATCCGTGTGCACGGTCAATATTACCCTGCTTGCCGCGGGAAATGCGAACCTATTCTTGGCCACATGCTCTCGGGACTTGACATTGAGGCCAATCCAATGCTGATAAATCCCGCCGAAGGAAAACAACTTTCTTTTCTTTATGAGGATGAATCCATACTTGTAGTGAACAAACCCTCAGAGTTTTTATCTGTCCCAGGTAAATCCATCGATGATTCTGTATACAGCAGAATTCGAGATCTATATCCAGACGCTGAAGGTCCCCTATTGGTGCACCGTCTGGACATGTCCACCTCAGGAATTTTGATTGTGGCGAAAAATCGCGAGGCACATCGAAAACTGCAAGACCAGTTTATCCGTCGAAAGGTGAGTAAGCGTTACGTGGCCTTATTGAATGGAACTGTCGAAAAAGATGAAGGCAGTATTGATCTCCCTTTGCGCGTTGATTTAGATGATCGTCCCCGACAAATGGTGTGCACTACCTACGGAAAAAGTGCCCGAACGAACTACACCGTTATTGAGCGCGTGAATGGAAAGACTCGGGTCTACTTCTACCCTGTTACCGGTCGAACGCATCAACTACGGGTGCATGCAGCGCATTCGCTAGGGCTGAATTGTCCAATCGTAGGTGATGACCTCTATGGATTGCGTGACGAACGACTCTGCCTGCATGCAGAAAGCTTGACCATCAAACATCCAAAAACGAGAGAAATGATGACCTTTCAGGTTGATCCTGAATTCTAAATCGCGTTGATTATGGAAAAAATGCCCAATTATCAGTCTTTGAACCGTGAATCGTGGAACCTTCGAACAGAAGCCCATTGGAAGGGCGAATTTTACGATGTTGAAGGATTTATCCAAGGAAAAGAGGTGTTGAATTCCATAGAACTTGACTTATTGGGTGATATTTCAGGGAAAAAGATTCTGCACCTCCAATGCCACTTCGGTCAAGACAGCATCGCTTTGCAACGGCGAGGAGCACTTGTTACAGGTGTTGACCTCTCTGATCGAGCCATTGAAAAGGCCAATAAGTTGAGTGAATTGTGTGGGACATCGGTAAATTTCATTTGTTGTGATCTCTATGATTTGCCAGCTCATTTACATGAAAATTTTGACATAGTTTTCACCTCCTATGGCACCATTGGTTGGATTCCCGACCTCAATAAATGGGCAGCAGTAATCGCGCATTTCCTTTCACCTGGTGGAACATTTGTCTTTGCCGACTTTCATCCTTCGGTATGGATGTTTGATGATGATTTTAAAGAGGTAGGCTATAATTACTTCAACGACGGACCAATTGTCGAAACACAAATGGGCACGTATGGCGATAAGTCCGCCGATTTTAGCACAACTTATGTGATGTGGAACCACAGTGTTTCAGAACTTTTCAATGCACTGACGGATTCGAATATAAACGTTCAAGAGCTCCACGAATTTGATTATTCCCCTTACGATTGTTTTCGACACACCGAAGAATTTGAACCTGGAAAGTTTCGCATCAAACATCTTGGAAATCGCATTCCGATGGTGTTGGCGCTGAAGGCCAAAATTTTGTAGGCACTCCGCTCTCAATCTCATTCTCATTCTCATTCTCATTCTAAATGTCCTCCCCCTTAATCCCTATCGGATCGTACCTAACGGTCAATCGCTCCAGTGCGTGACTTATAATTTACAGAGCACTCCGCTCTCGCTCTCATTCTCATTCTGAATTTCCTCCCCCTTAATCCCCCTCTAAAGGGGGAGACATAAATCTTGCCTTGGTCTTAAACTATTTAAATCTTGACATCTTACTGTCTAAAACCAAATTATATCGTAATATTGCGATAAATACTTTAAACAAATGGGCGCATCAAAATCGGATCAGTTTACGGCCGAACAAAACGACATTTCGATTTTGTTTAAAGCTTTGGGTCATCCCGCCAGAATCGCCATAATACAGCATTTAATGAATTCAAAGTCATGTATTTGCAATGATTTAGTGGGTATCTTACCTATATCGCAAGCGACCATTTCACAGCACCTACGGGAGCTTAAAGATGCCGAAATCATAAAAGGAACCATCGATGGGACCTCGATTTGTTATTGCTTGAATTCAAATGTGTTCCAAACAATGATCAACACCTTACAAGAATTCAAAACGTTGGATCAGAAAAACACAAAAGAATGCTGTTAATTGAATTCCATTCATAATAGAAGTCATATGAAACTTTCAACACTCAAAGACGCATTGACCCAGTGCACAGAAATCAGATTCATTTTACCGAATGGTAGCTTTGTATCACCGCATTTTCACGTGACGGAGGTCGGACGAATCTCCAAACATTTTATCGATTGCGGTGGCGTTGAACGCGCGGAACAAACAATCAACTTTCAGTTGTGGGAAGCGGAAGACTTCGACCATCGTTTATCGGCTGAAAAGCTGCTGTCCATCATTCAGCTTTCAGAGAACAAAATTGGTTTGCCCGATGCTGAAATCGAGGTCGAATACCAAGAAGGAACCATAGGAAAGTATGGATTGGATTTCAATGGTGTAAATTTTCTTTTAACAGAAAAACGTACGGCGTGTCTTGCTGAAGATCAGTGCGGTATTCCAAAGAAAAAAGTTGAATTAAAAAACATCGGTTCAACCAATTCAAGCTGCACACCGGGCAGTGGATGCTGTTAATCGTATACCAATGCTCTACCCTACACTTCAAACCAAATGTGCCCAACTCATCGCTGAATTTGACCTCATCCCAGCAGATCGGAAAGTTCTTTTGTTGAAGATCTCGGAATACATTCAACGCAAAGTGGATGCTGATTTACCCATAAACTTGATGTATGTATGCACCCACAATTCACGAAGAAGCCACTTCGGGCAGATTTGGGCTGCTGTTGCGGCCAATTATTACAACATCGGCAACGTACACACCTATTCTGCCGGAACAGAAGCCACTGCTTTTCATCCAAATGCCATAACTGCATTGCGTGAACAAGGGTTTATTGTCGTTCCGGAAAATAATGCTTTAAACCCAATTTACACGGTCAAATTTGGAGCTCCAACCGATTGTATAACGTGCTTTTCGAAAACGGTCCAAGACGATATAAATCCTAAGGCAGACTTTGCAGCCATCATGACCTGTTCTGACGCGGAAGAAAATTGTCCGTTCATTCCCGGTGCAGAATTGCGGATCGGAACAACCTGCGAAGATCCAAAAGCATTCGATGGCACTGACCTTCAGAGCGAAAAATACCTCGAGCGTTCCGAACAAATTGCGCGTGAATGCCTGTATGTTTTTTCAATGATTAAAAGATAGAGGTAAATTAAAAAGTAAAAAATTAAGTAAGGTACTAAACGATGGAAACGACCCAACCCAAACAACTCGGATTTCTCGATCGATTTTTAACCCTTTGGATCTTTCTGGCTATGATCTTTGGTGTTGGGATCGGTTATTTCATTCCAGAATCGGACACGTTCATCAACTCATTCTCTATTGGGACAACCAATATTCCTTTGGCCATCGGATTGATTTTAATGATGGTTCCGCCGTTAACGAAAGTAAAATTCTCTAAAATTCCAGCAGTGCTTGCAAAACCAAAATTGCTGGCGCTTTCTTTTTTCATCACATGGATTGTTGGACCTTTCCTTATGTTCTTGCTCGCCATTTCGTTTCTTCGCGATTTTCCAGAATACATGACAGGACTAATCATCATCGGATTGGCCCCGTGCATTGCCATGGTCATCGTTTGGAATGAATTGGCCGATGGAAACCGAGAACTCGTTGCTGGTCTTGTAGGCATCAATAGCCTACTTCAAGTTTTCTTTTTCAGCGCCTATGCTTATTTCTACCTAGAAATCATGTTGCCGTTTTTTGGCATTTCAGGTTTATCGATTGACATCACCATTGCTGAAATCTCAAAGACCGTTGGGATTTACCTCGGAATTCCCTTTGCCATTGCTGTGATTTCGCGCTTTGGCTTGATTCGCTGGAAAGGTCAAGAATGGTTTGAACGTGTTTATTTGCCTTTAATCTCACCCATCACG
>JBDKGB010000131.1:0-18687 GCA_039798485.1 Bacteroidota bacterium
CATGTCCAGAACTGGCTGGAATCGCACAATTCAAAGGGTGTCCAGACCGCGACAATGACAGCATCATCGATCCAGAAGATGATTGTCCAGATGTAGCCGGATTGAAACGCTTTAGAGGTTGCCCAGATACAGATGGCGATGGCATCAAAGACGATGAAGATGCCTGTCCAGAAGTGAACGGTCCACTTGAAAATCAAGGTTGCCCGGATACTGATAAAGATGGCTTGTTCGATTTCTTAGACGATTGTCCAGAGAAGGCAGGACCAAAAGAGAACAAAGGTTGTCCATGGCCAGATACGGATAAGGATGGTTTGTTGGATAAAGACGATGATTGTCCTAATCTTGCTGGGCCAATTCCAAATAAAGGCTGCCCTTACCAAGATACCGACAAGGATGGTGTATTGGATAAAGACGATGATTGTCCAGCAACGGCAGGACCAGCATCGAACAAAGGATGTCCAGTGATTGAGAAAGAGGTAGAGGAAATTCTGAAGACCGCGTTCTCTGCACTTGAGTTTGAAAATGGTAAGGACATCATCAAGGCAACATCATTTGCTTCGTTGGATGAATTGGCTGAAGTGTTGAAGAAGAAAACTACATGGGGACTTCAATTAACAGGTCACACGGACAATGTTGGTGATGACCAGAAAAACTTGGTGTTGTCTAAAAAACGCGCTGAAGCAGTGAAGGTGTATTTGGCATCGAAAGGTGTTGATGAATCTAGATTCTATGTGTTGTATTTTGGAGAATCACAACCGATTGCGCCAAATGATACTCCAGAAGGAAGACAGAAAAACCGTCGCGTTGACATGGTAATTATCTTTAAATAAGCGAATTTAAAATAGCTGGAAAGGGGGGAGTTTGATTTCCCCCTTTTTTTGCATGAAAAAATCGGTATTTTTGACTGATGTTTGAATTTACCCGTTTGCAGCGCTATCTATTGAGTATTCTTTCGGGAATCTTGATGGTTGTATCTTTTCCATTTACAGGAAGTTTGACACCCCTTGTCTTTGTCGCTTGGATTCCATTGCTTTTTGTAGAACACAACATCTCGGATAAACGATACCGAAGCATTAAGGTGTTTGTTCATGCTTACTTCACCTTTTTTATATACAATATCGGCACGACTTGGTGGGTAGCGAATGCTTCTGAAGGAGGCGCAACAATGGCAATAGTGCTCAACTCCCTTTTCATGTCACTGACCTTTCAGGCGTTTCATTTTACGAAACGAAAATTGAAGCTTTCATTTGCCAATTACACCTTGCCTTTCTTTTGGATTGCCTTTGAATACTTGCATTTGCGATGGGAAATGTCGTGGCCTTGGCTCACCGTAGGAAATGTATTTTCCATCACACCTTCGTGGGTGCAATGGTATGCCGTAACGGGTGCATTAGGCGGTACCCTGTGGGTGATCTACAGCAATATTTTCTTTTTTGAGGCGCTGCGTTCATGGAAATTTAAAAACAGTTCCAAGTCCAGAAAAATGATCATTGCTGGAGGATTATTCCTTGCAATTCCCTTGACGATTTCTTTGGTACAATACCAAACGTACCAAGACGAGGGTAGAAAAATTGAAGTTGTTGCCGTGCAGCCCAACATTGATCCGTACAATGAAAAGTTCACCAGTTCGATCGAGGGGCAAATGAATGCCATGTTGTCTTTGGCCGATCGTAAGGTCACGAAAAAAACGGAATTGGTGATTTTTCCGGAGACAGCCATCAGCTGGTCATTTTACGAAAGTGATTTCCCTCGTTTGCCCATTTACCCAATGCTCATCGAGCGCTTGAAAAAATGGGGGAATGCTCAATTGTTAACGGGTGCATCCACCGCTGAGTTTTTCGAACGAAAACATTCGAGAGCCTCAATGAAAATTAATGGAGGTCCGGGGTACATTGAAAGTTACAACAGCTCAATGATTTTGCGTGGAGAGGGAGACTATACGTTTTTGCATAAATCGAAACTCGTTCCAGGTGTAGAGGTATTGCCTTTTTCTGATTGGTTTCCATTTTTGGAGGAATGGTCCATCGACAATGGGGGAACTTCAGGAACCTTGGGCGTAGAGAAAGAACCTAAGGTTTTGCGAGATGGTGATTTTTGTTTTGCGCCAGTGATTTGCTATGAGTCCATTTATGGTGATTTTGTGCGTCAGCAATGTGCGAAAGGCGCTGAAGCAATCTTCATCATCACCAATGACGGCTGGTGGAAAGATACACCAGGCTATAAGCAGCATTGCAGCTTTGCTTCACTGCGAGCTATTGAAAATAGAAAATCTGTCGTTCGATCAGCCAATACAGGAACGAGTTGTTTTGTCAATCAACGGGGCGATATCTCCCAAAAAACAGGGTGGTGGAAACCAGCGGTGATTCGTGCAGATGTACACATCAACAAAAAGAAAACAATCTACATGCGCACGGGTGATTTACTCGCAAAGCTAGGTTTGGCGCTTTCGATGTCACTCATACTGATCAGTCTTTACCGAAGCGTTGTTCCCTTAAAGACAACTACTCATTGATTTTCATCAGCCCGAAACGTTCTTTTTTGCCGAATACGGCATACAATAGAAGTTCATTTGTGACGTAATCGATTTGAAACAATTTAGGCACTGCCAACGCTGTAATTTCTTTTCGATCGAAGAACGTTTTGCGTTGCATTTCTCCTGTTTGTAAATCGAGTTCAACAAGAGCTACCGCATTTCTATTTTTCCCAAAATTTGCAGGGTACAACTTTGAATCACCGATATAGTTTCCTGTTTCGTCGTAGTTCTTGATGTTGTCGTTGAAAATGAAACAAAGTTTCCCATCATTGGCATACCGCTCGTAGGAAGAGAAAGGTCCTCCATCGTTGGTTGAGACTTGTAATTTTCTAATTTTTTTAAGCCATTCAAAACCACTTTGCCCAATTTTAAACGCGATGATGTCGTTGTAGTAATACGTGTATGTTGTTCGGATCGCTCCAGTTCTTGGATCCGTATAGGTGTGCTGAACAACATAGTATTGCTCCATTGAGCCAACAATACTTCCATCTTTCAATACTTCGGCTTGTCGGACAACATAATTGTAAAGTTGCGGTTCTCCTTTTCCTTTTTCTTCTCTTTTCTCTGCTTTTTCTTTTTGTCGGTCACTCCAATCCTGAGTGATGAAATCGGTTCCAAATCTTTCAAATCCTTGATCGATAAGTGCCTTCTTGTCAAAGTCAGCGCGCAAAAAGAAAACCCCTGAAACACCACTTTTTCCTTGCTCACCATAAATTCCAATGAACGTAAATATGTGTTCGTTGTCAGAACTCATGGTCATGGCCTCAACACGCTTGCCTTCAATGTTGATGGTAAAATCTTCTATCCCTTCATTGGTCAATTGCAAGATGTGCATCGCCTTGTAATACAGGTAATTTCTAAAAATCCCTTTGTTTTCAGGCTCGGAATATTCCATCACCGAGATGAAATAATCCCCTTTGTTTGTAAGGTAATGTTGGTCGATTTGAGAAAGTTTACCAGGGTATGGGAGTTTATAATCTCCTTCTGTTGTGGTATTCATTTCGTTGTCAAAGACCTTGAATCCGTAACGATCTTGTTCATCTTTTTTACCAGGGATTTCCCAAACTACACCAAAAAAGTTCTTGTCGCGTGAGGTGAGAATAGTAAAAAATCCTTTAGAATGTCCTTTTTCCAACTCGTAAGAGGCAATTTCTTGAGCACTCCCCGAACGTTTCATTTCGCGGTCATACTCCTGCATGTACATGTGGTTTCTGCCTTCTTTTCGGTCAGATAGGAAAACAATGACCTTCCCATTGATCGTTGTAATGCCCTCGAAACTTGCCATGCCTTCATTGGCTTGCATCACCACTTTACCTGTGGCTGTCAAAGCAAGATTCTCGTGGTTTGACATGGTGTAATTTCCAAGTAAACCGCCTCCTGTCCAACGCAATGCGTAGAAGTTTTTCCCGGAATTAGGAAGTATGGAAATCATCCTACCCGTGCGGCGCGATAGCTCACTCCATTCAATGTTGGGTTGACTTTTTACATAAATGTTCAAGCCTAAACACAAGGCTGTTAGTAGGAGGATTCTCATGGGGCTCTTTTTAGATGAGTTGAATGCCTGTATAGTTCTGTGGCGAAATCGCCTTTAATTCTTCTTTCAAAGTGTCGGAAATTGGCAGTCCATCGACGAATTCATGCACCGATGCTTTGGTGACGGCCTCATTTTTACGTGTCAATCCTTTCAATGCCTCATAGGGTTTTGGGAATCCCTCACGGCGCAAAACGGTTTGAATGGCTTCGGCAACTACGGCCCAGTTGTTTTCCAAATCTTTTTCAAATGCGCTTTCATTCAACAGCAACTTATCCAAGCCTGCGATGGTAGATTTTACCGCAATGAAGGTATGCGCAAATGGCATCCCGATTGTTCGTAGTACTGTGGAGTCCGTTAAGTCACGCTGCAAACGCGATACGGGCAATTTGGAGGATAGGTGCTCAAAAAGGGCGTTCGCAATGCCAATATTCCCTTCTGAATTTTCAAAGTCAATTGGATTCACCTTATGCGGCATCGCTGAAGAGCCGATTTCACCATCCTTCAATTTTTGCTTGAAATATTCCATGGAGATGTAGGTCCACATGTCTCTGTCCAAGTCAAGAATAATGGTGTTGATGCGTTTCAAACAATCAAACAGTGCGGCCAAATTGTCGTAGTGTTCAATTTGTGTTGTCGTTTGACTGCGCTTCAGTCCGAGAATATTGTCGACAAATTGATTCGCAAAGCCAACCCAGTCGTGCTGTGGGAAAGCAACAAAATGTGCGTTGAGGTTTCCTGTTGCACCCCCAAATTTCGCGGAGAAAGGCACTTTTTTCAGTTGATCTAGCTGAATGGATAAGCGCTCCGTAAACACTTTAATTTCTTTACCTAGGCGGGTAGGAGATGCTGGTTGACCATGAGTTCGTGCAAGCATCGGAATGTCTTCCCATTCATTTTGTAGATGCGTTAAGCGGCCAAGGAGCTGTTCCATAAGTGGAAGGTATTGCTCATACATGGCGTCGCGCAATGAAAGCGGAATACTCGTATTGTTGATGTCTTGTGATGTCAATCCGAAGTGAATGAACTCAAGGTACTTTTCCAAACCAATTTCCTGCATTTTTTCTTTCAGAAAATACTCCACTGCCTTCACATCGTGGTTTGTGACCTTTTCTGTGTTTTTGATCCACAACGCATCCTCCTCGGAAAAACGTGTATACACGACCCTCAAGTCACTGAATTTTTCGATTGGGAAATCAGACAGTGGGCTGATGCCAAACGATACCAATGCAATGAAATATTCAACTTCCACCATGACACGGTAACGAATTAATCCAAATTCCGAAAAATAAGGCTGGAGTTCATTTGTTTTTCGCTGATAGCGACCATCTACCGGTGAAATTGCCGTTAGGCTACTGAAGGAAAGTGCTTCCATTTTACGTTGTTCTTGGAATTAAACGCCAAAGATACGAAATACAAATCGAGCAAAGGACGTCTAATTGGTACCAATGATTAAATTTGATTCATGACATTTTTGAACGATTTACTTCTTGGTTTTCGGTCTTTTGGAAAGGCTTTGAAGTTTATTCGTGCTCATCAACTTTACTGGTTTATGCTTATACCAGCGGCGCTGATGCCCGGAATTTATGCGCTTGGTGCCTTGGTGTTGAAGCAGCCCGTTGATGCCGATGTTCATTCTGTTAACGATATAGTTTGGTTCATGCTGGGTCAGCTTTTTCAAATTTCCGTGGCCTTGCTCTTTATGAAATTTACCAAGTACCTTGTTGTCATCCTGCTTTCACCGCTGCTCACACATTTGAGCGAAAGGACAGAGCGCATCTTAACAGGAAATGTTTATCCCTTCGATGTCAATCAATTTGTGCGCGACGTGAAACGTGCTTTGCGCATTACCTTTCGGAATTTATTGTGGCATTATGCCATAGTCATGTGTTTGGTGCTAGTTGTTTTGCTTGTTTGGCGTGAATACAAAGATTGGCCTATCTCCATCCTGACCTTGGTGGTTGGATTTTATTATTACGGATTTAGTTTCGTCGATTACATCAATGAACGACGGAAATTGTCCGTAGAACAGAGCATTCAATTTATGCGCAAACACCGGGGCTTGGCCGTATCGATTGGAGCCGGATATTCAGTGTTGATCTTACTTCCTTTGAACACAGACATTGTGTTTGGATTACAGATCTCCAAAGAGGGATTTTTAGCAGGTCTGGGACAGTTTATATTCCATATTTTTCTGTGGGTTTGTGCAGCTGCAGCACCTGTAATTACAATAGTTGCTGCTACGATTTCAATGAATGACTTGGTCAAATTGAAACGTAAATCGTGAGTTGTCGTTAATTTGAAGTGTGTAAATTTTCAGTTACGCAAAAATTTCGTTTCTTTTGTACTGACTTAATCCAAACCAACTATTCATTCGATGAAATCAATTTCTATCCTTTTTTTAGCGTTGATCGCTTCATTTTCTTCTTTTGCGAATACCGAGAACGCTACAACGCCACCCGATTCAACCAAAACGGTAAAAGAACTTGCTGACGTTCTTTTGACGATTGAAAAAGGGAAGACATTATTGTCTGAAGGGAAGTACCGCGAAGCTTTGATTGAATTTCGCAATGCGGGGACTGTTGACCCAAAAAACTGGAGAGTATTGTATTACTCGGCGCAATGTTACTATGTCTTCAATTCGTATGGCATTTCGCTAGAGTATGTGAATGATGCGATTGCTTACGGAAAAGAAAATGTGGACAATGAGGCGTATGAGTTGTTGGCTAGGTCACATCACCGCATGGGTAATATCGATTCTGCAATTCGTTATTATCAGATCTCTTTAGAGAAAATCAATCCAATGCGCGCTAAAGAATTGATGATTGGTTTGCACTTAGAACAATGCATGTATGCCAAAGCAGAGATGTCAGGACCAAAGAAATCGATGCGTTCGAACATGAGTAGCGAGGTGAATTCAGCACAAAATGAGTACTGCCCAATTTTAACGAACAATGGTACTGTTCTGTATTTTGCCTCTCGCCGAAGTGATACCAAAGGTGGGCTCCAAAATCCGGATGATGAAGAGTATTTTGAAGATGTTTACCGCGCAGTTTGGAGTCCTTCAGCAGGAACTTGGGATAGCGTTTCAAATGAGTTGGGTAGAATTAATACATCAGGTTTCGATTGCATCACCTTCATTTCGTCGAATGGAATGCACGGACTGATGACGGTCAATACATCTGCAACTGAGGAGAAATTAATCACAAAAGGTTCTGACATTTTTGAAATTACCATGTCGGATAAGGGAAAATGGTCGACGCCAAAAATGATCTCCAACAAAACCATCAATACAAGCTTTTTTGAAGGTTCGGCGACAATGACAGCGGATGGAAATACGATGTACTTTGTGTCAGATCGTAAGGGAGATAAAAGTTCAACCGACATCTACATGGTTCAAAAAGTAGGTAAGAATTGGGGTGAAGCAAAACCGCTACCTATGACTATCAATACCATAGGAAGAGAGACAACACCATTTATTTCACCAGATGGAAGATGGTTGTTCTTCAGCTCAGATGGTCTACCAGGAATGGGAGGTTTGGATGTGTACGTTGTGGAAAATCTTGGTTCTACTTGGGGCGATCCTGTGAATTTGGGCATCATGGTGAATACTGTAAACAACGACACCCATTTTCAATACTACGAAGCTTTGAAAAAAGCGGTTATGGCTGGACTTGAGGTGTTTGGAAAGAAATCAAGCATCAACATGTATGAGATTGACATGAGCACGTTTGTGTATCCAGGAAAAAAATAATGTTGAACCTTATGAAATTAGAGATGTAAGTGCATCTTTAAAGCACCCAAACGGGTGCTTTTTTCGTCTAAATAACTGTTATGAAGAAATTAATCTATTCCCTAATCCTGGCTTTGCCAGTTGCGTTGAATGCTCAAAAAGAGATTCCGCTGACCTCAACCATTCAAAAAGTTACCGTGTTCTTTCAAGGTGCCCAGTTGGATCACTACCGTTCAGTAGACCTGCAACCTGGTCGACAAGAAATCGTGTTTCAAAAATTGACGGATTTCGTGGATCCGAATACCGTGCAGGTGAAGGCCAAGGGTTCTTTGACCATCATTTCTGTGAAAACACGCAAGAACTTTGAGGACATGAAAATTACCAATGAAGAGGTAAATGAACTCAATGCACAAAAAGCAAAACTGGAAAAGCGCGATTTAAACCTGCGCGACGAATACGAGATTTTGCTTTACGACAAAGACCTGATCTTAAAAAACCGCGAATTGAAAGGCACTGACCTTGGATTGAAAGTTTCTGAACTGAAAGAGGCGTATGCGTTCATGCACGAAAAGCTCAATGCCATTACCCTGCGACAATCGGCAATCAAAGAAGAGCTAGAGATTTTGAACAAGGACATGAACCGCATCGAACAAGAAATTGTGAGCCGAAGAAATAAACCGGTAACAAATTACACGGAGGTCATCGTTGAAATAGATGTCGACAAAACAACGAAAGGGGAGTTTTTCTTTTCCTACATCACCCCAAGAGCTTCTTGGAAGCCTTATTATGACATGCGCTCCAACGGAATCGGTGAACCCGTGCGATTGGAAGCCAAAGCCCTCGTTACCCAAAATACAGGGATTTCTTGGGACAATGTAGATTTGGTGCTTTCGACCAATGATCCTTACGAAAATTCTGCAGAGCCAATTCTTAGTCCTTGGTACCTGAATTACAACAATTATCCACAGCAACGCACAGTGGCAACACGACAATTGCCGACAGTAGATTATTCAGGTCAAATGTTGAAGGGGATTGTGATTGACGCAACAACAGGTGAACCAATGCCTTTTGCGCAGATTCGTTTTCCATCCAATCCCAATTTCGGTGCTGTGACTGATGGGGATGGTAAGTTTGAAGTGAATGTACCTCGAGGAGAATACTATGCGACAGCAAGCTATGTGGGGTATCAGCCCATGCAGTTGCAAATCACTGCGCCGTATTTGAAGTTCTTCCTTCAAGCAGATCAACTCGAATTGGGCGAGGTAGTGGTTACGAACAATAAAAGCCAAGTGTACACAGAAACTGCAAGCACTTATAAATTGATGGCGGCGGATATCGATGGTGTTGTGGTAAGAGAAAGTCGAGGCCGAAAAGACAAAGCAAATCGTAATGGTTGGATGATGGCGAATGGTGAATCAACAGTGTTGACGGGGGGTCAACCAGCGTCGTACTCGTGGTCGCAACAGGCACAGTCTACTGTGGTAAAAAAAGACTTACGTATAGAGTATACGATTCAATTAAAAATGAGCATTCCTTCAGATGGAAATGACCATCGCGTGCACATCGATGATTTTGAATTGCCAGCAAACTATGAATACCACACCGCACCAAAATTGGATCCTTCTGTGTTCCTTACGGCTCAGGTTACGGGTTGGGAAAAATTGAACTTGTTGAGTGGCGAATCGAACTTGTACTTTGATGGAACCTACATCGGTAAATCGTACATCGATGTGAACTCAACAAAAGACACCCTTTCGTTCTCCTTAGGAAAGGACAGAAAAATTCAAATTGAACGTGTGCGCATTGACGAAAAGAGCACAAAGAAAACCATCGGTGGCCGCCAGAAGTTTGAAGTGGCATACGAAATCAAAGTCAAAAACAATGGTGGGGCAGCCATTCCGATTGTCATCAAAGACCAAATGCCACTTTCAGTGAATACGGACATCAAAGTGAAAAATGGTGATTATTTGGAAGCTGTACTTGATGAGAAAACAGGCATTTTAACGTGGAGATTTACGTTGGCGCCTTCTCAAAGTAAAACCGTCGGATTCAATTATGCGGTAGATTCCAATCCTGGATATGTGCTGTATGTGGAATAGAAAATTCAATAAATAGAATCAAGGCCGATCCCAACAGATCGGCCTTTTTCCTTTACCTTTGTGCCGCATGAACAGGTATTTTATCGAAATCGCGTACAACGGAAGTTCGTATTTTGGATGGCAACGTCAGCCCTCACAAATTTCCGTGCAGCAAGAGATGGAAGAAAACCTGAGTAAACTCTATTCCAATGAACCCATACACGTGGTGGGTTGTGGCCGAACAGACACGGGAGTGCACGCTAAACAGTACTTTCTGCATGTGGATTTGCCGGAGGAGATTGAAACGAATCATTTTTGTTTCAAATTGAACCGCATGCTTCCAGCCTCCATTGCAGTACTTTCCATCCGCAAGGTTGATGCTGAATTGCACGCACGTTTTCACGCAACCGCCAGGACTTATCGCTATTACATTCATCAACAAAAGAATCCTTTTCTGGAAGGCTTAAGTTGGTATGTTCCACTGGAATTGGATGTAGATGCCATGAACGAAGCAGCAAAGTACCTTTTGGGAACACAGGATTTTACATCTTTATCAAAATTACATACAGATGTGAAAACGAATATTTGCACAGTGACTCGTGCTGAATGGAAACATGCAGATGAACAGGTGTATTTTGAAATTACAGCGGATCGCTTTTTAAGAAATATGGTTCGTGCAACGGTGGGAACCCTTATGGATGTGGGGCAAGGAAAAATTCCATCTACCAAAATCCCCGAAATACTTTCCGCCATGGATCGTGGAGCAGCATCAACTTCAGTTCCTGCACATGGCTTGTACTTATGGGAAATTACCTATTGAAAAACCGACGAATGATTAAACTAACGGAATATACGAAGGGTGGAGGATGTGGATGCAAAATAGCTCCAGAAGCCTTGAGTGAAATATTAAGTGGCCACCTGACAAATGATGAATTTCGATTAATCGTT
Organism: Bacteroidota bacterium; assembly: GCA_039798485.1. Taxonomy (GTDB): domain Bacteria; phylum Bacteroidota; class Bacteroidia; order Flavobacteriales_D; family Crocinitomicaceae; genus M0103. Next base: position 10,824 of record JBDKGB010000131.1, read on the forward strand.
GGGAACAGCACGGGAGATGATGCGGCCGTACTCGATTTGTTGAACGGCTCATGCTTGCTTTCCACAACAGATTTCTTTACACCGATTGTCGATTCACCTTTTGACTTTGGGCGGATAGCGGCCGCCAATTCGATCAGTGACGTGTATTCAATGGGCGGACGTCCCGTGATGGCACTCAGTATTTTGGCTTGGCCAACAGAAAAGTTGAGTACGGAGATTGCCTCCGAAGTGATTCGAGGTGCTGTTCAAGTATGCAAAGAAGCAGGTATTGCCATCGGTGGTGGTCATTCCATCGAATCACCAGAACCAATTTTTGGTTTGTCGGTGAATGGTGTATTGAACTATCATCAATTGAAACGAAACAATACAGCAAAAGCTGGAGATCTACTTTTCTTGACAAAACCAATTGGCACAGGAATCTTATCCTCTGCAATGAAACGAAACATCCTCAGCGAAGAACATCTCCAAGCATGTGTTGAGTCCATGGCGACTTTGAATTTTATGGGTGAGTTTTTGGGAAGCGTTGAAGGTGTTCACGCCATGACGGATGTAACGGGCTTTGGTTTGATTGGACATTTGACGGAAATGACGGACCACGGTCGTTTGACTGCAGAAGTTCAGTATGCCTCCATTCCATTGTTGGAAGGTACAAAAGAACATGCTGCCAATATGATTTATCCCGACAACACCATGCGCAACTGGAAGGCCTATGGCGAAAAAGTGAATGGCATAACAGGTGAATCTCTATTGACGCTTTGTGATCCACAAACCAATGGAGGGCTATTGTTTGCCCTTGATCCGTCGGCAGTTGATGAGGTGAAAGCCTTATTTCAACGCGAAAATGTGAGCCTTTATGAAATAGGCTCATTTGCGGAAAACAGAGGTTGTTGCGTTGATATCAAGTAATCAAACGCTCAAATTCCTTCAATAAAACTCAAACGTCATTAAAACGGATATTTGTTCGCAGCGATCAAGGCTTCAGCAATGGTTTGACGTGCAGCTTTCGGATTGAAAGGTTCTGTTTTAGTGAAACGCTTCAATCCCATCAGCATCATTCGTGCTTCATCACCTTCAGCAAATGAATTGATGGCATCCTTAGCGGCTTTTTCAATGCGATCTGCAGCATCGTACACATAAGTTTTTGCGATGGCAATCTGAACAGCTGCTGCTGCTTCACCTTGCGTTTGAATGATTTTCTCCACACGTAAAAGCACTGATTCAGCTTGATAGGTCCAAATGGCAATATCGGCAATGTTCATGAGCACTTCTTGTTCTTTCGCTAAGGTCATCATCAACTTTTGAACAGCACTTCCAGCCACCATGAGAATGGTTTTCTTGAAGCCTTCAAGCGCCTTGTATTCGTTGCCAAAAACGCCTTCCGGTGATGAGCCTAAGTCTGGAATGCTCATCAGTTCGTTTGCAATTTGCATGGCAGGGCCCATCAAGTCCAATTCGCCTTTCATGGCACGACGCAAAATCATATCGACGGTGAGCATGCGGTTGATTTCGTTGGTCCCTTCGAAAATACGGTTGATGCGAGAATCTCTGTAAGCGCGCTCAACAGGTGACTCGGCAGAGTAGCCCATGCCACCGTAAATTTGAACCGCTTCATCCACCACATAGTCCAAGCATTCAGAACCTGCAACTTTCAATGCGGCACATTCGGCAGCAAATTGTTCGATGCCTTTCAATGTGGCTTTGCCTTTGTCCATGCCTGAAGCAATCAATGCATCAATGGCGTCGTCAATGTTTTGGGCTGCTCTGTAGGTCGCCGACTCCAACACAAATGTGCGGATGGCTTGTTCTGCCAATTTGTAGCGAATTGCCCCATATTTTGATATGGCACGTCCAAATTGTTCGCGTTGCGTGGCATAATGGATGCTTTCCGTAATGGTTTCTTTGGCACCACCAAGCACCCCTCCAGCCAATTTAATGCGACCAATGTTCAGAATGTTCAGGGCGATTTTAAATCCATTTCCTCGTTCAGAAAGCAGGTTTTCAACGGGCACCTTAACATTGTTATAGAAGACTTGACGTGTGGATGATCCTTTGATCCCCATTTTCTTTTCTTCTGGATTCAAGGTAATTCCTTCACTGTCCGCTTCAACGAGAAACGCAGAAAGATTTTCATCGTCATCGATTTTTGCGAAGACGGTCATGAAGTTGGCAAAACCACCGTTGGTGATCCACATTTTCTGTCCATTCAAGATGTAATGACTGCCATCAGGTGATAGCACTGCTTTTGTTTTACCTGAGTTGGCATCCGAACCTGAACCAGGTTCAGTTAGGCAATAGGAAGCCTTCCATTCTCCAGAAGCCAATTTAGGAATGTACTTTTGTTTTTGGGCATCATTCCCGTAATAGAGCAGTGGCAAGGTTCCAATACCGGTATGCGCTCCATATGCCACTGAAAATGAATAACCCTTTCCTAGTCTTTCAGCAGCGAGCAAAGAGGTTTTGAAATCCAATCCCATGCCTCCAAATTCTTCGGGAACAGACAGTCCAAGTAAACCAAGTTCACCAGCTTTGACCAATAAAGATTCCATCAGCCCAGCTTCCATCGCATCGATACGTTCAATGTGAGGAGCCACTTCTTGGTGGATGAAATCATCACACATTTGTGCAATCATCCGTTGCTCCTCTGACCATTCTTCCGGTGTAAAGATCTCATTTGGTGTGACAGTGCGAATGATAAACTCGCCGCCTTTGATTGGATTTTTTTCTGCGTTTTCCATGATGCGCTGGACGTTAAAAAATGTGACAAACGAATGTACAAAATTCACCAATATGTTATGCGTGCATATTGAAATTTATTTCATTCGTGAAGATTTTACTTCGCAATGGCAATGCGCAGTTTCTGACCTTTGACTTTTTGATCGCGGATAATTTCCAAAAGTGCTTTTGCCTTTTTTCGCGGAACAGCCACAAAAGATGAACGGTCTTGCACCGTGATCAGTCCAATTTCATGTTTCTGCAATTGCCCTTTTTGACCAAGGAAACCGACCAAGTCGATTTTATTGATTTTATCCTTTTTACCAGCACTGAAATAAAGCGTCAGCCAAGGACTTCGGGTAGGGATATTTTTTCCCGAAGGTGGCGTATAGGCTGTGCTAGGCACTTCCAAATAATCGGGAGTTTCCTCGCTTTTATTGATCATCAAGTAGGCACTTCCGTTGGCTTTCATGCGAGCTGTTCGGCCATTGCGGTGCGTGTATGCTTCAACATTTTGCGGATATTGGAAATGCACCACATGCTGTATCTCAGGAATGTCTAGTCCACGAGAACCGAGGTCTGTGCACACAAGCGTGTGAAAACTACCATTTCTAAACTTGATCAAGGCACGTTCGCGGTCTTCTTGTTCCATACCTCCGTGATAGGCAACTGCTTCATAGCTCATGGAATTCAAATAGTCTACAATGGTTTCTGTCGCTTCTCGGAAGTTGCAGAAAACGATGGTCAATTCGCCATTGAAGGAGCAGAGCAAATCAAACAAACGTTCAAATTTTCCATCAGAGGTAAACGAAACGTTGTAAAAAGTGATGTCTGGTTCCTGAAAATTACCCAAGTGGTTGACAATGCCTGGATCGTTAAAAGATAAATATGTTGGAAATTCTTTGAGTTCTGTAGCTGAAACCAAGCAGGTGTTTTTCACGCCTGTGAGTTCTGTTTGCATGAATTTCATCTGGTCCTCAAACCCAAATTCAAGACATTTGTCGTATTCATCAATCACCAATTGTTTGACCTGACTGAGGTCTAACTGCCCACGTGTGATGTGGTCACAGATTCTTCCAGGTGTACCAATGAGCACGGCAGGTGCTTCGGTCAAACTGTTGATCTCAGTGCGCATGGAATGTCCTCCGTAACAGGTAAGGACTTTAAAATTCGTCTTCAACGACTTGAATACCGTTTCTATCTGAATCGCCAATTCACGCGATGGCGCTAAAATCAATGCTTGAATGGAGGATGAATCGTGTTTAAGATTGCACAACAGTGGCAAAAGAAAGGCGAGTGTTTTTCCCGAACCTGTTTGAGAAAGGATGAGCAATTGGTCATGCTTGGCATGTGCATCGATGGTTTCGCGCTGCAAGTCGTTCAAGGATGCAAACCCGGCACTTTTCAAAGCAAGGTCAATGGTCTGTTGTGGTTTGTTCATGTGGTAAAGGTAGTCCTATTTGGATAGTAAGACGTTAAGATATTTATTAGTTACGAGTTTCAAATTACGAGTTACGAGTTAGCTCTAACTTCGATTTTAAAGCTTTTTACGCAGATTTTTACTCTAGGTTGAAAAAACAAATTTGCGCAACAACCAAATTTCAAATTGCCGTAGGCATCAAATTCCGTCCAGAACAATTTGCGCAGCAATCAAATTCCGTCAGGATCAAATTCTTATATCATCTCAATCACCCCAGCAGCGCCTTGGCCTGTGCCCACACACATCGTAACAACACCATATTTCTGTTGTCGTTTTTTCAGTTCGTTCATCATTTGAACACTGAGTTTCGCACCTGTGCACCCGAGGGGATGTCCCAAAGCAATTGCCCCACCGTTCACATTCACAAGCGAAGGATCCAAGCCAGCTTCGCGAATCACAGCGATCGACTGCGAGGCAAAAGCTTCATTCAATTCAAAAAGATGGATGTCATTCAATGTAAGTCCGGCGGCTGAAATCGCTTTCGGTATGGCATCCACAGGACCGATTCCCATGATGCGCGGTTCCACACCAACAACAGCATACGACGCCAAACGAGCAACAGGCTCCAGATTTAGTTCTTTGACCATGCGTTCAGACATCACCAATACAAAGGCAGCACCGTCGGAAGTTTGTGATGAGTTGCCCGCAGTAACTGATCCGCCCATGGCGAACACAGGTTTGAGTTTTGTCAAGGCATCTATCGAACTTGCGCGCGGACCTTCATCCGTATCGACTGTGTAATTTTGCACCTGTCGTTTTTCGTTCTCATCGAGAAATATGCGCTCCACATTTACGGGAACAATGTCATCGCGGAAACGTCCGGATTGTGTCGCTGCAAGGGCTTTTTCATGGGAATGCAAGGCAAAGGCATCTTGCTCCTCACGGCTCACATTGTATTGCTTGGCAACCGCTTCGGCAGTCAGTCCCATTCCCCAGTACCATGTCGGATTTTCTTTCCCGACCTTAGGATTCGGAACAATGCGCCAACCACCCATCGCCATCACCGACATCGATTCAACCCCACCGGCAATGATGCATTCTGCCATGCCCGCTTCAATCTTCGCAGTTGCAATCGCAATGGTTTCCAATCCTGAAGAACAGTAGCGATTGACTGTCATTCCAGGAACTTTATCGGTATTCAAACCCATCAGCGAGATCATTCTACCGACATTCAACCCTTGCTCAGCTTCAGGAGTTGCATTGCCAACGATCACATCATCCACACGCGCCTTGTCCAATTGAGGAACAGAAGCCATCAAGTGTTGAATGACATCGGCTGCCAAATCGTCGGGTCTGTAAAAACGAAATCCGCCTTTGCCGGCTTTTCCCACTGCGGATCGGAATCCAGTTACTATGTATGCTCTTTGGTTCATTTTTGATAGATGTTAAAATGTCAAGATTTTAAGATGTCAAGATACTAAGACAAAAAGATTTCAAGACTTGGTTAAACTATTGTGTCATTTCTGAGTTTCTTGCAAAATCCACCAATCATTTTCTGGATTGATGTTATTTGGGTTAATGTTTTTTGAGTGCTTATATTGTACAAATCCTCTAACAAAATAAGTTGAGTTTCAAGTTCGTAAGATGATGAAATGGAAATGTTTAAAAAGTGTAAAAATTCTTTTTCGGAACTTCGGCCTGAACCTTCAGCAATGTTTGATGGAATCGAAATAGCACAACGTTGAATTTGAGAGATGAGTCCAAACTTTTCATTTGCTGGCAGTTCTGTTGTTAAAGCGTATACGTGTTTTACTAAATTCATAGACTCCCTCCAAATTTTTAATTCTCTGAAATTGTGTTTTTTCTTCATCATTGCCTTTGATATTTTGAACCTTTGAATTTGAGTTCTATACTATCAATTTACGGCTTTTTTCAATGGATTGGAAGTCTTAACATCTTAAAATCCTGACATCTTGAAGTCTAATTCCTAAGAATTTTCCCTTTCTTCACCAAACTCTCCAATCGTTCCAAAGTCTTGCGCTCAGTGCACAATTCCACAAATGCTTTCCGTTCTAAATCAAGCAGATATTGCTCACTAACAACCGTGTTTTCACTTAAATCACCTCCACATAGAACAAAACCTAGTTTTTCGGAAATCACGCGGTCGTGTTCTGACATGTAATTTCCAGATAGCATGGAGTTGGCGCCCACATATACGATTCCTAGTCCTTCCTGGCCCATCACAGTGATGTTCTTTTCGCGCTTCGGCGCCACATAGCCTTTATTCGCAAGTTCAAGCGCAGCGGCCTTTGCTCGGGTCAACTGATGGTCGCGGCTTACCACAACTTCATCGGTGCCAGGCCGTAAATACCCCAAATCGAAAGCCTCATAGGCAGATGTGGCCACCTTGGCTTGTCCAATCGTCAAAAAGCGCTCACGCATGCGGTTGATTTTGATGTCACCATCTTTCAATTCATCAGAAAGTCGCTTCGCAAACTCTTTCGAACCTCCACCGCCAGGAATGACACCGACACCGAATTCAACAAGTCCCATATAGAGCTCGGCGTGTGCCACAACTTTGTCCGAGTGCATGGAAAGTTCGCAACCACCACCAAGTGCTAGGTTGTGTGGAGCGACGATTACCGGAACGTTGCAGTAGCGAACACGCATCATCGTATCCTGAAATGCTTTGACCGCAAAATTCAGTTCGTCGTATTCTTGCTCAACCGCCATCATGAAGATCATCCCAACATTGGCGCCAGCAGAGAAATTTTGTCCTGTGTTGGATACCACAAGTCCTTTGTATTCTTTTTCTGCAATGTCGATGGCTTTGTTTATTCCTTCGATAACACCCCCACCAATGGTGTTCATTTTTGTATGAAACTCAAGGTTCAAAATGCCATCACCCAAGTGAACGAGTGTAGTATCTGCATTTCCCCAAACCTTATTTTCACCGCGCAACGCATCCAAGATCACCAAGTCTTCAGTACCTGGAATTGTTTTATAAGACTTGGAAGCAACATCAAAATACTGCTTGCTTCCTTTTTCGAGCTTGTAGAATGTTGTGGCTCCAGCAGTTTTCATTTCTGAAATCCATTGAGCGGGAGTACGTTTCACAGCTTCAATCATTTTCAGTCCTTGGTCAAACCCAATCAAATCCCAGGTCTCAAACGGACCGAGTTCCCAGCCAAATCCAGCCTTCAAGGCATCGTCGATTTTGTAAAGGTCATCTGTGATCTCTGGAAGTCGGTTGGTCACATAGGCCAACAAGCCACCAAACAATTTGCGGTAAAATTCACCGGCCTTATCCATCCCCATGAACAGCATTTTTGTGCGCTGCTTGAGGTCCTCGATAGGCTTTGCCATGTCAAGTGTTGGGAATTTCACTTTATTGGCTGCTCTATATTCAAGGGTGTTGAGGTCTAAAACGAGGATTTCACTTGACCCATCAGCGTGTTTTACTTTCTTGTAAAAACCTTGTCCAGATTTAGAGCCGAGCAAATTGTTCTCGACCATTTTTGTGATGTAATCTGGCAATTCAAAAAGGTCATGTTCTTCGTCATCTTGACAATTCGCTTTCAAGCCATTGGCCACATGCACTAGAGTATCCAATCCGACAACATCGCAGGTTCTAAAGGTGGCCGATTTTGGTCGTCCCATCACCGGTCCTGTCAATTTATCGACTTCCTCTACTGTTAAATTCATCTCACGAACAGCATGAAAAAGTGCCAT
>JBDKGB010000132.1:0-8859 GCA_039798485.1 Bacteroidota bacterium
GCACAAATCGCCAATACGCCCCATTGCAGCACGCATGGCTTCAATACAGGAGCTTGATCTGCATCTTCGCTCGACAAGGCAATCATCACAAAGCGTAAGTAGTAGAACACTCCTATTCCGGAATTGATCACCGCAAGGATTACCAAAATTGGGTACGTTTCAAAGGCACTAGCGAAAACCATGTATTTCCCGAAGAATCCAGCCAATGGCGGAACACCTGCCAATGAAAGTACGCTCAACACCAACACAACACCGATCCAAGGATTCTTTCTTCCAATGCCTTTGTACGATTCAATGTCATCCGATTCATCATTCACTACCAAGGAAATAACGATTAGGGCAATCACTGCGAATCCATATCCAAGCAAATAAATCCAAAGGTTGAACAAGGAATCATTGCTAATGACCATAGTTGCCATCAAGGCATATCCCGCATTGGAAATACTAGAGTACGCCAATAAACGTTTGAATTTCGTTTGACGCAAGGCAGAAAGGTTACCGACAAACATCGTCAATACAATCATTCCGAACAAGGCACCAGACCAAACATCGGATACAGGCGCAAACACGTAGGTAAACAATTTTAAGAACGCGTACAGACCAGCCATTTTCACAACGGAGGCCATATACCCAGTAATGATGTTTGGACTTCCAGCGTACACATCAGGTCCCCAGAAATGGAATGGTGCAGCACCAACCTTAAATAGGAAAGATGCCATCATCATAAGTACACCAACAAACAAGAGCGCGCCGTTCGCCGTACCTTCAGCAAGAACGTTTGACAGTTCGCGTAAGTCAAAAGTTCCAGTTGCACCATACACCCATGCCGTTCCGAACAAGAGGATCCCTGTAGCAAAAGCACCTGTAAAGAAATACTTCATGGCTGCTTCAGAAGACTTTAAGTCCTTCTTTTTTGAACCGGCTAAAACATAAATTGGAATAGACAGAATTTCCAAACCAATAAAGAACATGAACAAATCTGTATAGCCTATCATACAGAGCGCACCCGTCAAGGAGAACAAGATCAAAGAGATATATTCCCCTGTATGCTCAGGTTCACGCTTAAAGTAGGTAAATCCGCCAGCAATGATCAACAATGAAAATGTCATTGCAGCCACAGAATACAGTACTTCACCTCTTCCGAAAGCCAAACCATTGTATTCAAACAATAAATATGGATTGTACCACTGATTGACCATTAGACCAATTGCCACTGACAATCCGACCAAAGCTGTCGCCAGCACCAAAAGCGGTTTTTGAGTCATCGCTAAAAACATCGCGACGATTCCACTAACAAAAATTACTATTAACGCATCCATATTACTGTACAATAACTTTAGAGCCTTTCACAGATTCGATCGTGAGGTCAAGGCTAGGTCCGACAAAGTCAATGATCGCTTGCGGATAAATTCCAAGGACCAAAATGATAAGCATGATGATGAAGAATGTGAGCATTTCGTTCCAAGTAAGGTCTGCGAAATGTTCCATCTTTGGTGCACCGAACATGCTGATTTGATAAGCTCTAAGTGTGTAAACAGCTCCCAACACCAATGTTGTACCTGCAACAAGTCCAACAATCCAGCTATAGTTGTAAAGTCCTTTCAGCAACAAGAATTCACCGATGAATCCACTTGTTAGTGGAACAGAAACCGAGGCAAACGCAACTGCCGCGAACCAAAAACCAAACTTAGGAGCCAATTTCGCCACTCCACCTAGATCGTAGATGTTACGCGTGCCCATTCTTCGCTCTAGGATATCTGCCGCCAAGAACAAGCCAAGTGCTACCAAACTGTGATTAGCAATCTGAATGAATGCACCTGAGAGCGCATCTTTGTTGAACAACATGATTCCCGCTGCAATCAATCCAACGTGGCTAATCGATGCGAATGCAAACAATCGTTTTATGTCGGATTGCTTAATGGCAATTACCGCTGCATAAACCACTCCGATCAATCCCAAAGTGATCACCAAGCACGACAATTCATCCAAGGCCTCTGGAGCAATTGGAATCATCCAACGTACCATTCCATACAAGGCCATTTTCAACATCAACGCGGAAAGCAACATCGTTCCTGCCATTGGTGATACCGTGTAGGTATCTGGCTGCCATGTATGAAAAGGGAATAAAGGGATTTTGATGGCAAAAGCAAGAAAGAACCCGCCCATTACCCAAAATGCTGTTTTCGCTGTTAATTGTGCTGCCAATAGGTCTTCGTAGGCAAAACTGCTTGAGTACGTCCCCAATGCCATAAACGACAACAACATCGCCAAGGATCCCACAAAGGTGTAAATGAAGAACTTCATCAATGGCTTCTTGCGATCTGCTGCTCCAAACCAATACGAAATCAAGAAAATCGGCACTAGCGTCAATTCCCAGAAGATGTAGAACATAATTCCATCCATGGCAGTAAACACGCCAAGTAATCCAAATTGCATCAACAAGACAAGCGCATTAAATGCACGGTTGTGTGCGATTTCACGGTTCAAATTGCTGAGTAGAATCAATGTTGTGATCACATTGGTCAACACCACCATGAACAAACCAATTCCATCATAACCCATTTTAAATGTCAAACCTAAGGGCAACATGAAATCTGGAGCAAATAATGAAACGTATTGATCAGGTGAAAAATAGGCCACATGAATGAATGAAACCACCATCGACACTACGGCGCCAATCAATCCCACATAGTTCACCTTGCTTTTCGGTGCAACCAATGCGATGAGTGCAAAAACGAGCGGTAAAGCAAATAATTCCACAGTATCAGAATTTAATTAAATAGTAAATAACGAGGCTGATCACACCTAGGACCATCCAGAACAAGTAATTCGAAACAACTCCTGTTTGCCATTTGCGAACGATGTCACCCGTCTTGCCGATCAATCCAGCAAAACCATACACGGATTTGTTCAAGGCAATCACCTCAACAAAGGCATGGATTCTTTCTGACATCCATTCCAAGGGTTTTACAAATAAGAAGTTGTAAATTTCATCGAAATACAATTTCTTGTTCGATACCAGTTCCCAACCAGAAAGTTCTTCATCGGATTTAGCCAAGCTGCCTCTTTTCACGTAAACGACGAAGGAACCAAACAGAATAATCAAGGTCATCAATACTGCACCTCCCATTAAAAGCATGGCCTGTGATGAAGACAAATGGTGCGTTTCAATGACCTCAAGTCCACGTGTGTTGTGCTCCAAGTAATGAGACATCCAATGTGTTCCTGCCTTCATGACTACACCTGGCAAGTTCAAGATTCCACCAAAAACGGAAAGCACTGCTAAAACCAACAATGGCAAGGTCATGTTCAAAGGACTTTCATGCAAATGGTGCTGTTGTTCAGAAGTTCCTCTAAAGTTTCCGTGGAACACCAAGAAATACAAGCGGAACATATAAATCGCAGTCATGGCAACGGATACCATTAAAATTCCGTAAATCATTGGATTGTGCATGACAGCGTGTGCCAAGATTTCATCTTTCGAATAGAAACCAGACAAAAGTGGGAATCCTGCAATTGCTAAAGTACCGATGAGGAACGTTATGTGCGTAATCGGTATGTACTTTTTCAAGCCACCCATCACACGAATATCTTGTTCATCTGACATGGCGTGAATGACACTTCCAGACCCTAGGAACAACAAGGCCTTAAAGAAGGCATGCGTCGTAACGTGGAACATTGCCGCTGTGTAGGCACCCATTCCAAGTGCTACGAACAATAACCCCAATTGAGACACTGTAGAATAAGCGAGTACTTTTTTAATGTCGTTTTGACGTAAGGCCATAAATGCCGCTGCCAGTGAAGTTGCCAAGCCAACATACAACATGATGTCTTGGGTCATTGGAGCCATTTCAAAGAAGAAGTTTGATCGCACCACCAAGAAGATCCCTGCAGTTACCATCGTTGCAGCGTGGATCAAAGCAGACACCGGTGTTGGTCCTGCCATCGCATCCGGCAACCATGTAAACAATGGAATTTGAGCAGATTTACCTGTCGCCCCGATGAAGAGACACGCAGTAATTCCGAACATCATCCATGTTGTAGGTTCAATTTTTTCAATCAGCAATTTGTCTGCTAACGCTGAATACTCCAATGTTCCAAACTGCGAAAGGATCAAGAACAACCCAATGAGGAGACCAAGGTCACCGATACGGTTCATGATGAATGCTTTACGTGCAGCAACGCTGTTGGCGATACCTTTTTGAGCGTCACTGTAATGGAAGCCAATCAATAGGTACGAACAGATTCCAACACCTTCCCAACCGAAGAACAACATAAAATAGTTGCTTCCGAGCACAAGGATGAGCATCGCAAAAATGAAGAGGTTTAAGTAGGTAAAGAATTTGTAATAACCTTTATCATGACTCATGTATCCCATAGAGAAGAGGTGAATCAAGGATCCAACTCCAGTCACAATTAACGTCATCCAAATCGAAAGGGAATCCAATTGAAGACGTGCATTCAATTCAAATCCATCCAAAGAAATCATGGTAAAAAGGTGCACCAACTGTTGCTTGTGTACACTACCAAACAACACCAATGCAAGTGCAAAGGCAGTGAACATCACCCCGGTTGCAAGAGCACCTACTACAGCCTTAGGCATATTCTTTCCAAGAGTTCCGTTGATCAAAGCCCCAATGAGTGGCAATGCCAGGATGGTCAGTAAAATTTTATCTGCTCCCATGTCTTACCCTTTAAGTTTGTTGAAGATTCCAACATCCGTTGAACGAATGTTGCGGTAGGCCATAACTAAGATGGAAAGTCCTACTGTTGCCTCTGCTGCAGCCACTACCATAATGAAGAAGACGAATACTTGTCCATCACCTTTCCCATGATAGGTCGAAAAGGCAACCATCAATAAATTCACAGCGTTCAGCATCAATTCAATGCACATGAGCAAAACGATGGCGTTTCTGCGCACCATTACGCCTACTGCACCGATCGCAAAAAGCACAGAGGCAAGAACGATATAGAAATCGATCGAAACCCCTGATTCAAAAATACTTGCAAGTACCATATTAGTCAATGATTTGTTTTTCCCGTTTCGCCAACATCACAGCTCCCACCATTGCGGCAATAAAGAGCACAGACGATACCTCAAACGGAAGTACATATTTCGTAAACAACAACTCACCAAGGTTTTCCACCAATCCATTGTTGTTTGCAGATTCTACAGCTTGTTGTGTAATGACAAGACCATCTTTCAATGCGGCCAACATTACCGTGAGTAAAACACCACCGGCGATGATTCCAGCAAGTTTAATCCCAATGGAAGTTACCGGCTCACTGTCTTTATTCAAATTCAAAAGCATCAATACAAACAGGAACAGGACCATGATTGCTCCCGCATATACAATGATGTTTACAATGGCTAAAAACTGCGCATTCATCAAAATATAGTTTGCAGAAATCAAGAAAAAGGTCACTACCAAGTATAGGACGCTTCGAACAGGGTGCTTGCTGAGCACCACCATCAATGCTGAACCGATCGTAAGACCTCCCAGCAAAATTGCGATCATTTCTAGTGTCATTTTGTTCCTCTTTGACCCGTGTGTTGGCGTTTTGTGACGTCGATGCGGGCATTCACCGGTTCCACCAATTTATCTTTTCCGAAAATGAAGTCTTCGCGTTCAAACTCTGAAGGCACAATGCGATCTGTCAAGAAAACCGCTTCCTTCGGACATGCTTCCTCGCACAATCCGCAGAAAATGCAGCGCAGCATATTGATTTCATAGGTTGCAGCATATTTCTCTTCGCGGTACATGCCCTCCTCGCCTTTCACACGCTCTGCAGCTTCCATCGTGATGGCTTCAGCAGGACATGCCACAGCGCATAATCCACAAGCCGTACAATTTTCACGGCCTTGTTCATCGCGCTTCAAGACATGCATACCGCGATACACTGGTGCAAATACACGCTGCTCTTCAGGGTATTTCACTGTATTGTTTTTCCGGAACAAGTGTTTGAATGTAATCCACATTCCACCAACGATTGCAGGGAGATAAATTTTCTCCATGAAGGTCATTGGCTTGTCGGAAACAACTTTTTTTCTATTTGACAGACTTTGCATACTTACTGATCTGATATCGTTAGAACCATCCTTTATTTAATGCGATTACCAATCCAGTAATCAACAAGTTAATCAACGCAATTGGAATCAAACTTTTCCATCCCAAGTGCATCAACTGATCGAAGCGGAATCGAGGAAGTGTCCAACGAATCCACATGAATACAAAAATGAAAAAGAAGATTTTTGTGAAGAAGGCAATGACACTGAGTATCGCCAAGGCATTTCCACTGAAGTAATCCATTCCAGGGAAGTTGTATCCGCCGAAGAACAAAATTGCAATGATGGCTGATGAGATGAACATGGATACATACTCCGCAAACAAGAAGAATCCAAGTTTCATGGAAGAGTATTCTGTATGGTAACCACCGATCAACTCCGATTCACATTCTGGTAGGTCAAATGGTGCACGGTTCGTTTCAGCCAAGGCACACACAAAGAATACGATAAAACATACCGGTTGATAGAAGATGTTCCAATTCATGCCATGTTGATCCTGAACAATGTCTCTCAAGCTCAAGCTTCCCGTCATCATCACGATGGTAATGACAGAAACTCCCATAGCCAATTCGTAAGAAATCATCTGAGAAGATGCGCGGATTGCTCCAAACAATGAGTACTTGTTGTTGGATGCCCAGCCACCGATCATGATGCCATAGATTCCAACCGACAATACTCCCATGATGAAGAGAATTCCAATGTTGAAGTCGGCCACTTGAAGCGCAACCGCACTTCCGAAGAGCGTTAAGTCTTCACCCCAAGGAATAATCGCACTAGTAATGAGTGATGTAAACATCGAAATTCCTGGTCCGAGAATGAACAACCATTTGTCTGAATTGCTCGGAATAAAATCTTCTTTCATGAACATTTTAACACCATCCGCAACAGGTTGAAGAATACCAAATGGTCCAGCTCGGTCTGGTCCAATTCGATCCTGAAACCAAGCAGCCACTTTTCGTTCAAAATAAGTCGCATACATCGCAATCAATAACGAAATCGAAAAGATGATTGCGACGAGTATGAGTTTTTCAATAATGAGTCCTGAATCCATTACTTCGCTTTTTTAATTGATGTTCGCGGACTTTGGTAATGTCCTTGAGAAATCACCGAATGACGGTCAATTGTTCTTGGACCTAGGATTGTCCACTGTGACAAATCTTTCTTCTCGAAACGGCAATCGTTGCAAATCCATCCTGGTTTACCGTCTTGATCCTCCACTTCGCCATATCGGTCTTTGCGGGCCGTAACGCGGTAAATTTCATTTCCAAACTGCCAAACCACCGCTTTCCCAGAACATTTCGTGCACGCACATTCTGCTTCCATCGGTTTCAAGAACCATACGCGACTTTTGAAACGGAACGTTTTATCTGTTAGGGCGCCTACTGGACATACGTCGATCATGTTTCCTGAAAACTCATTTTCAACGGCACTTTCAATGTACGTGCTGATTTCTGCATGTTCACCACGGTGCAATACACCATGGACGCGTTTGTCTGTCAACTGATTGGCAACAGCAACACAACGGTAGCACAATATGCAACGGTTCATGTGCAACTTAATTTTGTTCCCGATATCAATTGGGTCAAAGGTTCTGCGTTCCTCTTCGTAACGTGTCTTTTCCGCACCATGTTCAAAGCCAAGATCCTGTAAATGGCATTCTCCTGCTTGGTCGCAAATAGGGCAATCCAAGGGGTGATTGATCAACAAGAATTCAACAACGGCGCCGCGATTTTCGTGCACGCGCTCACTTGTTTTGTTCTTGATCACCATGCCATCTTGCACCGGTGTGGAGCACGACGCAACGAGCTTCGGCATTGGGCGTGGGTCTTTTGCAGAGCCAGCAGCCACTTCCACCAAACACGTTCGACATTTACCCCCAGTTCCTGGAAGTTTGCTATAAAAGCACATTGCAGGTGGTACAACTTCTCCACCAATTGTACGTGCAGCGTTCAGGATTGTTGTCCCTTCAGCTACTTCGACTTCAACGTCATCAATTGTTACTTTGATCATCCGTTCTTGTATTTCTTAGGCGATTGACTGCGGTTCGCGAATCAATCCATAATTTCTTTTCTGTGACTCTTCACGCTCATTCACGTGCCATTCAAACTCATCGCGGAAATGACGAATCGCTGCTGCTACAGGCCATGCTGCTGCATCTCCAAGCGGACAAATGGTATTTCCTTCGATTTTCTTATTGATTTCAGCCAAAAGATCAATGTCACGCATATTTCCTTGACCATGTTCGAGGCGGTGTAGCACTTTCTCCATCCACCCTGTTCCTTCACGGCACGGTGAACATTGTCCACATGACTCGTGTGCATAGAAACGTGCGAAGTTCCATGTGTTGCGGACGATACATTGGTCCTCATCGAACACAATGAAACCA
Source organism: Bacteroidota bacterium (assembly GCA_039798485.1). GTDB lineage: Bacteria > Bacteroidota > Bacteroidia > Flavobacteriales_D > Crocinitomicaceae > M0103. The sequence continues at coordinate 8,454 of JBDKGB010000132.1, forward strand.
CCTGAACCCAACATGGACCCACTTGCAAATCCACCATCTGCCAAACTTTCGTACGTCATCAAGCGGTCTTCACCCGCAGCTGTTTTAGTGACGAGGTAATGGGGTAAAATCGGAACTGACGAACCACCAGGTACACACGCTTTCAGCTTCTTACCGTTGGCAATGCCTCGACAATAGTCATCTCCGTAGATGAATTCCTCCACTGTGATTCCCATTTCAATTTCATAAACTCCTGGTCGAGCAAGGTTACCACAAGCAGAAATCAATTTCGTACCTGTACTTTTGCCCAAGCCAATTTTTGCATATTCATCACCACCATCGTTCACAATTGGAACAACAGCAGCAATACTTTCTACATTGTTTACCACTGTAGGACAACCATAAAGGCCTTTTACAGCTGGAAACG
>JBDKGB010000133.1:0-23460 GCA_039798485.1 Bacteroidota bacterium
CAATGGCGCCGTATATCTTTGAAGAGAAAAAAGGTATCCACATTATCGACCTTAATAAGACAATAGCACACCTCGATCAGGCATGTGCGGCAATGAAGCAAATTGCGAAGTCGGGTAAAAAGGTTCTTTTCGTTGCAACCAAGAAACAAGCAAAAGAAATCGTTGCGCAAAAAGTGGCTGAAATCAACATGCCATTCGTAACAGAACGTTGGTCTGGTGGTATGTTAACAAACTTCCAAACTACACGTAAGTCAATCCGCAAAATGTCGGCAATTGACAAAATGAAGTCAGACGGTACATGGGAGACATTGAACAAGCGTGAGCGTTTGTTCAAGACTCGTCAGCGTGAAAAGCTTGAAAAGAACTTCGGTTCTATCGCAGACATGACACGTCAACCGGCTGCAATCTTCATCGTTGATATCTTGAAAGAGCATATCGCTTTGAGTGAAGCAAAGCGTTTGAACATCCCTACATTCGCGATGGTCGATACAAACTCTAACCCGAAATTGGTTGATTTCCCAATTCCAGCAAACGATGATGCGACGAAGTCGATCTCTATCGTATTGGATGCAATCTGTGGAGCAATCAAAGAAGGATTGGAAGACCGCAAGAATGTAAAAGGTGATAAGGAAGAATCAGAAGGAACGGCTGAAGCAGCAGTTGCAACTGAGACAGCTGAAGAATCAAACGATTAATCAACAAAATTAAATCAATACAACATGGCAATTACAGCTTCTGACGTAAACAAATTGCGTCAACAAACAGGAGCGGGTATGATGGATTGCAAGAATGCCTTGGTGGAAGCCGATGGTGATTTCGAAGCAGCAATCGATATCCTCCGTAAGAAAGGACAAAAAATCGCAGCAAAGCGTGGTGAGAATGAAGCAAAAGAAGGTTTGATCATCGCTGAAGCATCAGCAGATGGAACATTCGGTGTTATCGTTTCTTTGAACTGTGAAACAGATTTCGTAGCGAAAAATGATGGTTACCGTGCGCTTGTTCAATCGATCGTTGATCTAGCAATGAAACAACGTCCAGACTCTGCTGAAGCATTGAAAGCGCTTGCTTACGATGATCGTTTGACGGTTGACGAAAAAATTACTGAGCAAATCGGTGTGATTGGTGAAAAACTAGATTTGTCTAGCTATGGAACAATCGCTGCTGATAAAGTTGTTGCTTACAACCACCCTGGAAATCAATTGGCAACACTCGTTGGTTTGAACAGTGGGACGGATGTAGCGCAAGATGCTGGTAAACAAGTTGCAATGCAAGTTGCAGCGATGAACCCAATCGCTTTGGACAAAGACGGTGTAGATGCACGTACAATTGAACGTGAAATCGAAATCGGTAAATCTTTGGCAATCCAAGAAGGTAAGCCGGAAGAAATGGCTGAAAAAATTGCAATGGGTCGTTTGTCAAAATTCTTCAAAGAGAATACATTGATGAGCCAAGAGTTTATCATTGACAATAAAGTTACCGTTGAGCAATTCCTTTCTTCTTCAGAAAAAGGATTGACAGTAACCGAATTTAAACGCTTCTCTCTTAGCTAAGAAGAAATAATTTATGAAAAGGCTATCGGTTTCGGTAGCCTTTTTTCATGCACCATTGGATAGAACGACATAAAAATTACTCTGATGAATTGTATATATTTGTCAGGCAAAAATCAAAAGCGATGAAATACAAAAGAATCTTGCTGAAATTGAGTGGCGAATCCCTGATGGGGGACAAACAGTTTGGGATTGATAATCAACGACTGAACAGTTATGCTTCTCAAATCAAGGAGATTCATGCCCTTGGAATTGAAGTGGCGATCGTGATTGGTGGCGGCAACATCTTCCGTGGTGTTCAAGCGGAAGAGGGTGGAATGGACCGCACGCACGGTGATTATATGGGGATGTTGGCGACAATGATCAATGCCATGGCCTTACAGGCTGCATTGGAATCAGCTGGAATTCATACGCGTTTGCAATCAGCCATTGAAATGCGTGAAATCGCAGAACCTTATGTGCGCCGTCAAGCCGTGCGTCACCTCGAAAAAGGGCGTGTGGTTATTTTCGGCGCTGGCACAGGAAACCCATTTTTCACAACCGATTCAGCAGCTTCGTTGCGCGCCATTGAAATCAATGCAGATGTCATCCTTAAAGGAACGCGCGTAGATGGAATTTATACGGCCGATCCGGAAAAGGATCCAAGCGCAACCAAATACGATGTCATTTCTTTCGATGATGCCTACAGTCAAGGCTTGAAGGTCATGGACATGACTGCGTTTACACTTTGTAAGGAAAATAATCTGCCTATCATCGTTTTTGATATGGACACACCTGGAAATCTAATCAGACTCCTAGAAGGCCATGCCGTGGGAACGATTGTAAGAAACTAACTTTATTCGCTATACCGTTATGACAGAGGAACTACAAATGATTTATGACGAGTTTAAAAACTCAAATAACCGTTCAATTTCACATCTTGACGCAGAATTAACTAAAATACGCGCTGGTAAAGCAACACCTTCCATGCTGAGCAGCGTAATGGTGGACTATTATGGCTCACCAACACCGATACAACAAGTCGCCAACATTACAACGATGGATGCACGTACGATTACAGTGCAACCATGGGAGAAAACAATGTTGAATGAAATCGCTAAGGGAATTATCAATTCGAATCTTGGATTCGCTCCTCAAAATAATGGTGAGGTCCTGATCATTTCAGTTCCACCACTTACAGAAGAAAGACGACGCGATCTTGTGAAGCGCGCCAAAGCTGAAGCTGAACATGCGAAAGTGGCTGTGCGAAACAACCGTAAAGATGCACTCGATATGGTGAAAGACCTCAAGTCTGAAGGACTCTCAGAAGACATGTCGAAAGATGCTGAAACCGAAATTCAAAACATCACAAACAGCTTCGTAAAGAAGGTGGATGAATTGGTTGAATTGAAGGAAAAGGACATCATGACCATATAGTTACGAGTTACGAGTTGCAAATTGGGTGGCTGAGGAGCGCTAGCAGACTCGAAGCAACGAATCACGAAGTTGGTTTTTTATTTATAAACACGACTTGAGATTTTCAAATCCTGGTGTTTATTAACAGGAGTCGTTTGTCCTTAAGCGCAGCGGTCACTTGTCACTTAGCGCAGCGGTCTTTGGTCTTATTGTCTATCGAATCAAAATCTCAACGCGTCTATTCGCTTGTTCTTCGGAGGCTAGTTTTGGATTCGCATAAACTGGACGTGTATTTCCATAGCCTACAGCGGTCATTCTCTCTTTGGCGATTCCATTGTCTACCAAGTACTGCATGACTTTCTTTGCACGCGATTCCGAGAGTTTCTGTGCGCTAAAGCCATTGTCTTCGCCCACGGCATGCACATGTCCTTGAATCTCAATCTGCAAATCTGCATTCAAGGCCATAAAATCTTTCAAGCGTCGAAGCTTTGTTTCTGATCCAGGCATGAAGTCGCTCGTACCTTGTTTGAATTCAATTTCCTCAATTTGAAGGGACTTGCCTTTCGCTACAGCTTCCAAGTAAATGGTGATTTCTCGGGCTGCATTCGCTTGAACAGTGAAACTTGTGTCGATGAAGAAATAGCCTTCTGCGTCGCATTGGACGTCAATTTTTCCACTATGCCCGACATTAAACAAAAAGTCACTTCCTCGGTAAAATGCTTTAAGTTCCTTAAGACCAACAACCAAGAAGTTGGAGGTGATTTCTTCCTTGGTATTGATGTCGCGGATGTGTATACTTAGTGTGGGTCCAAATTCATCATTGCGGGCATCAACGACTTTGGTTTCATTGGAATACGCGTGGCTCCCCTTTGGCTTAAATTGAAAGTTCATTTTAACAAAAGCCCTCACTTTTTCTACGGTTGTCAGTGCAATGGAGATTTTTGTCCCGGCAGTGATTTCAAGTGGGTATAGATTCCCTGTTGACGTTTCTTCCGTCAGCCCAATTTTTTTTTCAGATTTTGTTGAAATCAAGCGTTTTATTTCGGCTGAACCCATTGCCAATTCTTGGCAGATGTCCCCTGCACCCTCCTCGAAGACCACCATTTGAATGTAACTCTGATCAATTTCGGTCGTGAGTGTTAGCGTTCCTGTGTAATCGGCAATGAACGTTAACCAAATGACATTTGTTTTGGATAAATCAGAAAGGGATGGATAGGCTGCGAACTCGTCAAACAAGCCTCCATTTCCCGGAAATTGTAAGGTGTAATCGCCAGATTTAAAAATGTTCACGGCACCTTCGCAATCCCCAATTTGTTCTAGGTTATTGCGTTTTCCTTGAGCACTTGCGAAAAGTGACAAGCAAAATAATAGCGCTGTGAGTACGTGTTTTTCCATACGATTTTCCCAAATGTATGAAAAACAACATTCATTCACCAATAATATTCGTGAAATGCATGCAGTTTCTTACAAAGTATCGGTCTTCTTTGTTGACCTTGGATTACATGAACAACTTCAGTGTACCTTTTGTAGATACGCGCAAAATCAATTTGTCACTTGCGGGATAAATGCCAGTGAGCTTAAGTGATTGAACAGCAGCTTTTAGTTTAACACCATCAGCAATTTCTGTGTTTAATTCATCTTCAAGCATCTTTTTCATGTCGTCCAATTGAGGCTTCAGGTCAAACGTTGAGCTTGCGCGCATCATTTCAGTGATTTTGTCACTAAACAGCCATTTGGCCGACTTGAGTAAGGCACTTTTTGTGCGTATGTCAAACTGCAAATCGGGGAAGGAAATAATTTGTTTCTCCGCATCAAATACAGGAGTCCCCGTTAGGTACAACACACCTTTTTTCTTTCCCGAAAAAGTTACTTCAATGTTGAGTTGGTTTTTATTCGCACCGTGTACTTTCACCTGATCGAAGATGACTTCATTGTTTTTAATGACAACCTTTTGCCCCTTTATTTCTCTTGTAAAAATTGCACTCAAGGAATCGTAGTTCGAAATAATATCCAATGAGATATCAAAACCATCTGAATTTTTATGGCTTGATAATTTTGGTAAACTAGCCGCTTTCGCATCACTTGGCACGGCACTCACAACTTTTGGTTTTGCAGTTAAATGTAAGTCAACCAGCGCATCTTTCCCATCGAAACGTACTTTCCCAAGTGAAATGCTCGTTGGTGTAAGCATCAAGTACCCGTAGCCATTCATTGATAATGGATCACTTAAGGATTTCCAAGCATCCTCAATGCTTGAGCGAATATCGATCGCAGCAATTTGTTTGTCGATGTCATCTTCAAGATCTTTCAACACTTTCGTGACTTCTTTGCGCAAGAGCGAGGTCGCATCGTATTTAAACACGGTGATTTCACACGCGTCAGGCGTCTCGAATTTCTTCAGCGATGTATTGGATTTAAATTTAAAATCGGGAGTGATAGAGAATGTGCTTGTGTAACCCACGGTCACTTTGCGCATCGGTTCGCCAACACCACAACTTGCATATATGCGAGGGATGATGCAATTTCCTTTGTCATTGAAAAGCGACGTACATTCAGGGCAATAGTTGAGTTTAAGCAAATATTTCCCGTCCACTTCAAAGTTTAATTCTGCTCCCGTGCCTTTAAACGAAATCGGTTCACGATCAAACTTGTACGAATAACTCACCCCATCACACTGTTCAAAATTGTCTTTAAAGGTTTTTGGGAGTGCCTTTTCAGTCATTGTAAGGTACGGACGCAAATCAATTTTAATTGGAATACTGATGGATGATTCCTCTTGTTCCGGGATTGGAAGTTCATCAACAACGGTATCTGGTGCCTCAGGAGCAATGGATCCACATGAACTTAAACCGAAGATGGCCAAAACAGCCAGAAAGAAAATTGAGCGCACGGCGTAGTGTATTTAGTTAGTTTTTAAAAATAAACGCGGTTAAATTTACCTATATTTGAATGATTTATATAGCGTCATGACTTTGAAAAATAGACTTTTTTGGTTCGGTGTCGGGTTGGTTCTGTTTTCGTCATGTGTGAAGCAACGGTCATGTACCTGTACATCGACCCATCAGGATCTTCCTGAATATCACTTTTCTGAAACGATTTTTTATACGGCAACAAAAAAGTCTGCTACCGAAAATTGCAAGGCCAATGAAGATGCCGTTGGACCAGTGATCACAACATGTGAATTGAACTAGTTGAGTGACCAACGAACAAATGCATGAATCCTTTTGAAGTTTATTTTTTATCCAATGGGTTTTCTTGGGTGTCTGCGCGCTTGTTTCCCTACTTCTCGTGTGTGCTACTAGGAGTGTTACTTGCTTACCTTCTTGTTAAAATTTTTCGTTTCAAAGGCCATGTAAAATTGCTCTACATCATCAGCATTCCGCTTGTTTTTCTTTCTGTTTACTTTGCGATCTATCCGATCTATCAAGGTGATTTTAGTCATGCCAGCCAAAAGTTTAAGCGTAATGCTCAAATGAAGGAATTAAAAACCAATCGATTGGTCATTCTCAGTTTACCCGGATGCCCGTATTGTTTGGAATCCATGGAGCGTATGCGCATTGTCAAACAAAGACACCCAAACATTACCATTGAATACAAGGTATGTCATGGTGACAGCGCCTCTTTGCTTTGGTTTAAAAAATACGGTAAAAAGGATTTTGACTATTCAATTGCTTCGAATGTTGAAATGACCAGTAAACTTGCTCAAGGACTCTATCCATGCTATGTATTACCGAACAAATCTTTCTTGAAGGTGTGGTCTGTTGAACAGTTCGGAATGTCGGCAATTGATGAAGTAGAAGAATCACTTTCCAAATAGGAAGAAAATCACTTTACTTTCCTGAGGGTTTCAAGGTGGCTTTCTGAACAACCGTTGTCGTGTATGACGTTATTGTCATGGGTGTTTCTTGGGCCAGAAAGCACTCTTTTTTATTCCATTTGGGTAGGCAAGTCAATTCAAAAAGAATGTTCTTTTTGTTTTTTCTCAATGTCACAGTGAAGAACATCTCTTCGGATTCATAGAATTCGTACAAACACCCATCTATGAGTGACATTTTGATCACAATTCCGTTTTTTTCATCGGTCTGAAGTTGTCCACCTGGAAGAAGCTGGATTTCATAATCCTTCGACATAGAACCCAAGGTAAGACTGTTGTACGTCATCTGGTACGTCCAACTCGAATCTTTAATGACTTCATGAATATCAAGGGTAACTTGCACCTTGTCGGTGGCATTTTTCCCTTGATTGATGAGCAACATTTCACCCGAATATGTGCCGATGAAATCGACGATTCCAATGTTTTGGGATTTGACAAAGAAGGACGTACACCCAATAAAAACAACGATAAAAAACCGAAGCATTTTAGTTGTTCAAAGTGTCAACCAATTGATTGAAGGTTTCACTTGGACGCATGGCTGCACTTACGGTTGCCAAATTTGGATGGTAATACCCGCCGAGGTCAATGGCTTTTCCTTGAGATGCATTCAATTGCTCAATGATCTTCCCTTCATTTGCTGAAAGCGCTGCTGCGATGTCTTTGAAATGTGCACTCATATCTGCATCTTCAGATTGATTCGCCAAAGCTTCTGCCCAGTATTGTGCAAGGTAAAAATGACTTCCTCGGTTGTCAAGTTGACCCACTTTGCGTTCCGGTGATTTTTCGTTGTCGAGCAATTTTCCTGTCGCCTCGTCCAATGTTGTCGCAAGGACCTGTGCTTTTTTATTCCCGGTTGTCACAGCCAAATGTTCAAGTGATGCTGCCAAAGCGAGGAACTCACCCAATGAATCCCAACGCAAGTGTCCTTCTTGAATGAATTGTTCGACGTGCTTCGGTGCAGAACCTCCAGCGCCTGTTTCAAACAATCCACCTCCATTCATCAATGGAACGATAGACAGCATTTTTGCACTTGTTCCTACCTCGAGAATAGGGAAGAGGTCTGTCAAGTAATCGCGCAATACATTGCCCGTTACGGATATTGTATCTAAGCCTTGAACAATGCGGTCAATGGTGAATCGCATCGCATCATCCGGACATAAAATGTGAATTTCCAATCCGTTCGTATCGTGTTCTGTCAAATACGTGCGCACTTTCGTGATCAATTGTGCATCGTGTGCTCTGTTTTCATCCAGCCAGAAAACCGCTGGCGTATTGGACAAGCGTGCACGTGTAACGGCCAATTTTACCCAATCGCGCACTGGTGCATCTTTCACTTGACACATTCTCCAAATATCTCCCTTTTCAACAGTGCTCTCAAGCAAGGTGTTTTCATCTTGATCGATCACGCGAATTACGCCATCCGCAGGAACTTCAAAGGTCTTGTCGTGTGAACCGTACTCTTCAGCTGCTTGGGCCATTAAACCAACATTCGGTACTGTTCCCATCGTTACAGGATTGAAGGCACCATGTGTTTTGCAATAGTCAATCATGACCTGATAAATCGTTGCGTAGCTACTATCTGGAAGTACCGCTTTTGTATCTTGGTTTTTACCTGCTGCATTGTACATGCATCCTGAGTTGCGAATCATCGCAGGAACAGAAGCATCTACAATCACATCACTCGGGACGTGAAGGTTTGTGATGCCGTTATCGCTATTGACCATAGCTACACCAGGACCATTTGCATAGCATGCTTGAATGTCGGCCAAGATTTCATTTTTTTGAGCTTCTGGCAAGGTTGATACTTTTGCTTCAAGATCTCCAAAACCGTTTCGAACGTTCACACCCAATTGTGCCAAGACAGCTGAATGCTTTTCAAATACTGGTTTGAAGAACGTTTCTACCGCATATCCAAAAATGATGGGGTCAGAAACCTTCATCATCGTTGCTTTCATGTGCAAAGAGAAAAGTACACCTTGCGCTTTTGCTTCTGCAACTTGCTGCTCCAAGAACGCAATTAGTTTTTTACGGCTCATGAAGGTCGCGTCAATGATTTCGCCGGCTTTTAAAGGGGAATTGCTTTTCAATTCTTTGGTGTTTCCATCATTCCCTGAAAATTCAATGCGGTACGTTCCTTCCTGTTGTACTGTCACAGATTTCTCATTGTGAAAGAAATCTCCTTCACTCATGTGCGCTATGTGCGTCAATGAAGTTGACGACCACGCACCCATGGAATGTGGATGTTTGCGGGCATAATTTTTTACAGAAAGAGGTGCGCGTCGGTCAGAGTTTCCTTCACGAAGAACTGGGTTCACCGCACTTCCTTTGATTTTGTCGTAACGAGCACGAGCTGTCTTTTCGTCGTCTGTGCTCGGTGCATCTGGGTAAGAAGGTATCGCATAACCTTGAGCTTGAAGTTCAGCAATGGCCTCTTTCAATTGCGGAATCGATGCGCTGATATTCGGTGTTTTAATGATATTGGCTTCAGGTGTAGTTGCCATTTTCCCCATTTCAGAGAGCGCATCAGAAACGCGCTGATTCTCGTTCAGATGATCTGCAAAAACAGCTAAAATACGAGAGGCAAGAGAAATGTTTTTTGTCTCAACGGTAATGCCTGCACGTTGAACATACGATTGAACAATTGGCAAAAATGAATACGTTGCCAACATTGGTGCTTCATCGGTCAATGTGTAGGTGATTTTAGCTGCAGAAGTGCTCATAATGGAAGGAATTTTGTGTTAGTGATACAGTGCGTAAAAACGCCCACAAATGTAGCTGTTTACGACTAGATTATCAATTGAAACTCAATGAAATTTGCGAGAATGTCGTCAGGTATTGAGTCTAGGAAAGCGATTAATTCGCAAAAGTAGAAAGCGAATTGATCGGCACTATTTCAACTCGTTCAAATATCCAATCATTTTTTTGAAGGCACGTGCACGGTGGCTTTGTTCGCTTTTTTCGTTGAGTGTCATCTCCGCAAATGTTCGAGTGGATGCTTCTGGGTAAAAAATGGGATCGTAGCCAAAGCCCTCTGAACCCAACTTTTCTGCGCCAATTCTTCCTTCAACCGTACCGACAAATAGTGTTTCTTCTCCGTGAATGATAAGTGCAATGCATGTTCTGAATCGTGCGGATCGATCTGAATGGTTCCAAAGATTGTGAAGTAGCAAGTCCATGTTGGCATTGGCATCCTTTTCTGGTCCGGCATAACGCGCCGAGTACACACCGGGTTCATTATTTAAAGCTGCAACCTCAAGTCCTGTATCATCCGCAAAGCAATTCAATCCAAATTTTGAGTACACATACCGTGCTTTTTGAAGGGCATTTTCGGTTAAAGTATCGCCTGTTTCAGGAATGTCTTCATCACAACCAATGTCTTCCAAGGAAAGGATTTCAACGCCGCTTGGCATGATGGACTGTATTTCTCTGGCTTTGTTTGTATTGTGGGTGGCAAAGACTAAACGTAGAATCATGGTGTTGGATTTTGGAACGTAAAAATAAGTGCATTCTCAGGACAACACCAATTTCTAAGCACAAAAAAAAGGCCTCCCGAGGGAAGCCTTCAAATTGCAGTACCAATTTGATTATTTTTTCATGAACCCAAGGATCGATGCAACGAAACCAAGCACAGATCCTACCAAGAACAAGATCAATCCCATTCCATAAGAGAACATACCTGCGCTATCACCGATATCACGAGACCATTTCATTGAAATCAACATCAATAATCCTGACATTGCCAATGTTCCAATTGAGAACAAGTGTTTTTTGTTTGAAAGGAAAGAGAAAAGTCCCATCAAAGCTGCCAAGACAAGAATAATCGTTGCAACAGTTTGGTTGTCTTCATCTGCACCACTCCAAAGTGATGACAATTGTTCAACCAATTCATTTCCTGAAATCATCGGGAAAAATGTAGATACAATCACCAAAAGTGCTGCACCCAATCCAATCATAGTGTTTTTACGCATGTTGTTTAGTTTAAGTTTGTTCAAAGATAAGCATCAAACGAAAGTTCCTACTGATTGGTTGCATTTGTCAGTAAGACAAAGATGTTGAAAAGGGTGTTATTCCATTGAAAAACAGTCAAATGATTATTTTTTTTTGTGTAAAAGTTATCGATAAATTCAAATTGAATTAACTTGAGTGCTAGCGAAATAATGCCGAATACTTTTCTCGAAAGGCCTTTACCGAATAACGTTCTTCAATGGTGATTCGTCCAGCCTCGCCAATCTTTGTGCGCAATGCAGCATCCGTGAGCAAGTGCGCGAGACGTTCTTCCCATTCTTCTGGCGTTTCAGCCAAATAGCCATTTATACCATCGTGAACAATGGAGGTGTTCACACCTACGGGTGACATTACTGCGACGATGCCCAATGACATGTATTGCAAGCCTTTGAACCCACATTTACCTTCTGACCAGATGTCATGGCGCAACGGCATAATTCCTATCGTGAACTGCTGCAAATCATAGATTTCTGTTTCTTTGGTCCACTTCACAAATTCAAAGGATATCAAATCAAACTTCGGATCTTCATTGGAAATGACACGGAAAATGAAATCGTACTTTTCTTCCAACTTTTTCAATACGGGAATGATGTCTTCCAAATACTGACTTGTCGTGTGGGTGCCTGTCCAACCAATAATCGGCTTTTCTCGCTGATGATCTGTCCTCACATTGTGGTGATTTTCGGTATCAATCGTTGTAGGAATGATCTCAACGTTTGAATTGAATTGCCGCGCATAACTCGCAAGGTATTCATTTCCTGCGGTGACTTTAGCCGCCCATTTGATGCAGTATTTCACTTTCCAGTAGGCCTTTAATCGGTGAAAACGGGCATTTGTTTCACTGTAGTTTGGCAGCCAAATGGCATCATCGAAATCGTAAATGTACTTTCTTCGAAACACTTTTGCGACCAGCCATTCCAAGATCGGAGGTCCAACATGAGCCATTTCACGGTGTATGAAAATATGATCTGCCTTGCGCAACTTGAAAAGTAAAATGAGTCGTTTGCCAAAACTTCGGAAAATGCCCCATGCCTTTTTTAATGCGTTACCTTGGGTGTATAAGGTCCGCCAGGTCTTGTAATCGTAGAATGGATGCACTTCTATTCGGTAACCTTGAGCCTCTAAATCGGGAATGTATTGTTCAAAGCGAAAGCGCTGTGAGGGTGCTTCAGCGAAAGGATAGGGGACTATGAAATAGATCGTTCCAGACATCGGTCAAAGGTAGTGATTATTGAAGGTGCACTAGATTTAGGAATTTTTGGAGGTGAAGGCTTCATACATCATGAAGTAGGTCTCAACACCATTCTTTAATCCATAGAATTCTTGCGCTCCCTCTATTGTTTTTGTGTGATTAAATGCAGAAATCGGAAAAACAAAGTCTTTGTAATCGTCGCAATTTGCACTTGCCAAGACTGCACCTGCACTATATTTTTCAACCACAAAGTCAGTATCACCCACACCAGCATTGCAGACAATTGGAATTCCCATGGCCATCAATTCACCCTGTTTTGTTGGGGATGAAGCCTGTTTTGAGAACGAAGGTCGAATGAAAAATACAGACAAATCGAAGAGGCTTATGTACTTCGGAACGTCTTGGTGCAAACATGATAGGATGATCAGCGCCGCGGTATCGATTCCTTTTTCCTGAGCTATTCGGTATATGTTCGCGGGATGCTCTCCGCTGACAATCAGGAAGGTCCACGATGGATCATGAGTCCGCAAGACATTGAAGAAATCAAGCATCTCTGGGAGCATGTACCAGGTACCAATGGATCCAACGTAGCCCAATACTTTTTTGCGTTCATCCAAGCCCAACAGTTCTTTCAATTCGCTAAGTTCAGCGGCATTTATTTTTTGTCTGTCAAAAAGGTCGAGATCCGCGCAGCACGGAATCACATTGATTTTATTGGCCTCGATTCCAAATTCTTTTACGATCACTTCTTTCCCTTTGTGGGTCAAGGATACAATGGCATCGGACTCCTTGAAGTAGCGTTTCTCTTTCGCTTTAAAATAGCTGTATACGATTTTAAAAAGTGGGTTAGACAGGTTCCAGATCCCTCCTTCCACACGCTCATCGGCCCAGAAGCCACGCATGTCAAACAGAAACTTGGTGTTGTACCGTTTTTTCATCCCCATTCCGACCAATGCAGAAATGTAACTGCGGCAATGGATGATATCGAATTGATGGGTTTTATGAAGTTGATGTGCCATTTTCTTCATGCGCTGCACATCATAGACGGTCGATAGGAGTGGCGGTTTTTTTGTGTAGGACAATGGGTGCCATACGATGCCCGCACCGTCACAGATTTGCTGAATGGTTGATTCAAATTTTTCAAAACGTTCTTGCTTTTCAAAACTGATCAAATGAAACTGACATCCTTTTTTTGTGAGTCCCACTAAATAGGGCAACACTTGCGATTGACCAAGTGGGTCAGTCATTCCATCGTAGGAGATATACAGGATTTTTTTCAAATCTGTTCAGGTTTAAGCTTCCATCCACTTTGAGTACCAGAGTTGAAACATCAACATGTACCAAAGTTTTGTGTCCAATTCTTTTTTTCCATTGTAAAAATCATCTTTCAAACGTTTGACGAAAAGTGGTTGAAAAATTCCTTGTTGCACAATGCGGGACGAGGAAAGTTGTTCTTCAACCAAATCCCTCAAATCCGTTTGCAACCATTTCGCAATGGGAACGGCAAAGCCCATTTTTGGTCGGTCGAGCAATGATTTTGGGATGTGCTGGTGCACAATTTCCTTGAGAATGTATTTTTTAATTCCGTCGTGGTACTTCAGGTGATCAGGCAATTGTGCCGCCCATTCAATCACTCGATGATCCAAGAAAGGTTCACGCCCCTCCAAGCTTACAGTCATTGTTGCACGATCTACTTTTTGAAGGATATCATCGGGCAAATAGGTTTGGTAATCAATGGCCATCATGTAGGCAAGCGGACTGAAGTATTCTTCTTTTAGTTCCGATGACAAGTAGTTTGTTGGCAAATGATTTACTGGATTGAGCAAGACTTGAGCATTCATTTGATCATCTGTATACTGCTGGCTCAAGCTCAACATGATTTGTTGTGAACTTGGGTTGCGCAAGATGCCTTTCAACTTCTCGTAGCGGTTGTGAAAATTGTATTTATTGCGCAATACTGGAATGCGTTCAGAGGGAACTTTCTCCAAGACAGAAGCCAATGTTGTGCGCACAATTTTTGGCAATTGTTCCATCTTTTTCCCATAGCGCATGAGGTAGTCGTAGCGGTTGTATCCTGCAAAAACCTCATCTCCAGCATCAGCACTGAGGGCCACTGTAACTTCTGTTCGCGCCATTTTACTCACTAAGGTAGTGGGTATGGCACTGCTATCGCCAAAGGGCTCATCATAGAAAAAGGGAAGTTCAGCGATCAATTCAACGGCTTCTTTTTCTGTACAATCAATTTGTGTGTGGTCGGTTCCCAAGTACTTGGCAACATCGGCAGCGTAAGGCGCTTCGTTCAGGCCAATGTCTGGAACACCAACGGTGAATGTCTTCAACTTTTCTGTTCGGTCTTTTTGCAAAAGTGCGGTAACGCAAGCTGAATCATATCCCCCACTCAAGAACACGCCAACGGGTACATCAGCAACCATGCGGTATTCACACGCAGATTGAATGATTTTTTCCGTTTGAGCAATGGCTTCCGCTTCACTAATGTTTAGCTTCGGACGGTTGTAGGCGTCATAAACATTCCAATACGAGATGGGTGATGGAATGTTGAGGGTATTTCCCAAGGTGAAGGTGAGGTAGTGTCCAGGAGGAAGTTTGAAGGCATTTTTGAAAATGCAATGCGGTGATGGTACGTTTCCATATTGCATAAATGCCGAAACAGCATTAAGGTCGATTTCCTTTTTAAATGCGGGGTGTGCGTGAAAGGACTTTAATTCTGAAGCAAATAGGAACAAGTCGTCGCAATGATAATAAAAGAAAGGCTTCACTCCAGCGCGGTCTCTAGCAACAAAAACGGTTCCGTCGGTATTGTTCACGACTACAAAGGCAAACATTCCAATGAACTTGTCCAAGCACCCAGATCCCCATTCTGCGAAAGCATGTAGGATCATTTCAGTGTCTGAGTGGCCCGTAAAGCTGTGGCCCATCTCTTCAAGTTCGTACTTGATTTCTTTGTAATTGTATATTTCACCGTTAAAGGTGATGGTGAGCTGACCAAAGGCCATCGGTTGATGTCCTGTTTCGGAAAGGTCGATGATGGCAAGTCTGCGATGTCCGAGGCCTATACTTGCGTTTCCAAAGTTAAGCAGGGTTGTACCGCTTCCATCAGGTCCTCGATGAATCTGTTGATCGGTCATGGCCCTTAAGACATCCGTGTTTGACCTGTTTTTAAGGTCTATGAAACCAGCTATTCCACACATGCTACGAATGTAAGCACTTCTTGTGAAATTTTAGAGCCAGCATTTTAATTCGTAACGCAAATCATCTCTATCGTTAACGTATATTTATGGACATCAATCAATTGCAATGACTCGTAAGCGCATCATTTTTTTGTTAATTCTATTCGTGATAGCCCTTTTTCTTGTGCTCAATTGGAGAAATTCGCAATCAAGTCATATACCGCAATCAAGAGGAAAAGAGATGTTTAAGGTAGATTCTATCCTTCCAACTCTTTACAAAGATACCAGTGTTGTTGCGTATGAGGGTATCATAAAACCAGCGGTTAATGTGGATTTGACATTCTCCATTGATGGAATTTTGATGCAGGGAGATTACCCGATAGAGGTTGGAACAATGGTTCGAGAAAATGACATCTTGTTCAAATTGGATTTACGACAACTTTTTAAGGAATTGAGTGCCAAAAAGAAGGAATTAAAGCTACTTGCAGAAGGATTGGATCAGGAAATTGCGTCCATTCATTCAGACCAAAAAGACGCATGGGAAAGCTTTAAGTCTAATTTATCACCATCAAAACGTCTTCCAGGATTGCCTCCATTTCTAACAAAATCAAAAAAACCGATCATTGAGGAATTCATCAACGCATATGATGAGGTAGTGCGCATTGAGGCGCGTACAAAGAAGTATTATGTTTTTGCCCCGTTTGCTGGAACTATAGTATCGGTAAAGAAAAAAATCGGTGAACAAATTCGAACAGAAGAATGTGTCGCGCAGCTGTCTCCTTTTCAAATATTAATAGCACAGTTTAAAATTTCTAAAGTTGATCTTGACTTGATTAAACTGAAGGAAGAGGTGAAACTTTCTTTGAATAAAAAACAGTTCAAAGGTCGGGTCATTAAAATTTCCTTGAGCAAGGAAGGTACCTATGCCATGGTTGAGTGCAGCCTAGCACAATCGGTGACAAATAGAACTGAAAAAATCAATCTTCATTTGCAACGAAAAAGCGCGTTTTATTACATTCCAAGTCATTTGCTTCGAAACGATTCCTTGTGGATTTCTCGACTTGGGCAATCCATGAAAATTCATGCGACGATTTTAGGCTGGAAAAAAGATTCCGTTGCCATTAAGGAGTTAAAACTGGGTGATTTCATTTTGCGAAAAAGACCGAAAACAGGTGTGATTTCCTGCCCTTAATCAGTCTAATGAATGCACCAAATCAATGAGCCTTTCACGCGATTTCTGTAAATCATCAAGCGCTTGGCTTTCGTTCATTCTCACAAATATGTACTTCCAGCGGTAGGCCGTTTTTGAGAAAAATCGAATGAAATAAAAGGCAAACATTCCGGACAATGGCATTGCACAGAAATACAGGGCTTTAGCGATAAAATTCAACTCAAATACCTTCCCTGCGATCCAAACCAGAAGTCCATAATTGAGTGGATAAAGTACAAGTCCCATCAAGATGGCAACAGGGGCATAGTATTCCACATTTTTAATCAATCTGGGCATGAGAAGGTCTGTGGATTTAAAGGGGATGATGCTGTGGATAAAGCCAAAAAGAAAAATCGGAAGTCCGATGATCCCGTAGATCAGAGAAAAAATAAGTCGCAACACATAAGGACTTGATCGAAAACGCTTGTTGAGAAAATCTTGTCGGATCTGCAGCTTTTGTGATTGCCATTGAATTTCTTTCACTAGTGCTTGAATTTCTTCGATGAGGTAAGGTTTCAGCAATTGAATTTCTTCGATGCGATTGCTGATTTGTTTTAACTGCTCCACGCGGGACTCCACATCACCTTTTGTTGCATCATCCTTAATAATGGCGTAGACATCATCAATCAACTGCTCTTGTTCCAGTGAATCAGTTGTCACCAGCACGCGTTCCAAATGTTGACGAAAACGTGCGGTCAATTTTCGTGCTGCAACACTTGGGTTTTCAACATATTCAGCCAGTTGATCGGTCACAAAGAGTCCTTGCTCGACAGTTAGCATCACCGAGCTTCTGAACTTTTCACCTTGTGAATAAAAAATCCCGACAGGAATAACTTTCAGATTTAATTTTCCGTTGTTGCGTTGCTCAACTTCCAATGCAATACGTGCCGTTCCTGACTTTAATTCGCGAAGTTGTCGTTCCATCATGCTATTGCCTTCGGGGAAAACAACAAGTGTCTTTCCTTCTTCGAGTACCTTGTAGCAGGCTTCAAAGGAAGCATTGTTGTCGACACCTGAGGTTTTGTTGTCTATAGGCCGATTGATGGGAATCATTCCTAAGCTACCTAAAATTCTACGCTTCAGTGGTGTATTGAAAAATGTACCCTTGGCCATAAAATAAATCGGCTGAGAAATACTCTGAGCTATGATCCAAGCATCCATCATTGTATTGGGATGGTTCGCAATGATAATTATCGGACCATCGTGACGCAGAAATTCCTTATTCCGCACCTTTATTTCACGGTAATACAAGCGAATCCCTATTCCAATTAAAAATTTTAAAAGACGATATAGCATAGTTTGTTCAAGATTCGAAGGTACATTTTTTTACGAAAATTGAGGATGCAATTCTTTACTTCTTACCTTTACCGTATGGAGCAAATCCCTGTAATTTATCTCAATAGCAATGACGGAACAGGCATACTTGCGTTTGGTGAAGATGACCGATTGAGTTACACCGAAGGACAGGTTATTCCTGCCATGGAGGCATTCATTCAACACCATAAAGGGGCATGGCTGTTTACGGCTTTGTCCTACGATTTGAAAAATGAACTTTGTGGATTAACTTCCAGCAACCGGGATGAAATGCAATTTCCTTTGGCCATCATTTGGAAACCCAAGTATGTCGTGCGGATCAACCGCGAAAATGTCAACTTTCTTCAAGGAACCGTAGATTCTTTTAGTGAAGCATTTGTCAGCAACTTTATGGAAGAGGAGATGGATACGAATTTCCACCATCCTCAGGTTGAATTTACACCGGCTATTGACAAGGAAACCTACGTCAATACTGTAAATAAACTGAAGTCACATTTGCAACGAGGAGATATTTATGAGGTGAATTTTTGCCAAGAATTTTACTGTCAAAATACAGTGATTGAGTTCCCAATGGATGCCTATTTCAAATTAAATACACTCACACGCACTCCTTTTTCTGCCTATTTGAAAATGGATGAATTTAGTGTGCTGTGCTACAGCCCAGAACGGTACATCCGCAAGACGGGGACAACGCTGATTTCTCAACCCATTAAAGGAACAGCACCGCGTGATGCCGATCCAGTGAAAGATGCGGCGCTAGCCGAATGGTTGAAAAATGATCCCAAAGAGCGCTCAGAAAATGTGATGATTGTTGATCTTGTGCGCAACGATATGTCCCGTGTAGCTGAAAAAGGTTCCGTACGCGTAGATGAATTGTGCGGAATTCACTCCTTTGAAACCGTGCATCAAATGATTTCAACTATTGCGTGCGACGTGAAGGATGAGGTGAAATTTACGGATATTTTGAAAGCTACTTTTCCAATGGGTTCCATGACGGGAGCACCAAAATACAGGGCCATGGAGTTGATTGAAGAACATGAATCGTTTCAGCGTGGATTGTTTTCTGGAAGTATTGGTTACATCGACCCGAATGGAGACTTCGACTTAAATGTTGTCATTCGTACCGTCATTCACAATGCCAAAAACGGCTATCTCTCCTGCAGTGTAGGAAGCGCCATTACCATAAAATCAGATCCAGAAAAGGAATATGAGGAGTGCTTGGTAAAGGTGAAGAAAATCATGGATGGGGTCAATGCATAAATTCATTCAACAGATTGACACTTTTTTTGGTGCACACCCTGCCGAACGTTACGTGGTGGCCTGCAGTGGAGGTGTTGATTCCATGGTGCTCGCACACTTGATGATGAATCAATCGTTACCTGTTGAATTGGCGCATGTGAATTATGGCCTTCGGGATGAGGCTTCGGATGGTGATCAATTTTTTCTCGAGGAATTTTGCAAAACGAACGGCATTCCTTTCCATTGTAAGCGAATAGATTTGAAAACATTTTTATTGGAAAATGGCGGTAATCTACAAGAGGAGGCGCGCAAGGTACGCTATGCTTTTTTTGATGAAATCATCGCGAAGAATGGAGGTAAACTTGTCTTGGCACAACATGCAGATGATCAAGTAGAGACCTTTCTCTTGAATCTAGTTCGAGGTGGTGGCATGATGGGTTTATCGGGGATGTTGGAGCAAAACGGCAACTGTTTGCGACCACTTTTGTCATTCAGAAAGCAGCAACTGTTGGACTATGCACGTGAGAAAGGATTAACTTGGCGAGAAGATCGTTCGAATGCCGAAAGCACTTATTCGCGGAATAAATTGCGCAATATCATTCTCCCGAAATTAAAGGAAATTCAGCCTGATTTTGTTGATCATGTGTTGGTTTTAATGCAGGTTTTTCAGGAAAACCAAGCTGTGTTGGCGAATCGCATTGCATCGAAAATTAAAGATTTCCCGTCAGAAAATACGATTTCGATAAACGCATATAAGGCACTTGATGATTTTGAAAAAATCGAACTGCTCCGACAGTTTTCGATTCCTGTTGGCATGTTGACGGAGGTAAACAAATTGGCAACATCCGAAAAAGGTAAAGTCCTGAATTTTTCAGGTGAATTTTCTGGTCGCTTGATTCGTGAATGGGATGGGTTTTATGTAGAACGTGATGGTATGAAGGAACAAAAGCAATCTGGAATCTTAGTCATAGAGCCAAATGCCACCTTGCCAACAGAATTTTCCAAATCCGACATTTACCTGAACCCCGAGTTGATCAGTGGTGAACTGCAGCTGCGCACTTGGCAGCTGGGCGACCGTATGAAACCAATCGGAATGAAGGGATCAAAATTGATTTCGGATATATTGACCGATGCCAAGGTGCCGCACCACATGAGGCACACTCAATACGTGGTTGCCGATAAACAGCGCATACTTTGGTGTGTTGGTCTTGCCGTGAGTCGAGAGGCAATTGCCACTCTTGGAGGGCCGTGTATCAAAGTCACAGTGAACGATTAACTTTACGCCATGAATCATCCTTTACCCGAAGCATTTCAAACACGCATTCAACAGGAATCGTTTCCAGGTATAGCGTTACTTCAATCGCTCGAGACTGTTTCACCCGTTTCAGTGCGTTTTAACCCTCAAAAACACCAAGCAAATTTGGAGATTCGCGGCGCTGTTACTTGGTGTCAATCTGCAGTTTATCTCCACGAACGACCACAGTACGTGTTTGATCCTTTGTTTCATGCAGGTGGGTACTATCCGCAAGAGGCAGGGTCAATGGTGCTCGATCATGTACTGCGTCAATTGAATTTGCCGAATGAGCCCAAAGTCTTGGATTTGTGTGCGGCTCCTGGAGGGAAGAGCACATTAATTGCTTCATTTTTAGAGAATAAAGGAATTTTAGTCGCCAATGAAGTCATTCAGCAGCGCGCACGAATTTTGAAAGAAAATTTGACGAAATGGGGGTATTCCAATACCGTAGTCACCAACAACGATCCCGTTGATTTTCAGCGATTGCCTCAATTTTTTGATGTGATGGTTGTTGATGCACCGTGCTCTGGTGAAGGGATGTTTCGGAAAGATCCCGCAGCCCGAGATGAGTGGTCTGAAGACAATGTACGCTTGTGTTCAGGACGACAAAAGCGCATTGTTATGGATGTTTGGGACGCTCTGTTGCCCGGTGGTATTTTGGTATATTCAACCTGCACATTCAACACCAACGAAAATGAAGACAATGTACGCTGGTTCATGGAAGAGCTTGGTGCGGAACTTATTTCAATGAACCTTCCTGAGCCTATCGTTGAAGGACGGAATGGGGTAGGGTATTATTGCATTCCAGGAATCACGGAATCAGAGGGGTTTTATATCGCAGTACTTCAAAAGCCAGATGAGCCAATCTTGCGTCAACGATTTACGAGAAAAAGTGAATTTCGTGCTCAAAAAGAGTTGCTCGATAGCGAGAAATTCATCGATTTATCAGAAAGTGATTTGATCAATTGGAACGACAGACTCCTTGCTCTACCAAGTATGCACGCTGATTCTATGCTTCATGTTCAAGCGCAGATGCGTTTACAGAAATTGGGTACAATGGTGGGTGATATTTCCCGAAAAGGCATGATCCCCAATGAAGAAATCGCGTTAAATCCTTTTTTGAATTGTTACACTGAACGAATGGATGTGTCAAACGAACAAGCGTTGCATTACCTTCGGGGGGATACGTATCCATTGGCGGGGAATCATGGTTATCAGTTGATTACCTTCGAAAATGTACCATTGGGATGGATCAAACACTTGGGAAATCGGTTCAATAACTTGTATCCGAAGGAGTGGCGCATCCGCAAACAATTTTAAGATTTTTAGCAGCGTGTTCTTACCTACATAATCCGTTGATAACGAACAAAATATTTGTGTTTCAGCAGTTTGAATAGGTGACGAAAATAAAATCAGAAAATTTAGCAAAAGATTAATTTAAAAAAAGCAAGAAAATGCATGCGCAGTATTGATTTGCACCTTATTTTTGCACTCAAATGTCTAATCAATACCAAATCTGCTCACGCTGTGTCATGGACACCACAGATCCGCTCATCTTTTTCGATGCGAAAGGGTATTGCAATCATTGTACAGAATTTTTGGACAAACGTGCTCGGCACCAATACCGAGGAAATGAAAGTGATGAGGCCTTGAAGGCAATCGTTGCTGAAATGAAGCAAGCAGGTACTGGGAAAGAATACGATTGTGTGGTCGGATTGAGTGGAGGCATTGACAGTTGTTATGCTGCTTATATTGCCCGTCAACACGGATTGCGCGTGCTAGCTGTTCACATGGACAACGGGTGGAACTCAGAAGAGGCCGTTCAGAACATCCGTACGATTGCCGAAAAATTGCAAGTGGGTTACGAAAGTTATGTGTTGGATTGGGAAGAATTTAAAGACCTCCAATTGGCATTTTTAAAAGCATCAGTTCCTGAGGCAGATACACCTACAGACATCGCGATCTTGGCTTCCTTGCACAAGGTTGCTGCGCAATATGGGGTGAAGTACATCATCAGTGGAGGAAACTTTGCTACGGAGGGGATTTTGCCAAAATGCTGGCATTACAACGCCAAAGATTTACGCTATTTCAACCATATTCAAAAGAAATTCGGAACACGAAAATTGAGAAAATTCCCAACTTTTGGTTTCAAAAAAGAAATGTACTACAAGTTGGTGAAACGCATGAAAATGGTGTATATGCTCAACTTTGTACCCTACGACAAAGAGGAAACGATGGCCTTTCTTCAAAAGGAGTTGGATTGGAAATACTACGGAGGAAAGCACTACGAGTCCAAATACACAGGATTTATTCAGTCGTATTACCTGTTTGAAAAATTCGGTATCGACTACCGAAGAGCAACCCTTTCTTCTCAAATTTGTGCAGGTGCCATTGAGCGCGATGAGGCATTGAAACAATTGGTTTCCAAGCCGTATGACGATGTGAAAACCGCAGAGGAAAAAAAATATATCGCTAAAAAACTGGGGATTTCATTGGAGGAATTTGAGGCGGTATTGCAACTCCCTGCCCATTGGTATTGGGAATATCCAAACGATGAGAAACGTCTGAGTTTTATCTACAACACGTACCGCAAACTTTTCGGGAAAGAGAAATTGGCTTCTTTTTAGTTTTGCCTTCGGCAATTCGGAATTTGATGCTTCTCAATTTGGTGACTGCGTCAATTTGATGCCTTTGGCAATTTGAAGAATCACACACTGGAATAAAACAATTCAAATTTGCGTAGCAAACAAATTCCTTTGGGATCAAATTTGCGCAGCAATCAAATTCTGTTAATTCGCGCAGCGATCAAATTCTGTTAAGATCAAATTTGCGTAGCAATCAAATTCTGTTAATTCGCGCAGCGATCAAATTCTGTTAAGATCAAATTTGCGCAGCAATCAAATTAATTCTTAACATCCAATTCAACTCCGCTTCGGATATGTAATCAACACACCACGATTCTTCCCGTGAAATACAAACAAACTTCCGGCAGCGAGGCCATTGGCCTTTCCTTCTATATGTGCTTTGTCCAAGTCATCCATGCTTCCAGCTCCACCCAGTGCGGTAACAGGAATTTTCACTGCTTCTGAAATACGTCGAATCAAAGCTAGGTCATAGCCAGTCATGGCGCCATCTTTGTCAATGGACTGAATGATAATTTCTCCTGCTCCAAGCGCTTCAATTTGTTTCGCATAGTCAACTG
>JBDKGB010000134.1:0-4392 GCA_039798485.1 Bacteroidota bacterium
GCGCGAACAGCAAATTAAAACGAGTACTGGCAGACGATTTGTTCGTGAGCAAATTAAGCTCGTCGGGCTCATATCCGTCAGCTGACGGACGCACGTTCGAGTCGTGTCCCCGCTACTAAAAAAAAAGCGCAGTTACGAAGGTGACGGCGCTTTTTCTTTTTCCCTCGCTTTCACGCTTGTCCCGACACTTCGGGGCTCATTCTCATACTTGTTTTTGCGCTTTTCTTTCAGTGTAAGAGCGGAGACGCGCTTCACACATAAACGGATATTCCCTATATCTCCGAATCCTGAATCAACGGAAATACCTCCACCGATTTTTTCAAGGCATACAAGGGCAAAGTGGGCATCAATTCATTCACCTTTTCGACATCAATGTCCTTGAAAATGAGTACTGCGCCATTGCGGGTTTGACGTAAAAACAATTGATCCAAGAAGCCTTCTTTTTTCCATTGCGCCACAACCTCGCGTTCGTGTTGGATGATCTCTTGAAAGTTTGACGGTAGATTTTCTGTATCGATCGTCAGGATTACCATGATTCTATTCTTATTTTCCATAATTATTTCGTGTAATGCTGTTTTAAAACGCAATCTAAGTTAATTCTTTCTCTCTGTGCCTCTGCGGTTAAAAAATCGAATAAATTGATGTTTCTGTCGTACTCCGCAGAGAATACCGCAGTGGCACAGACAAGAGTCAACAATCCGTTTAATTTAAGTTTTCTGAAAGTTGAATCCCCTCTCGTAAAGGCTTATCATTCAACCTTAGTCGTTCAAAAATGGGTAGTCAATGTAGCCCTTGTCCTGACCACCGTACATCGTGGCGCGATCGGCTTCGTTCAACGCAGCATCCAATTCAAAACGTTTCGGTAAATCCGGATTAGCCAAAAACAAGGTGCCGTACGAAATCATTTTCGCTGTGCCTTTGTTCAACTCTTCTTCACCGGTCGTTCGGGTATATCCGCAATTGGCAATGATTGGATGCTTGGAAAGTGCACCTAGTGTTTCGATCACATCAAGCGGGTAGTGTGGGAATTTATCCACAGGAAACGGAACTTTCATCAGGTGCACATACGCCAGCGGTAGCTTATTCATTTCTTCCATCAATAGGGTAAACTGCTCCACTGGATGTTCGTGTGTGATTGAATTGTAGGTACTTGTCGGTGAAAGTCGAATCGCAACTTTATCTTCTCCTAGGGCAGCAACAAGTTCCGTCATGATCTCCACCACAAAACGGTTTCTGTTTTCATCATTTCCACCGTAAACATCTGTGCGTTGATTCGCGCTGTCCGCTAAAAACTGGTTGGGCAAATACCCAAAAGCCGCATGCAATTCAACCCCGTCAAAACCTGCTTCGATGGCATTCAGCGCCGCCTGCTTGTATTCCTGAACGATGGATTGAACCTCTTCGGTACTCAAGGCACGTGGTGTTTCGTAGTCCTTCATACCCTCCATTGTAAAATGTTGCTGACCTTGAATGGCAATCGCTGAAGGTGCAACCGGCAATTCTCCGTTTTTCACCAATGAATGTCCTACTCGACCAGTATGCCAAAGTTGCGCATACATTACACCGCCCTCCTTATGAACAGCTTGTGTCACGTTCTTCCACGCGTCGATTTGTTCTTGATTATATAAGCCCGGTGTCATTGGACTTCCCGTTGCCTGCTGACTGATATTGATTGCTTCGCTGATGATCAAACCCGCGCTGGAACGTTGCGTATAATACGTCACTGTTGATTCGCCAACCACCCCGGTGAACGAAGCACGACTGCGTGTCATTGGCGCCATGGCCATGCTATTTTTTAAGTGGTGATTGCCTATTTTAATGGATTCTAGTAGTTTCATTTTTCTGTTTTTTTTTCGTTGAAGACAAAAGTATTACCTTTGACTACAAAATCAATGTACCCATAAATTTTGTGTATAGGCTAAAATAATAGACCAATGGAAAAACCTAAGGTTCGCAAGACAAAAGACTTTATTCCGGGCAATTGTCCTGTTGGATTTTGCATGAACATCATTGGTGGAAAATGGAAACCGAGTGTGATCCATATGATTCGCACCGACCGCAATAGGTATAGTTTGTTGTTGAAGAACATCCCCGAAATCAGTAAGCAAACCTTGACCAATCAGCTGCGGGAATTGGAAACCGATGGCATCATCGAACGCATCATTTATGCAGAAATTCCCCCAAGGGTTGAATATAAAATCACACCTTATGGCAGTACCCTTTTGCCCATCATCGACAGCATGTACCAATGGGCAAAAATTCACATGCCGAACATGCCTACGGATAAAATGGGTAATTGTGAGGTAGTGGTAAAAAACGATATTTAAGGCACCTCGAATTTCACTTTAATTTTTAGTTATTCAATAAATAGCGCGCCTTTTATTTTTATTTATCAAATAAACATAGTAAATTGATAAAAAATAACTACTACTATGGCACGAAATCAACGCTTTTTATTGATTTGTTTAATTCCTATGTTCTCTCATTCACAGGTATTTAACTACTCAACTTTAGATTTTAATAATGTAAAGTCCCAAGTAAATGACGAGGGAGCATTTTTCTTTCCTTCAGCTTCAAATAGTTTGGGATATGAGATTCCAAAAGGCGGCGGTGTAAGTTCAATTTTCTGTGGTTCCTATTTTTTTGGTGGCTATGATCCGTCGGGGCTCCTGCACTTAACAGGTTCTTTATACAACCACAATAATGTCTCTACAAGTTCTGGATTACATTCTGGCCCAATTGCGAATCAGAGTGCCTATGCGGGTATTCAATACAGCAACCTCTATCAAAATTCAATTTGGAATATCAGCTCAGTAGACATTGACAATCACATCGCCAATTTTCAAAACTCAGGGTACGTAATTCCGAGTTCTATTGCAACATGGCCAGGCAATGGTGAATCATCCTTGGGGGTTGCAAATCAACTTGCGCCTTACATCGATTTAAACAGTAACGGGATTTATGAACCCGCCTTAGGCGATTATCCGGATATCCGAGGTGATCAAGCGGTGTATGTAATCATGAACGACAAATCTTATCTGCCGGATATGGATGCGATGAGCCTTGAAATCCACGCCATGTTTTATCAATTTTCTTCAGGCAATTACTTGAACAATACCACATTTCTAAATCTCCACGTTTTCAACCGAAGCAACGTCACTTATTCGAATTTCCGTCAAGCTCTGATCATGGATTTTGACATCGGAAATTTCAGTGATGACTACATCGGATGCTATGCTCAAAATAATGTGTTGTTTGGCTACAATGCAGACATCTATGATGAAGTCAATGCGGACCATATTGGTTATGGCGCATCTATTCCCAGTCAAGGTGTCGTGAGTTTGTCGCACGACCTTTACAGTGCAGGTCCCTATGGTCAAGGTGGCCAAGTGTATCCTGATGAATACGGAACTTGGTTGACGATGAATGGTCAAAATTATAACGGTTCCTATTGGATTGATCCGTCGAATAGTTTACCAACACTTTTCAAATGGAATGGAAATCCAAATATTCCGACGGATTGGCATGAGCTTAATCTCAGCAACCCCAAAGGCGACAGACGCGGTATCATGACGATCCAGGAGCCCTCGTTGCCTGCTGGGGGGTCGATTTGTACGGATTATGCATTTATTTATGACCGAAGTGCTGGTCCCTTTGAAAATGCCCAAAATGTAATCTATATCGCAGATGCAATTCGCAATTTATACCAATCCAATGAGTTGTTTCCATGTCAATCGGGTTCATTCAGTTCTCTGAATCACATCGACGAAAATGCTACAGTTACGGTTTTTCCCAATCCTTCGAAAGGGCAATTTACACTAGAAATGAATCAACCCTCAGCCTATTTCATTCGTATATCTGACGCATTGGGAAATACCATTCATACAGAACAATTCGCAGGAAAATCTGCGGAAATAAAGATAAATCAGCAGGTAGCACGTGGTATTTATTTTGTCACAATCGACTCAGATATGGGTACTTCAATTCAAAAGGTAATCATCGATTAGTGAAGGGAAAACCGTTCTTCCATCAAGATATAAGCGTTAAATTTACCCGATATTCTTATACCGAGTATTGGCTTTTAACGACGTATTTTTACCATGAAATCAATCCTTTTTTTCTGTTTGTTTCTCCTAACAGCAACATTTTCATACGCTCAACCTCAGACGAAAAAAATCGCTGTGTATGTGTTGGACGGCATTGTGGCAACTGGGTATGTTGATCAGGGTGCTTATCTGAATTTTACTGGTCCGAATGTGAGTTACACCCGTGGTAAATCGAAACTTATTTTTGGAATGCTTCCCTCACTTCGGTTTAAACTCGATACAGGCACAACGAAAAACTCACCGATCTTCCCAAGCCTAGGTGTCGGACTGACCTATGCATATAAAA
>JBDKGB010000135.1:0-38023 GCA_039798485.1 Bacteroidota bacterium
CTTCTTTGATGGCTTCTTCCGTCAAGGATGAAATCCACAATCTGCGCACAGGCTTGTCACATTTTGCTTTGAGGAGTACCCAACGCTGAATCAATTCTCCTTCTTGTCCGGCATCCCCGCAGTTGATGACCTCTGTACAATTGGCGACTAAGTTCTCGATGCACTTGAATTGCTTTTGAACACCGGGATCATCAACGACTTTAATCCCAAAACTCTGTGGAATGATCGGCAAATCTTCCAATTTCCAATACTTCCAAGTCTCCTTGTAATCGTGGGGTTCTTTGAGGGTACACAAATGCCCAAACGTCCAACTTACCCAAAACCCATTCCCTTCCCAGTAGCCGTCGTTGCGAGAACGGGCGCCCAAGATTTCAGCGATGTCTTTCGCTACGGAAGGTTTTTCGGCGATACAAAGAATCATTAATGGGGTATTGTTATTGTGATTTTCGGATGTAATGTTTCACCGTAAATGCCGCTTCATTTTTCTCGTCTCGATTGAACTGAAAGAGTTCGTGTACATCCCAAAGTGACGCATCAAATTCAGGAAAAAACGTATCCGCACCATAGACGGCGTCAACATGGGTAATGTACATTTCATCCACACAATTGAGTTCTAGAGCGTGGCGGTAAATTTCTCCCCCTCCAATGATAAAGAACTTTCGATCATCACCGTCGTAGTGCGAAATGCTGTCTTCCAAGGAATGAAAAACGTGCGCGTCTTCCGCTTGAAATGCTGTATTTCTCGTCAGTACCACATTTTCTCTATTCGATAAAGGACGGTATTTGAGTGGAATGGAATCCCAATTTTTTCGTCCCATCACGACAATATGGCCTGAGGTAGTTTCCTTAAAAAAACGCATGTCCGCAGCAAGATGCCACATGAGGTCGTTGTTTTTTCCGATGCCACGTTCGCGATCCATGGCTACGATCAATTGAATTTGCATGAGTTCTGTTGTGCTTAGGTAGGATTAAACGGCAACAGCGCCTTTGATGTGTGGATGCGGATCGTAGCCCACAAGCTCAAAATCTTCATACGTGAATCCAAAGATATCTTTCACATTCGGGTTGATCTTCATCGTTGGCAAGGGACGGCATTCACGGGACAATTGCAACTCCACTTGTTCGAGGTGATTGCTATAAATGTGTGCATCTCCAAAGGTATGGATAAATTCGCCGACCTCAAGATCACACACTTGTGCAACCATCATCGTCAGCAAGGCATACGAAGCGATGTTAAACGGAACTCCGAGGAAAGTATCCGCGCTTCGTTGGTACAATTGACAGCTCAACTTTCCATTGGCCACATAAAACTGAAACAGCGTATGACACGGTGGCAATGCCATGTGATCTACATCCGCTACGTTCCACGCAGAAACAATCAAACGGCGAGAATCTGGATTTTTTTTGATGGATGCAATCAAATTCGTGATTTGATCAATCGTCCCACCGTTTCCATCCGGCCAGCTTCTCCACTGGTGTCCATATACTGGTCCAAGGTTCCCGTTTTCATCCGCCCATTCATCCCAAATCGAGACGTTGTTGTCCTTGAGAAATTTGATGTTGGTGTTTCCTTGCAAGAACCACAGTAACTCAATGATGATGGATCTCAGGTGAAGTTTTTTGGTTGTCACAACAGGGAAACCCTTCGCCAAATCGAAGCGCATTTGGTATCCGAATGTTGAAATTGTTCCTGTCCCAGTACGGTCTTCCTTACGGGTGCCGTGGTCCAAAATATGCGTCAAAAGATCGTGATACTGCTTCATGAAATGCGTGTTGTTTTGCATTTCGAATTTACACAATTTGTTGCCGTCTTGAAAAGGAAGTTATTAAGAAAAAAAGCGAATTATCAACGCGCAACTTTTCTTTTGAACGCATCTCGCAAGAGCATAAAGAGCAAGAAAAAAAGTGACGTAATGCTCACATAAAACGCGATGCGAACGAGCGTGTTGTCAAATACAAACCTCACGTTTGACTTACCTGCAGGAAGTTCTATTGTCATGAAATTCATGTTGCTGACCAAGATCGGTGTTTCCTTTCCATTGATAAAGGCGCGCCAATCCGAAAAATCTTTCTGGTGAAGCGTCAAGAGACAAGGTCGTTTCACTGAGGCGCAGACATTAAATTCATTGGCATTGTAGCTCTCCAACAAAGCAGTATCTCCCTTCGACAACTCATAAACCCCTGGATGTCGATCACTACCGAATTGCACAAAAAGTTCTCCTGGCTGAATACTGTCCCCTGAAGCATTTTGAAGCAATTGATCGGAAAGTGTAAGCAAATGGCATTTTTTCACGGCAGTAAACAACTTCGGGAAATCACTTTCCAAAAGTTCATAGGAGGTAAATGAAAATGAATTGTATCCTTCGGCTGAAATTTGTTTTTGAAAGGTTTGTTGGTTTTGCCAATAGGGCGTTCCAATCCCCGGTAGATGTCCTGCTGAATCGATGGTGATGCCAAGTTGCTTTGGAAATCCATGGGGGTATTTATCTACATTGGCTTGAGCAACTTTTGCTTCCACTTCGCCATAATACACCGTTGCGGGACCATTCAAACTTGCCGCAATGAGCATGTCAATGGAAACCAATCCAACAAATGAGATGATTCGCAGATTTGGGCTTTTTATTTTCCAAAAAAGGAAGGTACCAACGCCGATCAGCAGCACTTGTATTGCTGCTTGAAAAACAGCCAATTGGGCAAAAAAGGCTCCAGCATTGAAGTTGAAGATGCCCAATCGAAAGAAGGTGCCCATGGATAAATGTCCTTGTAAACGGAACGCAAAAATCAAGGCAATCAACCCTACACCTGCGAGGATAAGCGTCATAAAAACGCGACGAGCGTGCTCCTTGGCATTCAAAAGATAGTGCTGAATCGTCCAAACGCCAGTCAACACGGCACCTAAAATGAAGAACAAGCGAAAGACACTTGGAAAACGAAAGACATTCATCATCGGCACATAGCGGAACAGGAATTCACGCACGGGAAGGTATTCACCTACAGCGGCCGCAAGACAAAATATGCCGAACCAAAAAAGAATGCGCAGTTCCAGCGGTTTCTTTCGAAAAATACCCAATAGGAAAAAGAGGAAAACGAAAATTCCAAAGTACCCATTGCGCATGGACAAATCCGAATTGAACCATTGGATATTCGCCGTCGTTGAATAGGGAACGATAAAACTAAAAAAGGACTGTGGCGAGAATGGGGAGAACAGGGCTTGCTGCACATCAAAGTTCCCAAGTCTTGATAAATAAGGACTTACAACCGCAACAGACATGAGCATTACGGCAGAGGTCAAAAGCGTCGTGATCGTGAAAAGTACATTTCTTCCAAGATACGCAAAAGCCTCTTGACGCTGTTTTGATCGGAATAGTCCAAAAACATGAACAACGAAGAAAATGAGCAGAAGGTAAAACAGGATGATGGTAATGGCAGGATAACCGCCTGTGATCATGAGAAATAAGAACAATCCCGCTTTCACAGCATTTTGCCACCCTTTTTGGTCGCGCATCCTCAGGTAAAAGGCAAGAACATAGGGCAACCAACATGCACTAATGACGTAGGGAAGGTGTTGCGCATTGCCGATAAAAAATCCTGAAAGCATGTAAACAATGCCAGCAATTAAGGCAAATCGTGGGTCAAACTTGAGCGTTTTTGCCAAAAGATACATGCCCACACCAGCGAAGAATACATGAATCCACAACTCAAAGCCAATGGTCCAGATGTTATAACCTACCGTTGAACCAATGAGCCAAACCATTGGGTACCACGCGCCACTTGACGGATCTGCATGAATGGGATACCCAAGGTCTTGATACGGATTCCACCAAGGTAACTGTCCATTTTGTAGGCATTCCCCAATGTGAAAGCGCCACGGGAAAAAGCAATCGATCATGT
Source organism: Bacteroidota bacterium (assembly GCA_039798485.1). Taxonomy (GTDB): domain Bacteria; phylum Bacteroidota; class Bacteroidia; order Flavobacteriales_D; family Crocinitomicaceae; genus M0103. The sequence continues at coordinate 3,892 of JBDKGB010000135.1, forward strand.
CCCATTTCACGGGATGGATGTGCATTACTACAGGATAAAACGCCAACAGCGCCATGAGGAAAAGGATTCCTGTATGTTGCCATAGCTGCCGATTGGTTCCTGTCATTGGGTTTTTGATTGTTGGATAAAGGTAAGCATCTGATTGGAATTTGATGCCTTCGGCAATAAGCACTCCGCTCTCGTCACATTCTCACCCTGAATACCCTCCCCCTTAATCCCCCTCCTGCGGGGGAAACGAAAACCGCTTCGAAAAATATTTTGTCTATTGTCTATTGTCCCTTCATCCCTTGTCCTAGTCATAAAATCTTGAAATCCTACTATCTTTACGTCTTATTTGACGCCTTCGGTAATAAGCACTCCGCTTTCGCTCAGATTCTCACCCTGAATACCCTCCCCCTTAATCCCCCTCCTGCGGGGGAGACAGTTCTTCACTCCGAGTAGGGTTTCGCCCTTTGTCACTTGTCCTAGTCTTAAAATCTTGAAATCTTACTATCTTGAAGTCTAATTCCCTACTTTTACACCTTAATCCACAAACTTGAGCTTAAGCGTTGTCATACCCTCTTATCGTTCTTCGGAAGCTCTTCGGAAAAATTTGCCGTATCTGATGGAATTTTTGAAGGAGAAAATCAGCGATTTTGAGGTGATTATCGTGGATGATGGTTCAAATGACAATGGCGCTACGGCTGAAGTTGCTGCTGAAAATGGTTGTCGATTTCTGTCGTATCCGAACAACCTTGGAAAAGGAGGTGCGGTGCGTTTTGGAATGCAACATGCCGTCAAGGAAATTCGCATGTTTACCGATGCAGATATTCCTTTTGAGACAGAAGCCATAGAAAAAATGATACATTACCTCACTGAAAAAGAGTTTGATGTCGTCATTGGTGACCGTGGATTAAAAGATTCAAATTATTTCATGGAGATTTCAGCAAAACGTCGCTTCGGAAGTGGATTCTTCACGTTCATTGTTGGACGATTTATCACCACTGGGATTTCAGATACACAATGCGGATTGAAAGGATTTCGCGCACTAGTCGCCGACGATTTGTTTCGGGTTTCACGCATCAATGGCTTTACCTTCGATGTCGAACTGATGTACATTTCCCTGAAGCGCAACTACGACATTAAAAAAATTCCTGTATCGCTTCGAAGTCAAGATGGCAGTAGTGTCAGTGTACTTCGTCACGGAATCGGGATGGTTCTCGACCTCTTTCGCATTAAACGCAACCACATGCTGGGCAAATACACACGCCGATGAACAGAAGACTGACCAACGCGATTCGCTTTGTGATGGATGAAATGATACCTCCATTCATTCGTGATTCGAAAATATTCATGTATCCTTTTTATTTGTTTGCCTATCGAGGAAAAAACATTTCCGAGGTGATGCAATTTAAAACAAAGGTGTATGCATATACCCCTGAAGAATATTCAGATTTTTACAATGGACTCAATACCATTTCGCGCAATCGAGCCACCGATTTGAATCAGGCATGTATCGATTTTATTCTCGACAAGATCGATCCGTCAACAACCACCTTGGTCGACATTGGCTGCGGAGGCGGGTACTTGTTAAATAAAATTCACGAGCGACATCCATCCATCGCGCTAACTGGATTTGACTTGAAAGCACCCGAAAAAAATGATCATTTCAACTTCGTTCACGGAAATGTTGAACAGTTGCCGTTCGCAGATCATTCCATTGATGTGGTTGTTTGCTGTCACACGGTGGAACATTTGTTGAAATTGGATCAGTGCATTTCTGAACTCATTCGCATCACTGGAAAACAATTGTTCATCGTAACGCCTTGTCAACGGTACTTCTATTATACGTTGGATGAACATGTTAACTTCTTCCCTCAAAAAGAAACCTTAACATCGCACATTCCTTTGAAGGAATTTACCTGTGAAAAACTACAAGGCGATTGGGCTTATTTAGGAACGATGAACGAAGGAAAGTCGCTATAACACTTGTTTTTCTCGTTCAAAGTTATACATTTGCTTCATGCGAAAGCTCTTGCTATACCTATCCTTCTGTATCAGTTTCTCTGCGTTGGCTCAAAAACCGATTACGCTGAAAAAGAAATTTTACGGTAGTTATGAAGGCGAAATTCCCGCCTATACATTGGACGTTGGTACTGACAATGTGGATGTTGCGGCTGTGGCCATTAAGATAAAACTCGAAGGCGATAGTGTGCACATTACAGTCGGACAAAATGCTTTACACGGGGTGTATCACGTTTTGTTTGAAGGAAAAAACTACTTCGTACTGGATTGCCGTATGGACGGTCAATTGGCTGGTGAACGTATCGTTGTGTACAACCGTGGAAAGCGCATTTCTCGTGATGGCTTGTATCCACAGCCCAGCTCCTTCCTTGATCGGGTGAAGGATTAATCGAAATAATAAAATCTTATATCAATTCGCTCTTCTGCGAAGTGCAAATTTCAGCTTACCTATATTCTGGAAATAATTCAAGTAGTCCTTCTTCGGAAGCGTCACACACGCCACGCTCTGTAATGATTTTAGTCACCAAGCGTGCAGGAGTTACATCGAAGCCATAATTGCTCGCCGGGGTTGTTTCCGGGCAAATGAGCACTGGCTGAATTTTACCATTCGCTCCTAAGCCGATCATGTAACGCACTTCGTCTTGATTGCGTTCCTCGATGGGAATTTCTGTCAATCCATTTCGGATCGACATGTCCAATGTTGTCGACGGAAGCGCCACATAGAACGGAATCTTGTTGTCGTGTGCGGCAAGTGCTTTCAAGTAGGTGCCAATTTTATTCGCCACATCTCCTTGGCGCGTTGTTCGGTCCGTCCCTACGATGACCATGTCCACCATGCTGTGTTGCATCAAGTGTCCACCGGCATTGTCCACAATCAAGGTGTGCGGAACCCCGTGGCGCGTCAATTCATAGGCTGTCAAGTTTGAACCTTGATTTCTTGGGCGTGTTTCATCCACCCAAACGTGCACCTTGACCCCTTTTTGCATGGCTTGATAGATGGGTGAGGTAATCGTTCCCCACTCCACGCAACCGAGCATCCCCGCGTTGCAATGTGTAAGAATATTGACCACTTCGCCATTTTTGCGCTCAGAAATCTCCTCAATCAAGGGAAGACCGTGAACACCAATCATGCGGCACGTTTCCACATCTTCTTCCACGATATTTGCTGCGGCTTGCCGAGCGGTTTCCAAGAAATCACCTTCGCAATTGTCCAAAGCTTCACGCATTTTATCCAAGGCCCAAAACAAGTTGACTGCCGTTGGACGAGAGGCGCGCAAAGCCGTAAATGCTTCATCCAAAAAGGATCCGTCCAATTCGTCTTCGATCATTTCACGAACAGCGAGGTAAATTCCGTAAGCCGCTGTAGCGCCTATCAATGGTGCACCTCGAACTGTCATGTCTTTGATGGCCTCCTCGGCATCGTCGTAGGTTTCAAGTCGAACGGTGACGAATTCATGCGGCAACTTGCGTTGGTCAATCACCTCTACATAGCCATCTTCAGTAGTCCAAATGGTGCGAAATTTTGTCATTATCATTGGTTTTATTCATCTTAATGCAATGAAAGGTTTGCATTTAGTGTAAATTTAATTTTTTAGTAGAATGTATTCTGGCTTTGATGAAGAAACAATAAAATTCAAAGAGTCTCCCTTTTTTATTTTCTTGGAATTGTATTCGTCCAAAGCATAACTACTTCGTTTGATTTTTCCATCCAGCACGTATCTAATTTCAATTTGGTCGTGACGAATTTTATCTCCTGTGCGGCCATAGTATTTCGAATGAAAACCTTCTACAATACCTGTTACTCGAACCCCGTCAACCGTCAATTGTGTTTTAATTTTACTTTCGACTGACCTTTCAATAAATTCTTGCGCTTTAAAACCTGCCATCAAATATGCAAAGAGAAGAATGATTGTGGAAATCGTTCCAATGACTACCATAACAATTCTTTTAATCCCAAGCTTTTTAACGTAGTTATCCAATTTCTTTGAGTCTGACAGTCTCACGCAAGCAGTTAAAAAAATTAGCGCGTAACAAAATGACGTAATGAAAAATACATTGTATTCTAAGTCCAATTTAGAATGTTGAAGATGGCCATAACAATACAAGTACAAATAAGCGGAAGGGATGGTAAAAATACTGGCGATCAAGAAAAAATTTCCAATCCACTTTCCAATTCTATCCTTCATTTGTTCGTTCTGTGAATTGTCCGACTAAGCCAACTCTAATTCTGAAAAGTCCTTCACTGTAAAGTTCCAATTGGCTTCCGTTCCTGGTCGAACCAACTGAACGGTTTGAAAACCTGCCGCATCAGCTGCGATCAATTCATCTACGATATCGGATAAAAAGAGCATTTCACCTGGTAGGCAATCCACTGCTTCTGCAATCTTTGGGTAGGTCTCGATTTCCTTTTTACCACCTGTTGTGGTGTCAAAATAATGGGAGAAGTATGAAGTCAAATCGCCCAGTTCGCTGTAACCAAAAATCAATTTTTGGGCGGCAACAGAACCTGATGAAAACACACCCATTTGAATGCCTTGTAATTTCCATCGTTCCAACGCTGGTAAAACATCAGCATACACATGGCCTTTGAGTTCACCCTTTTGATAGCCGCTTTCCCAAAGAATACCTTGAACTGTTTTCAATGGGGTGATTTTTCGGTCCTCCTCCGACCAGCGGTACAAGGTATTGATGATGTCATCGATCGAATGAATTTTTCTGCCTTCAAGGTCTAAGCTCAATTTCACCGTCTGACGAAAAGCTTCCTGAACATCTGCTTGCTGGACCATGGACCTCAAGTCGCCGATGTGTGACCGAAAATAGGGAAACAGTTGCTCGTACACGAATTTTACTGAAGTTGTTGTTCCTTCAATATCCGTCAATACGTAATTAACTCCTTCAAATTTCATAGTGTAAATGTAGTTAGAAGCTTTAGTTTATGGGTATACGCAGTGGATTCCCACATTTATTGTGGAACGCTAAATTCCGAGAAACTCTTCTCAAGTCCAGAATCGGTGTATTCAGGCACCCAGCCACTCATGTCGATAAAGATGCGGATGGCCTTTACGAAAGGAGCTGATTCTCCTGCATCGAACCAGTGTTTTGTTCCTGCCGGCACGGAAATTAGATCCCCTCGCTGGCATAATAAATTGAACACAGGTTCATTTTCCAAATTGAACCAAAACAAGCCTTGACCATCCACGAAGAAACGAATCTCATCTTCAGAATGCGTATGTTCTGCCAAAAACTTCGCACGAATGGCCTCATAATTTTCGGTCAGCGCATTGATGGAGATCACATCCGCTGTGAGGTAGCCGCCTTCTTCCATGAAAGGTTTGAGGTCCTTCTCATAGGCCGTTAAGATGTCCTCTTGCGTCGCACGATCATCGAAGGTCACATCGCAGGTCCACTGATCAAAAAATAGGTTTCTTTTTGAAAAAAACGCTTTGATCTCCGATGGATCGCGAAGCTCTATGTTTTGTTCTGGTATGCTGAGTATTGCCATTTTTTTATTAGTTACGAGTTACTAGTAAGAACAAGTCTATTGTCCTTTGTCTCTTGTCTTATTATCTTAAAATCCTAATGTCTTAATATCTCTCGTCCTCCCCCTTAGCCCCTCCCGCATCGTTCCTCTCGGGACAAGCACTCCAAAGGGGGAAGTGATTCGTTACTCCGAAGTAAGTTTTATCTTTTGTCCTTTGTCCCTTGTCTTAAAATCTTAATATCCTAATGTCTTAATATCTCTATTCCTCCCCCTTAGTCCCTCCCGTATCGTTCCTCTCGGGACAAGCACTCCAGCGGGGGAGATAAAAACTATTTCATCATAAACTCACATTGACACAAATAATCCAAGGTCTCAAGGTGACGTTTGGCGTCGAAAAGACTTGTTCCCCAGGCGTAAGTACCGTGTTTACGCATGATGAAGGAGTGATTGTCAAAACGATGGGAATTGTTGCGCAAGGTATCGGCGAAATCGTTCATGTCTTGGGTATTATCAAAAACAGGGATCTCTACTTTGGCGTCATGGGTTGTTTGTCCGGCGAAGCCTTTTTGGACTTCATATCCTTCGAAAGCAACGTGCGATTCCGCATTCGCTGAAATGAGTATGGGATAAACACCATGGCTGTGTAGGATGACCTTTGTTTCTGGAAAAAGCTCATAGACGACACAATGAATCAAGGTTTCAGCAGAAGGTTTCACGCCAACAAAATCACCATTGGCTTGTCCATTCTTATCCACCGTCATGAAGTCTGATGCCAAAAATTTAGATTTATCCACCCCTGATCTTGACACCCAAATATGTCCATCGTCAGTGCGGAACGAATAATTCGTCGACGTCGCTGGTGACCATCCTTTGAGGTTCAACTCACGGATGGTACTGGCCATTTCCTCTTTAAGCGCTATTACATTCATGCTACAAAAGTATCATCTATTTACAAAAAACAAGCGTGTCCCATTTTCATGAAACACGCTTCAAATGGTCAAATTATCTTTATTAAGAAAGTGCTTCTTTAACGAGGGCTGCGATAAGTTTACCGTCGGCTTTTCCAGCCAACTTACCAGTTAGAACTCCCATTACCTTGCCCATTTCCTGAGGGCTACTCGCTCCAGTTTGTGCAATCGCTGCAGCTACTTCGGCGCGTACTTCCTCTTCTGAAAGCATTTTAGGCAAGTATTCTTCAATCACCTTTGCTTGAAACAATTCATCGTCTGCCAAATCTTGACGACCCTGGCCGATATACAGCTCATAGGTCTCCATGCGTTGCTTGTGCAACTTCATGCAGATTTTCATGGCAACTTCTTCAGATGCTTCACCCGATCCGGATGTCGCTTCCAAAAGCAATTTAGATTTAATATCGCGCAAAGCTGCAAGGCGTTCTTTCTCCTTCGCGAGCATTGCCGATTTGATGTCGTTATTGATGCGTTCTGTAAAGCTCATTAGTCAACATTGTCATGTAAGAAATTATTGCTTCTCAAGACTCCCTTGTTGTCCTCTTCTGACAATCCAAAGCGGCTAAATGACTCTTCAGTGCTTGGTTTAGAATTGTCCAATTGGATGTTGCGACGCACGTAAGCTGGTTCATTTTCGAATTCAGCAATCCCTTCAGACTTTTTCAATTTCATGGTCAAGTCGTGTATGCGTGACATGCGCTCTTGTGTTTTGCGCTGTTGCTCTTCCGGAGAAAGCACTGTGCGAGCAGACTGATTGTCCATCTCCAATTTTGCTTGGCTATCATCTTCCAAATGGTGAACGATGATTCCTTCTTTTTTCGGCTCAGGCTGAATGCTTGCTTCCGCAGGAACATCCTGAATTTGCCATGTCAATTCCAACGACTCTTGTTTTTCAACTGGAGCCTCTTCTACTTTTGACACAGGAACTTCAACACTTGGTGGAACTGAAGCAACTACCTCTTCTTGTTTTACCTCAGACTTCATGAAAGGCTCTTCAATGGGCGCCTTCACTTCTACTGCATTGATGAATGGTGTAGATTGCGTTGGTGAAGAAAGTTGTTCTTTAATTTCATTTTTTTGCTCCAGGTCGAGTGTAACTACTGTTCTCTCCGGAGCCTTCTCAAAACCCGAGATCGGGTGGTTTGACTTGAACCCAGTTGCAATCAAGGTAACACTCAATTTATCTCCTAGAGTCGGGTCAAAACCATGTCCCCAAATTACATCCGCAGTTGAACCTGCTTCATCTTGGATGTAGTCCGTGATTTCCGTGATTTCATCCATCAACACTTCCTTATTTCCATAGGTAATGTTCAACAAGACATATTGTGCTCCGCTGATATCGTTATCATTCAACAATGGAGAAGCCAAAGCTTGTTGTACTGCACTTACCGCACGATTTTCACCTTCAGCTGCTGCACTTCCCATAATCGCACGACCGCTATTGCGCATGACCGTATTGACATCATTGAAGTCAACGTTCATTGATCCAGTAACCGAAATAACCTCAGCAATTCCTTTGGCAGCCACTGTTAAAATATCATCCGCTTGAGAGAATGCATTTGTGATCGTTAAGTTACCCGTGATTTCACGAAGACGCTCATTGTTGATGACAAGCAGCGTATCCACATTTTGACGGATTCTTTCCAATCCTTCTTCTGCTTGTTGGCGACGCTTTCTTCCTTCAAAGTTGAACGGAACGGTAACGATACCTACAGTAAGGATATTCATTTCTCTCGCCACCTCAGCAATTACAGGAGCTGCTCCAGTCCCTGTTCCACCACCCATTCCTGCTGTGATGAATACCATTTTCGTATTCTTCCCAAGCAATTCACGGATTTCATCGATGTTTTCGATGGCTGCATTTTTCCCAATTTCTGGCAATGAACCTGCCCCGCGACCTTCAGTCAATGATGGTCCGAGTTGAATTTTCAATGGAACCGGAGAGATATCCAATGCTTGACGGTCCGTGTTGCACACGATAAAATCTACACCAATAATTCCTTGGTTGTACATGTGGTTTACCGCGTTGCTACCACCACCACCTACACCAATCACTTTAATGATTGAACTTGTCTCTTTTGGTAAATCGAATTCCATAATTTCTCTATTGTATTGTTGTTATTAATCTTCACTATCTGAAAAGAACTTCTGTCCTCTTTTGATCAATTCATCGAAGAACGATCCACGTGTCTTGGTTGAATGTCCTTTGACGTGTCCTTGACTTGCCACTTCTGGCTGTTCCGTTTGCGTATCCAACTTCTCAAATCCTTTCAACACGAGCCCTATTCCTGTTGCGTACATCGGACTTGTCAAATTTTCAATGTGATTGGTGTTTGCGAGGTGCTCAGTTGGGTAACCAATTCGCGTATCCATTCCCGTGTTGTATTCAAACAATTGCGTAATGTGCTTCAATTGAGACCCACCACCTGTCACAACGATTCCAGCGATTAATTTTTTTGAGTAACCACTGTTCATGATTTCAATTTGAACCATTTCAATGATTTCCTCCATACGCGCTTGAATGATGCTCGCGAGATTCTTTACTGTGATTTCCTTCGGGTCTCTCCCTTTCAAACCAGGGATGCAGACCACTTCATTGTCTTGGCTTTGAGAGGCTAAGGCAGAACCAAATTTCACTTTCAACGATTCCGCATGACGACGCATGATGGTACATCCTTCCTTGATGTCGTCTGTAATGACATTTCCGCCAAACGGTATCACCGCTGTGTGACGGATGATCCCTTCATGGAAAATGGCAACGTCTGTTGTTCCTCCACCGATATCAACCAACACCACACCTGCTTCTTTTTCTTCTTCCGAAAGCACTGCATCTGCAGATGCGATTGGCTCAAGGATAATCTCTTTCACCTCAAGACCTGAGCGTTTAACACATTTGTGGATGTTCAATACCGCACCAACATGCCCTGTGATGATGTGAAAATTGGCTTCAAGACGACGTCCCGACATCCCAATGGGATCTTTGATTCCTTGTTCGTTGTCAACGATATACTCCTGTGGCAATACGGTAATGATTTCTTCTCCAGGCTGCATCACCAATTTGTACATGTCTTCAATCAACACGTCCACATCCTTTTGGGAAATTTCCATGTCAATTTGCGGACGGGTATGAATTCCACGGTGCTGTAAACTTTTAATGTGCTGTCCAGCAATGCCGACATTCACAGATCGAATCACCAACGAACCATCCACACGGCCTTGTGTTTCATTTACGGCAGCCTGGATGGACTGGATGGTCTTATCAATATTCGCAACTATTCCACGCGTTACACCTAAGGACTCACTCTTCCCCATGGACAAAATCTCAATTTTGCCATGCTCATTCTTCTTCCCTACGAAACATGCAATTTTCGTTGTTCCTATATCCAATCCTACAATAACCTTTGACATACCCTTTATTCGTTTTCTTCGTTACCGTCCTTGTATCCCGCTCTGATCTTCCCTACAATTTGATCCCCATACTTGACATTTATCTCTGAGTATTTCTCCCAGCCTTCGTAAGGCAAACCTTTGGTGTAAAAGATCTTTAATTTTTCAAATTTCTCCCTCACTTCCTTGTCTGTGAATGCAGTACCAAATACAATGAGCTGACCGCCAACCAGTGGAATTAGCACGAAATCACCATTCTTTTTCAAGTGAATTTGACCAATAAGCGCCTGCAATTCGGGATCATTGCAAACATAATTCGAAATTCGATACACATCATCGAGCTTTCGAATACTTTTCAAGGAATCGTTGTTAATAATTTCTTTAACTGGAATGGAGGTTATTCTATCTGGAATTAAACCGGTTACCACAACGACTCTGGCTGTATGCAAGCCCGTGGTTCGCACTACAATACCATCCTCATCCAAGTAAAACGTTTCGTGGTATTTATTGAAGATTCTAGCGATTGGTTTTCGCACCGTAACTTCAATCGTCCATTGACTTCCAATGCGCGTGAACACCTTGACATCCTTGACCTCCGACATCGCCGCAATGTGCTTTTCTATTTTTGCGGCATTTAATGTTTTGTGTGTCTGACCTTCAAAGATCAACCCTTGGCGTTTCAATCGATCATACAACTCATCCTCCGTTAAAAACGCATCTTCACCTTTGACATGAATGATGATTTTTGGTTTGTCCATGGATCGTTTCTCATGCATGCTGCACGAACGAAACATGAGCACAATAACACCCACAAAAAAAAGCACCCAAACGATTCGTTTTATCCAAATTCTCATGACAATGCCTGTGTTAATGGTTCAACGATCCGATCAATATCTCCTGCACCAATGGTTAAAATCACACAATCCCGCTGATTCGATAGGTACTGCAATGTTTCCTGTGCAGCTAAAATCTGTTTTTTGGGTGCTGTAATTGCATCCAATAAATGGTCGCTACTTACACCCTCGATAGGCAACTCTCTTGCTGGATAGATCGGCAAGAGCACCAACTCGTCTAAGGCAGAAAGTTCCTGTGCAAAGCCCTCAAAAAAATCGCGCGTTCGTGTAAAAAGATGTGGTTGGAAGGCACCGATCACGCGCTTTCCAGGGTACATTAAACGCACTGAACGTATAAAGGAATGTAACTCCGTTGGATGGTGAGCATAATCGTCAATGTACACCAAATTCTCTTTGCGAATGTGGTATTCGAATCTTCTTTTCACTCCCTTAAAGGTCTTCAAGGCCGCTCGAATCTGAGGCTCCTTCAATCCCAATTCCAAGCACATCGCAATACAAGCTGCAGCATTTTCAGCATTGTGAATACCGGGAATTCCCAATTGAATCCCACACCACATGTCTTCATTCATGCGCACATCAAAGACAAAGTAACCATCCTCGAAGTGCATGTTTTCAACGGAGAGATCTGCCGTTTCAGATCCAACCGCATAGGTAATGGTCCGGGTTTTCGTATGCAAAGGCAAACCCTCTTTCATAACGAGAAATCCATCGTGATGGATCAATTCAGCATAGCTCTGAAACCCTTTTTTGAAGTACTCCACATCCCCATAAATATCCAAATGGTCCGGATCAACCGAGGTAATGATGGATGCGAAAGGACTTAACGCAAGAAATGAGCGATCGAATTCATCTGCTTCAACAACTGTATATTTACTTGTTGTGCTGAGGACCAAATTGGAATCAAAATTGGTGGCAATTCCACCCAAAAAGGCTGAACATTTCAACTCCGATGAATCCAATATATACGCCAACAGGGCGCTTGTTGTGGTTTTTCCATGTGTGCCTGCTACACCTATACCTAGTGATGATCGTGTGAGCATACCGAGAACTTCAGCGCGTTTTTTCACGTGAAATCCTTCGTTGTTAAAGTAACTTAACTCACCCAAATTTTTAATCGCTGGCGTGTAAATCACCAATGTATCTTCTTTCGAGGTAAATGGCGCTTGAATGTCATTGCCTAAATCGGAAAAATGCACGTCAATGCCTTCATGTTGAAGTGCGTCAGTCAATGGTGATGGTGTTTTGTCGTATCCAGAAACTTCCCATCCTTTGCGCTTAAAGTAGCGTGCCAAGGCTGACATGCCAATGCCACCTGCACCTATAAAATAGGCCCGTTTGAAGCGAAGAATGGATTGGTCGGATGCTTGATTCATTTCACAGATCGAATACGTTCAACTTCATCAACAATGGCAGCTGTTGCGTTTGGTTTTCCAAGGGATTGAATGGCAGATGCCAATGCTTTACAACTGTCTTGATTTGCCAATAACTCCAACGTTTCGTTGATCAATGTTTCAGGGGCATCCACATCTTTGATCAAGCGAGCTGCGTTTTTCTCCACCAAGGCCATTGCATTTTTCGTTTGATGGTCTTCAGCCACATTCGGCGAAGGCACCAAGATGACAGGTTTACCGATGATGCACAACTCTGATACAGAAATTGCACCCGCTCGAGACACGATGATATCTGCCATGGCATAGGCATAATCCATTCGCTCTATGAACTGAACAAGGTGAATATTCTCCGCTTCTTTTGTAGAAAGCTCACTTTTCAAATCGTCATAATACAATTTACCCGACTGCCAAAGCACTTGAACACCTGAATTTCTCAACGTTGCATAGGCCTGCATCACAGAACGATTCAAGGTACGTGCTCCGAGACTACCTCCGATGATCAGCACAATGGGTTTAGCAGCATCCATACCGTAGAATTGGCATGCTTCACCCCGTTTATTGGCAATATCAACCATTTCCTTGCGCACAGGATTTCCCGTCAATAAAATCTTTTCTTTTGGGAAAAACCGTTCAAGTCCGTCGTATGCGGTGCAAATTGAATTGACGGATTTCGCGAGCAATTTGTTGGTTTTTCCAGGGAAGCCATTTTGCTCTTGAATGAGTGTTGGAATTTTTAAATAGGTTGCTGCCTGCAGGGTTGGTCCGCTGGCATATCCTCCAACACCAATCACCACCTCTGGCTTGAAGTCCTTCAACAGTCGTCGCGCCTTCAGCAGGCTACCAAGAATTTTAAACGGCAAAAGAAAATTGGAAAGCGTCAATTTGCGTTGAAATCCTACAATGGGAAGTCCAACAATTTTATACCCTGCAGCAGGCACCTTTTCCATTTCCATTTTTCCTAGTGCGCCAACAAAAAGTATTTCAGCATTTGGATTTCGTCTTTTTATTTCATCGGCGATAGCCACAGCAGGGAAGATATGTCCACCTGTGCCACCGCCGGAGATCACTACTCTATTCACACTCATGCTGCAGCGAGATTATTTTCAGATTCTGTTTCGGTTGTTGTTTCCAACTCTAGGCGACTTGCAATGCTCTGAACAATTCCTATAGCCACACACGTCATGATCAGCGCGGAACCTCCCATGGCAAGAAGCGGCATGTTTTGTCCTGTAACGGGGAAGATTCCTACACACACGAGCATGTTTACAGATGCTTGTGTCAATAGCAAAATTCCAATCGAAATACAGGCATATGTCTCAAAGAGTCGGTCTGTTTTTAGGGCTATCCGAATAATTCTATAGAGTAAAATCAAGTACAGCAGTACCAAGAAGATGGCGGAAATTGAACCGAATTCTTCCACAAAACTTGCGTAGTAAAAATCGGCATACGCTTCCGGAAGGTATTCTTTTAGTTTTCCATCTCCCACGCCTTGACCGAAAATGCTCCCATGATAAATGGCAAGTTCTGCATTCAAAGATTGTGCATTTGCCAACACATCGGTATCGTTTTCCATCTTATTGAGCAACCTATTTTTCCAGGTATCAAAGCGCGGTAGAATGCCTAAGTCTGGGGCAGCCAAATGCAACATGACCAATAAAACACCAGCTGCGATGCCAGAACCAACAACAGCAAACAATTTTGACCACGGAACTTTACCGATAAACATAACTGCCAAAGCAATCACAAATACAATCGCCGCAGTCGAGAAATTATCTTTCAAAATCAATGCACAAATCGCTAAAACGGGCAACAAAACGGGCCAAAATCCACCCCGCCATTGATCGAGCACAGCTTGTTTTTTAACCAACATACGAGAAAGATAGATCAGCAGGGCCAACTTGGCGAAATCCGAAGATTGAAAGGTCAAGCCAACAAATGGAATCTTAATCCAGCGTCCTGCGCCATTTACTTTGGTGGGAAAGAGTAACGTAAAAATCATGAGGGCAATCGCCAGGTAAAACGCGAACTTCGACAATTGAGCGATGTACTTCGGGTCACGACGATGAATCCAAAACATGATCAAGAACGACAAGATCACATATAAAAAGTGCTTAAAGAGGTATTTAAAAGGTGTTCCACCTTCAATTTTCACGAGAATTGGGACAAAGCTGTAGACGCTCACCAAAGAGAAGGAGAGCATAAACAGTGTAATGATCCAAATTACACGATCGCCTTTCAGGTATTTTAAATATTCTCTCATTTTCCTTGTAGCAGGTTCAATGTGTTTTCAAACTCAATCTTCGCGTCCTCAGCACCCTCACCAGATGCTGTAAACAGCAAAATTGATTGTGGTTGAGCTGCAATTTTCACCATGCGCAGCGCCTCTTGAACACTACCAGTCCCGACACAATTTTCAATTCCGTGCAGATGTTCATTTTTCAAGGCAAATATTGTATTGTCGAATACCAGGGCCGCAGACAATTTTTCTGTTAATACAGGCTGCGCCTCAAGGGCATGAATCAAATCATGCGCATTTCCTACCCACCTTACGGAAAAGGGGAACGAATTTATCGTTGTACCGATGGTCGACATGTTCGGATGGATCCACGAGAACACATCCATCCCCCATAGCTTTCCATGTGATCGCAATGCGGTTTGATTGATTCTACTTAAGCTTTCTTTACGAGCGCCCAACAGCAGCTCTTCAGCAGAGATTGTTCGTTGTTTTTCCATTCCCAAACGATTTTAAAGTGCGCGTACCGCTTCTTTGAACTGATTCCCTCGGTCTTCGTAATTTTCGAAAAGATCGAATGACGCACAAGCTGGAGAAAGCAATACCGTTTCATCTTTCTTAGCCAAGCGGTATCCGTAAGCAACAGCCTCCATCGCTGAGCGTGCTTCTACGACCGTATCGACAACACCTGTGAATGATTCAATCAATTTTTTGTTGTCCACACCAAGGCAAATAATGGCTTTCACCTTTTCCTTAACGAGGTCCATCAATTCGGAATAATCATTTCCTTTATCCACCCCACCTACGATCCAAACTGTTGGATGCTCCATGCTTTCAAGGGCGAACCATGTGGAATTGACATTCGTTGCTTTCGAATCGTTGATGAACTCGATGCCATGAACTTTAGCCACAAATTCGAGGCGGTGTTCTACGTTAACGAAGTCCTCCAAACTTTCGCGTACAATTTCTTTACGGATTTCTAGAATCCTCGCTGCTACTCCTGAGGCAAGCGAATTTTGGGCGTTGTGTTTCCCTTTTAGTGCTAAATCGTGAATTGACATTGTGAATTGGTCTTTTATGTTGATTGTTAGTTGTTGCTTGTTTATGTATCCCCCAATTTCTTGAGGTGTTGTTAGAGAAAATGCTGCTTGCTGGGCAGCGATTTTACGTTGTGCCACTTCTTTCATAATGATGGGATCATCAGCATTGTAGATGAACCAATCTGCGTTCGTTTGATTTTGAAGAATGCGAAACTTAGCGTTGGTATAGTTCTGCATCTCATAGTGGTAGCGATCCAAGTGATCTGGTGTAATGTTGGTAAGGATTGCAATGTCAGCGCGGAACTCATACATGTCATCCAACTGAAATGAACTCAACTCCAACACGTACCAATCAAACTCCTCTTCTGCCACTTGTTTGGCAAACGATGCACCCACATTTCCTGCAAGGCCAACGCGAAGTCCTGCTTTTTTTAGAATGTGGTAAGTCAACATCGTTGTGGTCGTCTTTCCATTGCTTCCTGTGATGCATATGGTTTTTGCTGTATTGTAGTAGCCTGCAAACTCAATCTCCGAAACGATCTTCACCCCTTTTGCGCGGAGCTGTTGAATCAATGCCGCTTTTTCAGGAATTCCCGGAGATTTCACCACAAGATCCACCGAGAGAATACGTTCCTCCGAATGTCCATTTTCTTCCCACTGCACAGCGAGATCATTCAATTCCTTTTTGAATGATTCTTTTATCATACCGGCATCAGACACGAACACATTCCAGCCGAATTTCTTAGCAAGAACTGCTGCACCAACGCCGCTCTCACCAGCGCCCAAAATGGCAATATGTCGGTTTGTTCCGTTCAACTAGCGGAGCTTAAGCGTTACAATGGTGATCACTGCCAAGAGCACCCCAACGATCCAAAAGCGCGCAACAATCTTTGCTTCATGCAGTCCAACCTTTTGGTAATGGTGATGAAGTGGAGCCATGAGGAAGATACGTTTGCCCTCGCCGAAGCGTTTCTTGGTAAACTTGAAATAGCCCACCTGCAACATGACCGATAGGTTCTCAATGAGAAAAATTCCACAGAGTACCGGAATCAATAATTCCTTGCGGATAGAAATGGCAAACACAGCTATGATTCCACCTAAGGCCAAACTTCCTGTATCTCCCATGAATACTTGCGCCGGATAGGCATTGTACCACAAGAAACCGATACAGGCACCTACAAAAGCAGCGATGAAAATCACGAGTTCCTCTGCGAGTGGAATGTACATCACATCCAGGTAATCTGCGAATTTGGCATTTGAACTGACATAGGCCAATACAGCCAATGCCAATCCTATGATTGCTGATGTTCCCGTAGCCAATCCATCCAAACCATCTGTCATATTTGCTCCATTGGATACAGCGATGACAATAAAGATGACAATAGGAATAAAGAGCAACCACCCGTAAGATTTATTGGAGTCACCGATGAGCCAGTTGTAGTTGAACTCATTTCCTTTGATAAATGGAATCGTCGTGGTCATGTCATCCGTCTTGATCCACTTGTATTCCTCATCGCCAGAATTCGTGTGTTCATGGGTAACAAACTCTTCTTCAGCCTGAAGTTTGTAATCCTTGTCCACGCGCTTGTGCACACGCACATCACCTGAGAAATAGAGGATGCAACCAACGATAAGTCCTACACCAATCTGACCAACCACTTTTGATTTGCCCGCAAGACCTTCCTTATTTTTACGAAACACTTTGATGTAGTCGTCCAAAAAGCCAATAACTCCGAGCCAAATGGTCGCCAAAATCATCGTGATGACATAGATATTGTGTAACTTGGCAAAGAGGATCGTTGGGATTAAAATCGCCGCAAGAATGATGAGTCCACCCATGGTTGGCGTTCCTGACTTTTCAATTTGTCCTGCCAATCCCAAGTCGCGCACCGTTTCACCAATCTGTTGCTTCCGCAAGAGGTTGATGATCTTTTTTCCAAAGAAGACGGATACAATAAGCGATGTGATCAAGGCCATCGCCGCGCGGAAGGAGATGTAATCAAACAATCCTGCGCCAGGGAAATTGAATTTGTCGAGATAATCAAAAAGATAGTACAGCATTACTTATCGAATTGGTTAAAAATGTCTTTTACTGTTTGCATGTCATCGAAGTCGTGTTTCACCCCGTTGATTTCTTGGTATTTCTCGTGCCCTTTACCAGCAATCAGGATGATATCACCTTTTTCTGCCATGGACACAGCCGTTTTAATGGCTTGAAGTCGGTCTGTAATTGTCAATGTTTTTTTGAAGTGCTGACCTTCAACGCCAGTCATCATTTCAGCGAGAATGGCATCTGGATTTTCCGAGCGTGGATTGTCTGATGTCAGAATTACTTTGTTGCTCAGCTCACAGGCAATTGCGGCCATTTTTGGTCGTTTCTCGCGGTCGCGATCTCCACCGCATCCCACAACAGTGAACACAGTTTCATTTCCTGTGCGAATATTGCCAATGGTCTTCAACACATTCTCAAGGGCATCAGGTGTATGTGCATAATCAACGATGGCGGTTACACCAGCATTGCTCACCACATATTGAAAACGACCTTCTACGGATTCAAGCGTACTCAAGGCCGTCAATACTTCTGTTGAATCTTCTCCAAGCAGTTGACTCACAGCATACACCGCCAAGAGATTATAGGCATTGAAGTCCCCAATCAATCTGGTCCATACCTCCACACCATCGAGCTGAAGCACCAAACCAGAGAATTGATTTTCCAACACCTTCACTTTGAAGTCGGCAGGAGATTTCAGCGCATAAGTGTATTTTTTAGCTGCTGAATTTTGCAGCATCACCATCCCATTTTTATCGTCCACATTGGTTAGGGCAAACGCCGTATTGTCCAAGTGGTCAAACCAAGCTTTTTTCACACGGATGTATTCAGCGAACGTTTTGTGGTAGTCGAGGTGGTCGTGTGTTATGTTTGTAAACACAGCACCTTCGAAATGCAATCCAGTGATTCTATGTTGGTGAATGGCATGAGAACTGACTTCCATGAAACAGTGGCTGCAACCGTCTTCCACCATTTCTGCCAAAAGAGCATTCAAGGAAACTGGATCGGGTGTGGTGTGTGTGGATAGAATTTCACGCTCCCCAATTTTGTTGACCACGGTAGAAAGCAAACCACAGTGGAAGCCAAGTCCACTGTACAATTTGAACAACAATGTTGTTGTTGTTGTCTTGCCATTCGTGCCTGTCACTCCCACCAATTTGATGCGCTTTGAAGGCTCATCGTAAAAATTACTTGCCGCACGTGCCAAAGCTTCTTTAGTGCTTTCAACCACGATCAGCGTTACCGTCTCTGGAATATCGATTTGCTCCTCAGAGAAAATAACTTCGCAACCTTGTGAAATTACCGACTCAATAAATTGATGGCCATCCGTTGACGCCCCACGAATTGCAAAAAATGCAGAACCGGCTGTTGCTTTGCGTGAATCAAACACAAGCGAAGCGACAGAGCGATGACGTGTACCGATCACATCCTTCACTGCGACATGCTGCAAAATGATATCCAATGCTCTATTCATCAGTTCAAAATCAATTCAATTACACCTCCTCGATACACAGGGCGACCAACCGGAATCGATTGTTTCGTCACCTTTCCGTATCCAACGACATGGGCCGTCATACCCAATGATTCAATCATATATACGGCATCGCGGGCACTCATTCCCGTTAAGTCTGGCACCATATCTTTGTTAAGTTTTCTTGAGCGAAGAACCGCTTTTGACTTTCCTCTACCCGCAAGCATCCATTCTCCTTCACCAGAAACTGCAAAAGGCACCTTCAACATGCGGTAGATGCGTGCCAAGTCATGTACATTGCCATTCAAGGCCGACGGAACGCCACCTTTACGTTTTTTCGTTTCGTTGATTGCCTTATGGTATTGTAAATTTGAGGCGTAAACTTTATTCGCAATGGCTGCAAAAACTGTCCCTGAGACAACAGCTCCGTAGATGTTTTTTGATGGTGCAGAGATTACGACAATACATGAATAAATTGGCTTGTCTGCTGGAAAATAGCCTACAAATGAGGCTTGAAAATCTCCTTGACCTTTAGCGCCATAGCGCTTGTCCTTACCTGGTAATTTTGCTGTACCGGTTTTTCCCGCAATCGTAAATTGAGAGGAAGTCAATCGTGCTCCTGTACCTCCCTTTTGCATGACGCCTTCCAAGCATTTTTTCAATTTGCGCAGCGTCTCGTCGGAACACACTTGGTCGATAAGCACCGAAGGGCTGAATGTTTTAATCACTTCTGGCCCACGACGAATTTGGTACACCAACTGTGGCTTCACCATGGTACCATTGTTTGCAACAGAATTGTAGAAGGTAAGCGTTTGAAGTGGTGTTTGCTGCACCTCATAGCCAATCGCCATGGATGGCAACGACAAGCCATGCCATTGATCCGTTCCCGGTTTGTAGACCGTAGGTTTCGGTTCACCTGACAAGGCAATTCCTGTTCGTTTGGTTAAGCCAAAGCTTTCTAAACGGTCGTAGAAATTCTCTGGATTTTTACGGTAAGCACGCGTGATGATTTGTGCGATGACATTGGATGATTTTTCAAAAGCTTGCTCTATGGTAATCACTCCTGGTCCGCCATGGGCATCGGTATACGTTTTACCCGGGAATCTATAAGAACCAACTGCATTTACTTTATCCTTGGTATCTATCAATCCATCTTCCAAAGCAGCCATTAATGAGGCCAATTTGAAGGTAGACCCAGGCACTTCTTTGTGACCAATGGCATAATTGTAATCTTCACGGAACGAACCATCTTCCATTTCCGTAAGGTTGGAAATCGCTTTGATGAAGCCCGTTTTTACTTCCATAACGATGACGCATCCGCTGCGGGCACCTTCCATTTTTAGCTGTGTCAGCAACTCAGAATGTGCTACCTCTTGGATTCCTTTGTCAATGGAAGTGACGATATCTGCCCCTTCCACAGCCTCTTTCACTACTTGACCTGTTTTCTTCCAACCGGTCGAAATCTTTTGTTCAATCTCTTCACCCTCCTCACCACTCAGATACTCATTGTAAGCACCTTCGATTCCAACTTTCACCTCCTCGGATTCATTCTTACGGTAAAAGCCAAGTGTACGACTCATCAATTCGCCATTCGGTTTTTTACGCACGATTACCTCTTCATTGTCAATGATACCACCCTCCAATCGTCCCAAATCAAAAATTGGCAGTTTATTGAGCGCGTCTCGTTCTTCACCAGTCGCTTTTTTATGAATAACGAGGAACCTAGATTTGCGCGCGCGGGCACTACGAATCATGTTTTGGTATTCGCGTGCAGATTTTTCAGGATAAATTCTAGCTAGACCTTTGGACAATTCAGCAAGTTTTTCATCAAAGATGTCTTGCTTCACGACTGTTGGATCCATATAAATGTTGTAGTAGCACACCGAGGTCACCAGTGGTGTTAGGTTAATGTCCAAGATCTCGCCTCTTCTTGGGTAACGTGGAGATTTACGAATCGGCATTTTCTCCTCAGAGGACGCAAACACATTTGAGCGTCCCTCAAACTGAATGGAAATCGTGCGAAAAATCACGGCGATCATGAGCACAACAAATCCGGCATATACAAGGTATGCGCGCAAAATGATATGTCGTTTTTCACTCATTGTTTCTTTTCTCGGATTCGAATGACCTTTGTCTCCTGTTGCGTTTCCTTTACCCCACGAGGTTCGAGTTTTTCCACCAGGCGGTATCTACGCGTTTGCTCTTCTAGTCGCGCCTTGGCTTCCACATAGTCTGAAGTCACCTCGTTTAAATGATTTTGTGCATCATCCACATCGCGCGTCAGCTGTTTTCCATAATAGCCTTTTCCAACGATGAGCAACAAAAGGAGAATGACAAAAAAGATATAGTTCAAATTATTCAACACGAATTCACGTGTTAAGAAATCCCCATTTAAGATTTGGGCAAATGCACTCGGACGACCTTTCGGTTTTGTCGAATCGCTTTTCTTCTCCTTCTTCTCAGCCGCAGGTTTTTGTTCTTCGGCTGCACTCTTTTCGATGTACTCGTTATCAGCCATTTCGTTCTGCTATTCTCAGTTTTGCACTTCTGGAGCGCGTATTATTTTCCAACTCTTGTTCCGATGGTACAATCGGATGTCTATTGATTTCTGAGAATGGCTTCAATACATTCCCAAAAAAGTCCTTTTCTATTTCACCATCCAATGAACCTCGCTTCATGTAATTCTTCACCAAGCGATCTTCCAAGGAATGGTAAGACATAACGACCAAACGTCCTCCAGGACGAAGCACTTCGGCTGTTTGCTCCAGGAATTTCTCCAAGGCCTCCATTTCTCGATTTACTTCAATGCGAATCGCTTGAAAAACTTGAGCAAAAAATTTATGATCTTTAAATTTCGGTGCGCACGTCGCAAGCGCCTCCATCAATTGTCCTGTCGTTTTGATTTTACGCGAAGAGCGGGCACGAACTATCTCCCCAGCGATGCGACGAGCGTTCGGCAACTCACCGTATTTGCGTAGTAAATCAATCAATTCCTGCTCCTCATACTCATTCACTACTGTTGCCGCCGAAACAGCACCATGTTGATTCATTCGCATGTCGAGCGGGGCATCCGTTCGGATTGAAAAACCTCGAGATTCCTCATCAAACTGATGCGATGAAACGCCTAAATCAGCAAGTATTCCGTCCACCTTTTTAATGCCATTGAGGCGGAGATGATTGGATAAAAATTCAAAATTTGCTGGGATGAATGTAAAATTAGGGGCAGACCATGCATTTGCAGCAGCATCTGGATCTTGGTCAAACACCAGCAGGCGCCCTTTTTCATTGAGGTGCTTGAAAATTTCGCGAGAGTGACCTCCACCGCCAAACGTAACATCCACATAAACACCTTCAGGATCAATATTTAGACCCTGAATGCATTCATTGAGCATTACTGGAATGTGATAATCTGTATTATTCGCTGTCATTTGAGTCACCCATTACGTCATTCGCTAAATCCGCGAAGTCCGCCATGTTGGCCTCAATCAAGTCGAAGTATTTCTGCTTATCCCAAATCTCGATGCGATCATTGTAGGCGATCAGCATCACATCCTGTTGTAAACCAACACGCTCCATGTGGGTGGTTGGCACTAGGATTCGACCGGCATTGTCCAAAGAAACCAATTTTGCCCCCTGATGAAACAGTCGGTAAAACATTCGATTCTTTGGCACAAACAAGTTCATTTTCGACAGCTTGGTACTGATCTTCTCCCACTCGGGAAGCGGATAGAGTGTCAAGCAGTCTTCAAATCCCTTATTCAGCATGAAATCACGGATTGTTGCAGGAGAGATCTGCTTCCGTAATCCGGAAGGAAAAAGGAAGCGACCTTTCGCGTCCAGTTTAACCTCATACTCTCCTACTAAGCCTGCCATGGCGAATAAATAATGGGTAAAATTAAGTGGATTTTACCACTTTTTACCACTAGGGTTTTCAATTGTTGATAAATACTAACGATGCAAGGTAATTAAAGTTTCAAAATAGCACATCTTTTTTTTCTTTTTTCTAGTGTTTTAAGGGCATTAAATCACATAAGTGGGAAATTGTGGGGAAAATATCTTGCATTTTCGACCTATGTTGTTATCAACACTTTTTGAACAGTTTATTAACAAGTTCTTTCAGGTCAAGACCGCGAATTCTTATACTTTTGCAGCATGACCAAAGAAATTCGAAGTTGGATTTTACTTCTAATGCTCGCATGCATCTGGGGCAGCTCATTCATCCTCATGAAACGAGGAATGTTTACGATCCATGGTGACCAAATCTTCACATCTTCACAGGTAGGTGCTCTGCGGATGTTGCTTGCAGCATTTGTCTTGTTGCCCTTTGCCATTCAACACATCCCGAAAATCAACTCGATTAAACGCTTTCTTTCCCTAGCAACGGTTGGCTTTTGCGGCAATTTTGTTCCAGCCTTTTTATTCACCTACGCCGAAACTGGACTTTCCTCAGGATTGGCTGGCATGCTCAATAGCACCACACCCATTTTCACCATACTCATTGGATTCATCATTTTCAAAGTGCGCATTAGCAACATTCAGCTCATCGGCATTGCCATTGGTACCATCGGCGTCGTATTGTTGATGCTGGCTGGAAAACAATTGAGTTTGTCGGGCACCTGGTGGCATATTCTAGCAATCGTTTTGGCAACCATGATGTACGGCATCAGTTTAAACACCATCAAACACACCTTGCACGACATGCGTTCGGTTGAAATCACCTCCCTAGCCTTTTTTATCCTTTTTATTCCATCTTTGATCTGCAGTTTTTATTTTGGTGCATTCCATACGATCTATTGGAATCCAAATGCCTGGAATGGACTCAGCTACATCGCTATCCTCTCAGTCGTTGGCACAGCGCTGGCTGTCTTTATCTTTAATTATGTCATCAGTTATTCCTCAGCCTTGTTTGCCAGTACGGTCACCTATTTCATTCCTATTGTCGCCGTGTTGATTGGCGTATCGTTTGGAGAATTGATTGGCTGGACAGAAATTGGTGCGATGGCGATCGTTTTAGGCGGTGTCTTTACAGCCAATTACCTTCCTTATTTTCTTCAAAAAATGAGGTCAAAATAGAATATTTCGGAGGCGTGTTGTTTTTTAAGGAAATTACAGTATCTTTGCCGTCCGATTTTTAATAATTTTTAAACAAAGCTATATGTACGCAATTGTAGAGATAGCAGGGCAGCAGTTCAAAGTGCAAAAAGACCAAAAGATCTTTGTACACCGATTGGCAGCAGAAGCAGGAGCGAAACTTGAGTTCGACAAAGTACTTTTGATTGACAACGGAAGCAATGTGAGTGTTGGCGCCCCGGCTATAGCAGGAGCTTCGGTTACTGCAGAAGTAAATGATCACGTTAAAGGTGACAAAGTTATCGTTTTCCGTAAGAAGCGAAGAAAAGGTTATAAGAAGAAAAATGGCCACCGTCAGAGCTTTACATCGATTACGATCAAAGACATTAAAGCATAAGTTTTCCTTCGGGAATTAAAATTCTAAGAAAATGGCACATAAAAAAGGAGTCGGTAGTTCGAAGAACGGACGTGAATCACACAGCAAGCGCCTTGGCGTTAAGATTTTTGGTGGTCAAGCAGCAATCTCTGGGAACATTATTGTTCGTCAAAGAGGAACTCAACACCATCCAGGTGAAAATGTTGGAATTGGAAAAGACCACACATTGTACGCACTTACAGATGGATTGGTAGCATTCAGAAAGAAAAAAGACAATCGTTCTTTTGTTTCAATAGTTCCTTTTGAAACTGAAGCATAAGGATAGAATCACACTATTATTAAAGAGGCGGGCCGAGTGTTCGCCTTTTTTATTTTCGTAAATTTGCAGCGTTAAACACCAAACAAAATGTTAGAAATCACCCGTATCCGCACCGAAAAACAAGCCATTATTGACGGTTTGAAAAAACGCAATATTGATGCTACAGAAACGCTTGACGCCATTCTACATACCGATCAACAGTGGAGAAGTGGAAAGACGGAGCTTGAAGCAATTTCGGCTGAATTGAATCAACTAGCCAAAGAAATCGGCGAATTGTTCAAACAAGGAAAGCAAGCGGAAGCAAGCGCTGCGAAGGAAAAAACAGCGGAACTAAAAGCTAAAGAAAGTGAATTAAAGGTGACTGTGGATGCGCACGAAGCAGCCATTACGCAATTGCTCTATACCTTACCCAACGTACCAAACGAAAACGTGAAGTATGGCAAAAGTGAGCAAGACAATGAAACAGTTTTTGAAGAAGGATCCACACCTGTTTTCGAAGGTACGCCTCTTCCACATTGGGACTTGGCAAAAAAATATGACCTCATTGATTTTGAATTGGGGGTAAAAGTCACAGGTGCTGGTTTTCCGTTTTACCGTGGAAAAGGAGCAAAACTTCAACGTGCACTCATCTCATTCTTCCTTGAGGAAGCCGACAAAGCTGGATACGAAGAATTCATTCCACCATTGGTAGTGAACGAAGCAAGCGGATACGGAACAGGTCAATTGCCAGACAAAGAGGGACAAATGTACTACTGCAACGAGGATGATTTCTATTTGATTCCAACAGCAGAGGTTCCTTTGACGAATATCTACCGCGATGTGATTTTACCGAACGATCAATTCTCGATAAAATTGACAGGCTATACGCCGTGTTTCCGTCGAGAAGCTGGATCATACGGAAAAGACGTTCGTGGACTAAACCGCTTGCACCAATTCGACAAAGTTGAGATTGTGCGTATCGAGCACCCCGACAATACAGCGAAGGCACTCGACGAAATGATCGATCACGTGAAAGGCTTGCTGTCAAAACTTGGACTTCAATACCGCATCTTAAGACTTTGTGGCGGTGACACTGGTTTTGCATCTGCAATGACCTATGACTTTGAAGTTTATTCTGCAGCCCAAGAAAAGTGGTTGGAGGTGAGTTCAGTATCACGCTTCGATACCTTCCAAGCCAACCGTTTGAAATTGCGTTTCAAAAATGCAGACAAGAAAAACCAGCTTTGCCACACCCTAAATGGTTCAGCACTTGCCCTGCCGCGCATCGTTGCTGCCTTGCTGGAAAATCATCAGACAGCCAACGGAATCAACATTCCCGAGGCACTGCACAAATACACGGGCTTTACAACAATTGACTAAAATCAATCGCTACTGTTAAATCTTCTTAATTCCTTGATTGCGGATTGGTTTTCCGATTCGATGGTGTATTTTAGCGACTATGAAAAATTTTAGCGTCCTGATTCTTTTTACATCTATCCTTGTGCTTGCTTCATGCGGAGATTTAGACAAGCCAAAGCACCTGAAAGCGATTGCCAATATGGAGAAATCGTTGGACAGCATGCATGCCGTGTTGAAAGAAAATAGACTTGACACCTTAGCTGGAATTCGCATTGCTGCAAATGCCATTTTAACGCGTCTAAAAACGTATTATGATGTGGATACCCTGGACATGAACCTAGGGATGAAAATGAGTAAATTCCGAGCAATTCGAAAAGCCATTGATCCGGAAGAAGATGAAGAAGGTGAAGAAGGTGGTGAACGCGAAGAGGAACATGAACACGAAAACGAAGGAATTGCACATCGCACTATTGGAAGTGGATTTTCCATTGTTCGCCGTGGATTGGATGCAGAATCTTTGGCCTTGAGCACCCTCAGAAAAGATATCGAAAACGGAAACGGCCGTCGTGATAAGTATGCTGAGTACATCAAATTTGAACAGCAGAAAGTATATCAGCTTCAACAATTATTGAAAGCCTATGTGGATCACAAGAACAAAACCATCAAAGATTTCAATGAAATTTATGCTGAGTTAAATGCCTTTTCGCTCAAATTGATGGAAAAGAAATAACCGAGTTTGAAACTTCGCGCTTTGAAAATAAAGATCCTCTTACTGTTCATCCTGCTTTCGCCTTTCATGTACAGTCAGGGTGAAACAGACCAGCAATTGGCGCAACTCTATTACTCCAAAGGTGAATTTGTCAAGGCGCTTGGGTACTACGAAAAATTGTACACTGCCGATCCATCAAAATTCTATTTTAACCGTTACCTCGATTGCCTTATTGCAACTGATCAGCGAAAAGATGCCGAAAAGCTACTGAAAAAACAGGCTGCTGCGAATCGTTTCGACAGTGAATACAAAGTACGTTTGGGACAGTTCTATGAGGACGGTGAAGAGTCAGATAAGGCACAAAAAATCTACAGCGAACTCATCGATGAACTTATTCCAGATGCAGGACAAATCATACAATTGTACAACGCTTTCAAAAGCAAAGGGAGAAATGACTTGGCCTTGCGTACTTTAGAAACTGGCCG
This sequence comes from Bacteroidota bacterium, assembly GCA_039798485.1. Taxonomy (GTDB): domain Bacteria; phylum Bacteroidota; class Bacteroidia; order Flavobacteriales_D; family Crocinitomicaceae; genus M0103. The sequence goes on from JBDKGB010000135.1 coordinate 31,068, forward strand.
TAAATTATTGAAAGAAACATACCCACTTCACTTTCAGTTTGCCGAATTGTATGGAGCGATGGGGCAGACCGAGAAAATGATTGGAGAGTACCTCGATCTGCTCGACTTTTATTCGAGCTACTACCAAACATTGCAAACCGTATTGACCGCTCAATTTGACTTGAGTGCAAAAGAGTCGAAAGAATACGACATGCTCAAAAATGCCTTGCTTGAAAGGGTTCAGAAAAAACCAAATGATCCGGTCTACGCCGAAATGTTGATTTGGCTCTTTCTACAACGCAAGAACTTCAATGCTGCGCTCACACAAGCACAAGCATTGGACAAACGACAAGGAGAACAAGGATTGCGCGTCATTGATGTCGCAAAAATCTGTGTGGAAAACAGAGATTACGAAACAGCGCGGAAAGGCTTTAAGTATGTCCTCTCGCTTGGAGAAGAAAACTCGTATTACTACGAAGCAGAACGCGCCTTATTGAACACCAGATTCTTGGAAGTGACCACCAACCGAAATTTTTCAAGCGAAGAACTCAATCAAACCATTCAGGAATACCGAACGACACTTGAACGCCTTGGACAAAAAAGATCAGGCGTTCCCCTTTCCATAGAACTCAGTCACATCCTTGCTTTCTATGCCAATCAATCCGCTGAAGCCATCGACATCCTGACAAAGGTTTTAGCAATCGCTGGTCTCACAGATATGCAGAAGGCAGAAATTAAAATGGAGCTTGGTGACATTCAAGTTTTGCACGGAGACATTTGGGAAGCCTCTCTGCTCTACATGCAGATCGAAAACACCTTTAAGTTTGAACCGATCGGCAACGAAGCGAAGTACAAGAATGCACGAATTTTCTATTATGACGGTGAATTTGATTTCGCACAATCACAGCTCAATGTATTGAAAGAATCCACCTCTAAACTCATTGCCAACGACGCCATGCAACTGTCGCTGTTGATCACAGACAATTTTGGCCTTGACAGCAATTACCAAGCAATGACGTGGTTTGCAAATGCAGATTTGCTGATTGAACAACACCAGTATTCACAAGCCTTTGCCTTGTTTGACAGTATCATTAAAAATTATCCTTACCACAGTCTGGGAGATGAAATCTTATTGCGAAAATCCAAAGCCATGCAGCAGCAAGGCCAATGGACAGAAGCCGCTCGTTATTTGGAAGAATTACTGAAATACCACCGTGAAGACATCCTAGCCGATGATGCCATTTTTCAGCTTGGAGAACTCTATGAACTGCACCTAAACAATTTGGAGAAAGCTGCAGAATATTACAAAATATTGCTATTTGACTTCAAAGGAAGTCTTTATGCTGAAGAGGCCAGAAAACGATTTAGAGCCTTGCGCGGAGATGTACCCGATGAAGATGATGCCCAATAAACAATCCCAAAACTTTCGTGTTATGTATGCTATGAGAACATTCAGTCTACTTTCCGCATTGTGCATTGCACTCAGCGCGTGCTCCCAAAAAGAGGAGCAGTCAACGACCACAACAACAGCGAAAAAAAATGTCAATTTAGATTCATTGCAAACTGCCTATTTTGCCTCAGGTTGTTTTTGGTGTGTTGAAGCCATTTTTGAATCTTTGAATGGTGTTGAAGAAGTGGTTTCAGGTTATTCTGGTGGGAAAGAAAAAAATCCAACGTACGAGCAAGTATCGGCAGGATTGACAGGACATGCAGAATCTGTAAAAATCTATTATGACTCCTCAAAAGTAAGCTACCAAACGCTTTTGGAAGTCTTTTTTGGATCACACGACCCTACTACCTTGAACCAACAAGGACCTGACCGTGGAAAGCAATACCGTTCAGCCATTTTTTATAAAAACACAGGGGAAAAAGCGGCTGCAGAAGCATACATTCAAGAGTTGTTGAAAGCCAAAACGTTCAGCAAAATCACAACAGAGCTTGCGCCTTTCTCGATGTTCTATGAGGCAGAAGACTACCATCAAGATTACGAGCGGATGAATCCCGACAATTCGTATGTTCGTGCGGTTTCCATCCCTCGATTGAATAAGTTCAAGCAGAAGTTTCCGAAGCTACTCAAAAAGAAACACTAAATGAGGGGGCATTGACCTCTGAAAAGAAGTGCTTTAGTCAAGAATTCCCTTCATTAATTCAGGTTTTTTCATACATTTGGTTCGTCTTCGGCAACCACCAATGATTTCACGCGTCAAAGGGTTGTTGAAGGAATATAAACCAACTACTTATGCTGAAAAAACTACACTATATTCTGCTTCTTGTGGTACTCTTGTGCGGACAAATGTCAATTGGACAATCCGTTATGACCTGCCCACCTGTTGGAACAACAAATACCTTAACCCAATGTGGTGGACAATATTCAGATCCTGGTGGAACTGGAAATTACCCAAATAGCGCCAATTGTACGCAAACCATTTGTCCAGGAACAGCTGGACAATGTGTTACCCTTCAATTTACGGGTGGAGATCTTGAATTAAATTGGGATTACCTGACCATTTACAATGGAACCACAGCAACGGGTACACCTTTAGTCACCTTGAACGGTACAATTGCTCCACAAAATGTAACCTCAACAACTGGGTGTTTAACGCTCGTTTTTACATCGGACATCATTGTGAATTCAACCGGTTGGCTTGCCAATGTGATCTGTGCACCTTGTGGTACCCCGCCGCCACCTCCTCCTGGTCCGATCATTGCATCCGATTGTTCGGGTGCTGTAAACATTTGTACGAATGCAACTTTTCAAGTAGATCCTAGTGGTTCAGGTAGTGTAACAGAATTTACGACAGGTACTGTTTCCAATCCTTCAACCAACGTAGCCTCAACAAATTCTGGCTGTTTATTGTCTGGTGAACTCAATAGTACCTGGATGGTCGTGAATGTGGCTACTTCAGGAACTTTAGAATTCTCCATTGGAGCGCCAGGAACTGGATGTTTGGATTGGATTATGTGGCCATATACGGGTGCTACTACATGTACTCAAATCATCAACAATACCTTGGCGCCTGTTCGCTGTAACTGGAATGCCAACTGTATAAGTTATACTGGTATGGCCACCCCTTTACCCGCCGGGGGGCTCGCAGGTGATTTCGAGCCCGAGCTCAACGTAACCTGCGGTCAGCGCTATTTGATTTGCCTCTCAAACTATAGTTCACAATCTACCTCCTTGCCCTTAAATTTCTTTGGAACAGCAAGTGTCAGTTGTACAACTGTGAGTCCTGTCACAGTGAACTCCGCCACCATTTGTGCGGGTCAATCGGCAACACTTACCGCAACTGGAGCAAATACCTACACGTGGACGCCTGCAACGGGTTTAAGTGCGACTACTGGACCAACAGTTACTGCTTCACCCGCAACAACAACGACATATACCGTAACTGGAGTAGGATCGTGTGGAACAACGTCTGCAAATGCTACCGTTACCGTAAATGCTGCTTCAGCCACCGCAACGAATACCGGCCCTTATTGTATCGGATCTACCATTCAATTGAACGGAACAGGTCCTGCTGGAGCAACATATGCTTGGACTGGGCCAAATGGATTTGCTTCTGCCGTTCAAAATCCAACCTTACCTGGAACAGCGGCTGCTGCTGGAACATACACATTGACAACTACTCTTGGAACGTGCACCGCTACGGCAACTACAACCGTAGCCGTAAATGCTGTAGCCACAGCCAATGCAAACATCGACCAAACCATTTGTGCAGGAGGTACCGTAACCCTTGCTGGTACAGTAGGCGGATCGGCGACGACCGGAACTTGGTCCGCAGCTAGTGGAACATTCACCAATCCTGCGAGTTTAACCTCGACGTATACGCCAACAATTACAACGGGAACAATCACCTTGACATTGACGTCAAATGATCCAACAGGACCTTGTCCAGCAGTAACCGATCAGATGATCATTACCGTAACCCCTGGTCCAATCGTAAATGCCGGTGCTGACCAAACGATCTGTTCAGGACCAAACGTGACACTTACTGCCACGGGAGCAACGACCTACACGTGGACACCTTCAGTAACGAATGGAGTCGCATTTACGCCAACAATCGGAACAACAACCTACACCGTTGTAGGAACAACAGCGGGATGTACAGGAACCGATCAAGTTGTCGTTACCGTTAATCAAACACCAACAATCGTTGCGAACAACGTTTCGGTATGTGCAACTGGGACAGTAGCTGTTACTGCAACAGGCGCAAACACCTATTCTTGGTCACCGTCAACGTACTTGAGCGCAGCAACCGGTGCATCGGTTACCTTTACTCCTGGAGTAACGACAACCTACACCGTAACTGGAACTTCCGTAGCTGGTTGCACGGGTTCAGATCCTGTCACTGTAACAGTTTTGTCAAATGCGCCAATCAATGCTGGTTTAGATGTCATAGCATGTGCAGGAGTTCAAACTACCTTTAACGCAACTGGAGGTACGACTTATACGTGGTCTCCATCAGCTGGATTGAGCGCTACCACAGGTGCTTCGGTAATTGCGACACCAACCGTAACGACTACATATACAGTTACAGGTGTTGATGCGAATGGTTGTACGGGCACCGATCAGGTAACCTTTACCGTGAATCCAAATCCTATTGTGAACGCTGGTGCAGATCAAACTGTATGTGCTGGAACACCTGTAACATTGACAGGAACAGGCGCAACAACCTACAGCTGGTCACCAATGGTTACCAATGGAGTGGCGTTCACTCCTGCTGCTAGCACAACATATACGGTAACAGGAACCACCAATGGATGTATCGGCACCGACCAAGTACTTGTAACTGTGAATCCAGTTCCTACCGTAAATGCCGGGGTAGATCAAACTTTATGTCAAGGTCCAAACGTCACATTGACAGCTAATGGAGCAACAACATATACTTGGACACCGACAATTACAAATGGTGTTGCCTTTACGCCAACTGCAGGCGCAACTACATATACGGTTGTTGGAACTACCAACGGGTGTACTGGAACCGATCAAGTTGTTGTGACTATAAATCCATTGCCAACGGTAAATGCTGGAGCAGATCAAACCCTATGTCAGGGAGCTACTGTTGCCTTAACAGCTACTGGTGCGAATACCTACACTTGGACACCAACAATTACCAATGGAGCAACATTTACACCAGCCCTTGGTGCAACAACGTATTCCGTAACAGGAACAACAGCTGCGGGATGTACAGGAACCGATCAAGTGGTTGTAACGGTAAATCCAAATCCAGCACCAATCATTCAAGGGGCAAACACCTATTGTGTTGGATTCCCACCAACACTTTCCACAAGTGCAACATTCACAACGTATTCTTGGTCGACTGGAGTTGCGACACCAACAGCTTCTGTTACGCAAGCAAATAATCCGATCACGGTAACGGTGACAAATGCTTTTGGATGTTCTGGAACATCTCCTGCCTTCAATGTGACGCAAACGACAGTCATTAACACAACCAATACAATTACAATTTGTCAAAGTCAATCATCAGTGATTCATGGCATAACACAAACAGTGGCGGGTGTATATGCGCAAACATTTCCATCATCCCAAGGATGCGATTCCATTTCGACGGTAACGCTTGTTGTAAATCCACTCCCAGCAGTGAATGCTGGAATCGATCAAACAGTGTGTATTGGAACACCAATTACGCTGAATGCGACTGGCGCTTCGACCTACACGTGGGCTCCGACTGCAACAAATGGAGTTCCTTTCACACAAGCAATCGGAACCACAACATATACAGTAACCGGAACATCTGCAGCAGGCTGTGTGAATACCGATCAAGTTGTGGTCACTGTGAACCCATTACCAACGGTAGATGCAGGTCTCGACCAAACCATTTGTATCGGTCAATCTGTAACCCTTGCGGGGGCAGGAGCTAATACCTATTCGTGGACGGCACCAGTACAAAACAATGTCGCCTTCTCCCCTTCAGCAACAACCACCTACACCGTGACAGGTACCTCCCTTGCTGGATGTACAAACACCGATCAGGTCGTGGTCACTGTCAATCCGTTGCCGACTGTAGCTGCTGGAAATGACCAAACCATTTGTAATGGTCAGCCTGTAACACTTTCAGGTGGTGGGGCTGCAACCTATACGTGGACAGCGCCTGTGCAAAACGGGGTTCCGTTCTCACCAACAACTACAGCAACCTATACCGTGACAGGAACTTCAGCTGCGGGATGTACTAATACAGACCAAGTTGTGGTGACCGTAAACCCAATTCCTACCGTGACGGCAGGCAATGATGTCACCATTTGTGTCGGTGCTTCTGTTACCCTTTCAGGTGGTGGAGCAACAAGCTATTCGTGGTCACCTGCCATCAACAACAATACGCCGTTCACACCTGCTGTGGGCACAACAACTTATACCGTGACAGGTACTTCAGGGGGATGTACAAATACAGACCAAGTTGTGGTGACCGTAAATCCTTTGCCTGTAGTTTCTGCTGGTGCTGATGTCGCTGTGTGTGCTGGTCAACAAGTAACGCTCAATGCATCAGGCGCCGCAACCTATTCATGGAGTGGTGGCATCACCAATGGTCTTGCCTTTACACCAGCTGCGACAACAACCTACACGGTGTCAGGAACGTCGGCTGCGGGTTGTATTGCTACCGATCAAGTTGTGGTCACCGTAAACCCTATTCCGAATGTATTTGCAGGAAATGATGTCGTGACCTGTCCAGACCAAACGGTTGTACTTACAGGTTCAGGTGCGGCAACCTATACATGGTCTCCAGCTGTAACCAATGGCGTGGCATTTACCCCTGCCGCGGGTGCCACAACGTATACTGTAACGGGAACATCGGCTGCAGGATGTACAAACACCGACCAATTGCTTGTGACAGTCAATGCGAATCTTACGGCTGATTTCACACCAAGTGTTACTGAGGGCTGTGCGCCGTTGACCGTAACATTCACCAACAACACGGCAAATTCATTCGACTGCGTGTGGACCATGAGTGATGGTACTG
>JBDKGB010000136.1:0-2515 GCA_039798485.1 Bacteroidota bacterium
GCTTTAAATTTATATGTTGAGTATGGAAAGATTGTGAATTCAACTGAAATTCAAAAAAATTATAAATGGAAGCATGTTTCCGCCACCCTGGTAATTTTTGCCATCGAAGAAGTTTTCGGAAACGCATTGAACAACATCGAAACTAACATTAGGAATCAATAATTTATTGACTTCAAAGTGCTAATTTAAAGTTGGGGATGGTGACATTCATTTAAAATATCAAGGTTCACCAAAAACTTCTGCAATCAATTTCACTTGGCTCGGTGTTAGAATTTTCTTTCTTGGCTTTAATCCCATTTCCGTCAATTGACTTTTAAGTTTCTCATTCCCCCTTATCCATCTACCTAGCTGCGCACTAGCACTTTTCTTTGTGCTGTTAGGGAAGTAGAGCATCGCAAGCTCACAGTACCCATAAGATCGTATAACAAATTCTTTTTCCATTTCATTTTTATTCGTAAGTATTCACAAAAAAGCCCCGGTCATCCCGGGGCTTCGTTTTAATTCGCTAGTGCCAATCTGGTTCCTAATCTTCGCGAGAGTAGTTCCATATCCTCGCCAACCTTCTGGTCGACGATTCGTGCATAGTGCTGGGTGCTTTTGATGTTCTTGTGGCCAAGCATCTTGCTAACCGTTTCAATGGGTACACCATTCATCATGGTGACGGTCGTGGCGAAAGTGTGCCTAGCAACGTGAAATGACAAGACCTTGGAAATACCACATAAATCGGCTAGTTCTTTTAGATACGCATTGATTTTTTGATTGGTCAAGATTGGGATAACTAAATCCTCGGGATTCAGTGCTTCCAGGTTACAGTACTTCCGGATGATCTCCATCGGAACATTTAGTAACGGGATGTTGGCCTGTCCACCTGTTTTCTGCCTTCTTGTGCGGATCCAGTACTTTTCCTCATGGTATTCAATCTCACACTTCCGAAGCTGCTTGACATCAATATAGGCAAGACCCGTAAAGCAGGAGAACACGAAGAAGTCACGTACCCGAATCAAACGCTCGAAAGGGGACTGGAATTCCATCAACCGCTTAAGTTCTTCCTCGGTCAAATAGGGTCGAATAACTTCCTTCATGCCTAAACTGATTCCAGAGAAGGGATCCTTCAACAGCCAACCGTGTCGAATCGCCATGGTCGTAATCTTTTTGACGTTCTGCAAGAATTTGTTGGCCGTGTTGTAATTGCACCCTTTTTCTGTTTTTAGGTACAGAGAAAACTGGTATATCAGATGGTTGTCCATGCCTTTGAGTGAGATATCGGCCGTTCTGTAAGTTTTCATCAGAAAGCTTTGAAGGTGATTCCGGGCGGTCATGTTCTTTTGGTAAGTAGCGTAGGTGGTCTCTTTACCTAATAGCGCTTTCAAGCTCGCGATGTGGTCATCCCAGACTTCGATGATCATCTTGGCCTTGGCCTTGTTGATACCCAGGATAGCATCACGAAGGTCTGTAGCTAGAACTTCCTCCTGTTGCATCAGGAGATCATTGTACTTCTGATGGGCGCGAACACGTATCGCTTCCAAGTAGTCATTAAAGACTTTGGCTTCAGATGTTCGACCCTTCATTTGGTACCTCACAGGATCCCACTGATCTGGGTGGATGAAGCGTTTCAATCTCAGGGCTACTTTATCCCCGTTAATGTTGATGCGTAGCATCACGGGGCATTCCCCGTTCTTCTTGTCTTTTGTCCGGTTGATGTAGAACACCAGACTGAATGTTGTTTTTGACGACATAAGGTGCAATTGTTTTAATTGTGCCCCCCATTTTGATTACAAAACTACATTTACCCCTCGGCTAAATCAAGCTTATCTTGTTGATTTTCAGTACGATTATGTTCGTTTTTGTTCGTACACCGTTGACCCCTTTTGCATTTTAAAAAAGGGGTCACCAGTAGGAAACCTAATCGGCGTACAAACGCGAACATTTTCGGAAAGTAAAGAACAAAAAAAAGTGTGTAAATCAAGGACTTACACACTTTTCGAACAGTTGCGAACTGTATTCAGCGGAGAGAGAGGGATTCGAACCCCCGGACCTGTAACAGTCAACGGTTTTCAAGACCGCCGCATTCGACCGCTCTGCCATCTCTCCAATGAGGGTGCAAAAATAAGGGATTGAATTATTATTTCAAAATGAAATCGTAAATTGGTATGCAATTTGACAAACTCTCCGCAAGATGAACGATAATCGCCCACTCCCCTTCTGCACACTGGCCATCCTGTTGCTGCAGTTGACCTTTTCCATTCATAGCGTACATGCGCAGAACCCGGAGTTCCCAAAGCCATCGATCCCCAAACCTACCCTGCCCAAACCACCCGTTGTGAAGCCTCCGGTTACCCGACAGGATTTGCCCAAACCGCCGGTGCCCAGAAACCCCAACGTATATATCCCCAGGAACAACGCGCCCGCAAAACCCCAATACAACTTCATCGCATACCCCAACCATCGCCCCGATGCCAATGGCGTAGTGCACGTCCCCATGATCCAAAGCAACTACCAATATCGCATGTACCCT
>JBDKGB010000137.1:0-9236 GCA_039798485.1 Bacteroidota bacterium
ATGGCGTTGAAGGATAGACAATTTTCAATCCTGGCGTATGAAAAAACCACGCTTCATTGCTTTGTGAATGGAATGGTCCTGCGGCAGTTCCCGCTCCAGTAGGCATGCGCACCACGACATCTGCATTTTGACCCCAGCGCCAATGCATTTTTGCCAAGTTATTGACAATCTGATTGAATCCACACGTCACGAAATCAGCGAACTGCATTTCAATGATGGCTTTCATTCCAGAAATCGACAAGCCCAAGCCGGCACCTACAATGGCTGACTCACAAATTGGTGTGTTTCGCACGCGCTCCTTTCCAAATTGATCAACAAATCCTTCCGTCACTTTGAATGCACCACCATACTCAGCAATGTCCTGCCCCATAATCACAAGGTCAGGGTATTTCTCCATGGATTGACGCAATCCATCTTGAATGGCATCAATAAAACGTTTTTCTGAGGTGCCACCTGTTCCTGCTTGAACAACCTGATGAAAGGGTGCATATAAATCTTCCATCTCACGTTCCAAAGACGCATCAATCATTGGCTCCGCATTCGCTTCATCGAAACCATGTTGAATCTCCTCCTTCAATTCGGCGCGGTATGTTTCGTCGATTTCCTGTGTTAAAACGCCAATTTCTTTGAGGTACAATTCAAAATTCGCTACTGGATCTTGTTTTGCCCATTCATCCTGCAACCCTTCTGGATAATATTTCGTTCCGGATGCTTCTTCATGGCCACGCATTCTAAACGTCATCAGCTCGAGAATGTATGGTTTAGGATTGAAGCGAATGTCTTCATTGATTTTCCGAACGGTACGAATGACTTCTAAGATGTTGTTTCCATTCACCTGAACAGCCTCCATACCATAACCAATTCCCTTATCGATGAATTGCTTGCAGCGAAACTGCTCCACTGAAGGCGTCGACAAGCCCCAGCAGTTGTTCTCCACAGCGAAGATGACCGGAAGGTCCCACACAGAAGCTACGTTCAATGATTCGTGAAAATCACCTTCAGAGGCCCCTCCGTCTCCTGTGAATACGATTGTTGATTTTTTATTGTCCTTCAATTTATTCGCGAGTGCAATTCCATCCGCGATTCCCAACTGAGGTCCGAGGTGAGAAATCATCCCAACCAATTTATAGTCTTGTGTTCCAAAGTGAAAAGAGCGATCTCGACCTTTTGTAAAGCCAGACATTTTCCCTTGAAATTGAGCAAAAAGGCGGTTCATTGGAATTCCACGCGATGTGAAAACGCCCAAATTGCGGTGCATTGGCAGGATGTACTCATCTGCATCCATGGCATAGGTACATCCTACGGAAATGCCTTCTTGTCCCCAACCGGAAAACCATTTTGTGATTTTTCCTTGACGCAATAAGATGAGCATCTTTTCTTCAATCATTCGCGGCTTTAAAAGCGCACGATAAATTGTCAGCAATTCCTGATCATCAAATCCGTCTCGATTGAACTCAATATAGCGTTTATCCAATGCGTCCATATGTCTAAAATGTTTCGGTAAAATTACGGCAAAATGTGCGAAGCGTATTTCACAAATCAGCATTTTATCCACAAAAAAAGCCGTTCACAAGGAACGGCTTTCAGTATTTCATAAGGATTTGGTTATACCAAACCTTGATCGATCATTGAATCGGCAACTTTCACAAAACCTGCGATGTTTGCACCTTTCACATAATCCACATAACCATCTTCGCTCGTACCGTATTTTACACAAGCTTCATGGATAGACACCATGATTCCGTGCAAACGTTGGTCAACTTCTTCAGCGCTCCAAGACAAACGAAGTGAGTTTTGTGACATTTCAAGTCCTGAAGTTGCAACTCCACCTGCATTTGATGCTTTACCCGGCGAGAAAAGAACTTTTGCTGCTTGAAAAGCTGTAATCGCTTCTGGCGTAGATGGCATGTTTGCTCCTTCAGCAACACAAAGAACACCGTTTGCGATCAAAGTTTTTGCTTCATCACCGTTCAATTCATTTTGAGTTGCACAAGGTAAAGCGATGTGCGCTTTCACCTCCCAAGGACGCTTACCTGCTACAAACGTTGCAGATGGATATTGCTTCACGTATTCAGAAATACGACCACGCTTCACATTCTTAAGCTCCATAACAAACGCCAATTTCTCAGCATCGATACCTGCAGCATCGTAGATGTACCCTTCAGAATCTGAAAGTGTAACTACTGTTGCGCCAAGTTGAGTTGCTTTTTCACAAGCATATTGAGCCACGTTACCAGATCCAGAAACCGCAACAACTTTTCCGTTGAAAGAGTCGCCTTTTACCGCCAACATTTCTTTCGCGAAATAAACTGTACCGTATCCAGTTGCTTCCGGACGAATTAACGATCCACCCCAATTGCGTGCTTTACCTGTAAGTACACCTGTAAACTCGTTGCGTACTCTTTTGTACTGACCGAACATGTAACCGATTTCACGGCCACCAACACCGATATCCCCAGCAGGAACATCCGTATCTGCACCAATGTGACGGCAAAGTTCTGTCATAAATGATTGACAAAATTTCATCACTTCATTGTCTGACTTTCCTTTTGGATCAAAATCAGAACCTCCTTTACCACCACCCATTGGCAATGTTGTCAAGGAGTTTTTAAAGATTTGTTCAAATCCTAAGAACTTCAAGATAGACAAGTTAACCGAAGGGTGGAAACGCAAACCTCCTTTGTATGGTCCGATTGCCGAGTTGAATTCGACACGGTATCCACGGTTCACTTGCACATTTCCATTATCGTCCAACCATGGAACGCGGAAAATGATTGTTCTTTCAGGCTCAACGATTCTGTCTAGAATCTTTGCCGCTTTGTATTTCGGGTTCTCCTCAATAACTGGGATTACCGCCTCTGCTACCTCATGAACAGCTTGAAGAAATTCTGGTTCATGTCCGTTCTTAGCTCTCACGCGATCCATGAACGCATCGATTTCTGCTTGATATTTACTTGACATTATTTAAAAAATTTTATTGGTCGGACAAATGTAATGAATATTTTAAGGAACTGATATCCCGTGAAAATTTGTTGAGAAATATCCTGACTCACCTAAATTTATTTCAACTTTAATGCATTGAATAACAGAAACTTAAAATGATTTTGACCCAAGATTTTTATAAAACGGCAACTTTGTTTAAATTTGTGCGTCTACTTGCTAGTTAAACCGACTTAACATCATGAGAAAACTACTTTTTTCAACGCTGCTACTACTCGCTTTTGTGGGTAAATTCAACGCCCAAACACCAGTAACACTTTGTCTTGGAGAAGACGCAACAGTTTGTGCTGGAACCCCTGTCACAATAAACAATTGTACCACAGGAGGGATTGGTGGCGTAGGCTCGGCAGGCTTGTTCATGAATGCACCAACAAACGTTTCCTTGAGCGATGACGTTTATTCTGGTGTGGTCAATATCGGTTTTACCTTCAACTTCTACAACAACAACTATACACAGCTTGTTATCGGATCAAATGGATTGGTTTCTTTTGATTTGACAAAAGCAAATGGTTACTGCACATGGTCCCTTGGAGGTATAGGCGCATTACCAAGTACTACTTTTGCTGACGCAAAGAACTCCGCTATGGGATGTTATCAAGACATCAATCCTGGTGTTGGAGGTCAGGTTTCATACCAAACAATTGGTACCGCTCCGTTTCGAAAGTTTCTAGTTCTGTACCGAGAGGTTCCAACTTTCTCTTGTGCTCAGTGTTCTTACCTTGCGATTGTCCTTTACGAAACAACAAATGTTGTAGAATTTCACATAGGTAACAAGCCGCCTTGTCCAAATTGGAACGGAGGTTTGGCCATTCAAGGAACAGAAAACTCAACCGGTACTGTCGCTCACATTACACCAGGGAGAAACAATACAGCTTGGTCAGCAAACCAAGATGGTAAGCGATATACGCCAGGAGCACCAGGGATTTCAGGAGGGTATACCATAACTACAATTCCATATTTGTTGGTTTACTCTGCCGGTACAGGTATGGGTTGGGCAAATACATTGGGACAAACATTCCCATATAACAATGGTGTTCTTCCAGTACCGGTTGTGCCGGCTGGTACCACGGGATATTTCCTTACAGGTTCTGCCTGTGGCGCAAGTATCGGTTCAATTACACAAGATACAACTTGGCTAACTCGAGTTTCTGCTACAGTAACAGCAACTTCAACTCCTGACATTTGTAGTTCTAGCATTGGTACTGTAACCGCGGTACCTGGTATAGGAATGCAGCCTTTCACATACACGTGGCCAACACTTGCCGCAAGTGGCGCAACTGTTACCGGTGTACCTGCTGGTACCTACACAGTAAATGCTGTAGATGGCATGGGTTGTACTGCGACTGCCAGCGTAACCGTAGGTGACACCCCTGCGACATTTAGCTCGTCATCTACTTTGGTTTCTTGCCCTGGTGGTTCAGATGGTACAGCAACAGCTACGATGACCCCACTTCTTGGAAACGTTACTTACTTGTGGGATGATCCATTGCAACAAACTACACAAACAGCCACAGGACTTGCCGCTGGAACATACAATTGTACGGTAACTTCTGATGTAGGATGTCAAGACATTACGACTGTTGTAGTTTCTGAAATCCCAGGAATGATTTCTACGATTGCTTCTCAAACAGATGCAACGTGTAATTCAGGCAGCAATGGTACAGCAACCTTGACAATAACACAAGGAACAGCACCTTACACCTATTCTTGGGATCAATCGGCATCCACAACAAATTCAGCTAATGACCTTGTAGCAGCAGACCATACGGTTACCATTACAGATGCAAATGGCTGTGTGATCACTCAGGTAATTACCATTGGTGAGCCACCTGCACTCGAAATTCAATCCATTACACCTTCTACTCAAATTTGTCCAGAAGATGACATTCAATTGGACATTACAGGAACGGGAGGTTCTTCTCCTTACACATTTACGTGGTCCGAAAACGGAACTCAAATTGGCACTGGGGTATCAATTACTGTAGACCCAGAATTCACCAACACACAATATTGTGTCGTGTTGAGTGAAGCTTGTGGATCGCCAACGGACGATACATGTACCCTGATTTACTTCCCTACGCCTATCGTACCGAACATTACTCCAAACAAATTGGAGGACTGCACACCAGCGTTCTTTGAGTTCACAAACTCATCCTCTAACGGTGGGGAAATCGCTACGACATTCTTTGAATTCTCTGATGGCACAAGTATCATGGAACAAGGAGCAGATTCAACTAGCAATTGGTTTGAAATTCCAAGTATGTACTCTGCGAACATGACGGTAACATCCATTTATGGCTGTGTCTACACCAATTCATTCATTGACTTCATTGAAGTTCGTCCTTTGCCAGTGGCAGACTTTACATTCTCGTCTAACCCAGCAACATTCTTCGAAACAACGATTCAACTTCAAGACCGTTCTTCGGCTGATGTGATCGACTGGCAATGGCTAAGCCCAGGAGCGAGTCCATCTTACAGCAACTCTGCCAATCCAGTATTCATTTACCCTGAAGGTGTCGTTGGTGTTTATCCAGTAACATTAATCGTAACCACTGAATATGGTTGTACCGATACGGTAACCATCGATATGAATATCATTCAGGATGTCATTTTCTACGCTCCGAATACCTTTACACCAGATGGAGATGAGCACAATCAATCCTGGGAAATTTTCGTTGCAGGTCTCGATATCTACGACTTTGAACTTTTCATCTACAACCGTTGGGGAGAAGTGATTTGGGAATCGCATGACGCTACGGCAAAATGGGATGGGACGTACGGTGGAAACATCGTGCCACAAGGAACTTACACGTGGATTGCACGCGGTAAAGACACTGTCAATGATGATAAATTCACATTCAGCGGTTGCATCAACGTATTGAAATAAAAGCACCATAAACACATTTAAAGAGGAGGCACATGTCTCCTCTTTTTTATTTTGTCAAACCATAGAAAAATACCATTTTTGTATTCAAATAAACCCCACCATGAAAAAGACACTCATCATTTTCCTTGCCCTCTCAACGGGATTCATTTTCACAGCATGTGATGTATTGAATGAAGCCGCTTCTTTGGTCAATTCAACAACCACAACCACACCTACAAAACCCTCATTGACAAATGATGAAGTGATCTCTGGTTTGAAAGAAGCCTTAAGTGTAGGGATTAAAAATTCGGTAAGCTTAACTTCGGTAACAGATGGTTTCTTGAAAAACACTGCCATTCGCCTTCCCTTCCCTCCTGATGCGGCTAAAGTGAAGCAAAAAGCACTTGACTTAGGATTGACTGGACAGGTTGAAAAATTTGAAACAACATTGAACCGTGCTGCTGAAGAAGCAACAAAAGAAGCCTTGCCCATTTTTGCTGATGCCATTAAAAACATGAGCATTTCTGATGGTTTTGCCATATTAAATGGTGGCGATGGTGCAGCAACAAAATACTTGCGCGACAATACCACTCAAAAGTTAGTGGATGCCTTCTCACCAAAAGTTCAAGCGGCAATTTCAACCGTGAAATTGACAGAATACTGGGAACCATTGATCACAAAATACAACGCTGCAATGGCGCTTTCTGGCGGACAGAAGCTAAATCCTGACTTGAATAAGTACGTGACAGAAAAAGCAATCGAAGGATTGTTCTATATGGTTGCGATTGAAGAAAATAAGATTCGTAAAGATCCAATGGCGCGCGTAACAGATATTTTGGCCAAAGTTTTTGGTAGCCTAACGCAGCATTAATTCTGGACTTTACTTCCCATGAAATATCCTGCCACTGAACTTGTTCTCGACGCTACAGGACAGGTCTACCATTTGGGCATATCACCAAATATGCTTGCGAATACCGTAATCCTTGTTGGCGATCAAGATCGCGTGGCCATGGTTTCCGATTTATTTGACACGGTTGAACACCGCTCGAGGCACCGTGAATTTGTCTGCCATACCGGAACGTATAACGGAAAACGCATTTCAGCCATCTCAACGGGCATTGGAACCGACAACATTGACATTACGGTAAATGAACTGGATGCCTTAGCCAATATTGATCTCATTCAGCGTGAGGATAAATCCAATTTTAAGCAATTAACGCTCATTCGCATTGGTACATGTGGCATTTTGCAGCCCGAAATACCTTTAAATTCATACATCCTTAGTTCTCATGCCTTCGGTTTGGACAACATTGCCCATTTCTATGAAGTTACGCAAAGTGAGGATGAAGTCGCATTGAAAGAAGTCATACACACTCAATTGAGCTTACCAGAATCCATCAAACCCTACCTAATTAGCGCTTCTCAAGAACTCAATGATCGACTGCGTTCGGAACAAACGTTTGAAGGCGTTACGGTGACGAGTAGCGGATTTTACGGTCCCCAAGGCAGACAATTGCGACTCAAGGCTAAAACAGCGCTCCTGAACGAGCAATTGACGGATGTAAAACTCGAAGGACTGAAGGTCATGAATTTTGAAATGGAAAGTTCGGCACTTTTTGCGTTGGGACGCTCCTTAGGACATCAATGCACAACAATTTGTCTTGGTATCGGAAATCGTCCTAAACTTGAGTTTTCAAAAGGGTATACAGAAGAAATGACCGCCTTGATTCGCTACGTCTTGGAGCGTGTTTAATATGCGACTGGTCGGTAGATCATATATCTCCCTGTGGTAATCGTGCTAAATCGAAACATACTCGTCCCCACCTTTTTTCCAGTATATCCCGTATTTTGATGAACTAAAACAATCTCATCTTCGCTTCTCACATCGTATACGATGGCTGTATGGTGTGGAAACATTTCGGTTGATTTCACTCCATTATTTAGGGTTTCCGTTTTGAGTTTCTCAAATTGAATGATGTCACCTGGCATGATGCATTCTCCTTTTTTCAGGATTCTTCCAAATTTGTACATCCCATCCCAAGCGGCATATGTCTCATCCAAGACATATTTGGCCAAATCCCAACACTCGCCACGGCCTACCTTTTTTCCAATCTTCTTCCCGACCAATTCTATGATTTGGACATTAATTTCTGAAACCGAGTCGCATTGCGCCGAGACGCTCAAGGAAAAAAACAGCAGACTGATGAGGAGAATTTTTTTCATGGCTAAAAAACGTTTGTTACATTCTTTTGTTACATCCCAGCGGCAGAAAGAATGCGTTTCACCTTGTTCGCATCTACCTTTAGTATAGACTCGGAAAAAAGTGATTCTTCGTCCAACTGCACTTTAGCTGTTCCTGAAAAGTGAATCGCATCTGGGGTTAATTCAGTGACTAAACGTCCAATATTGGCTGCATTTACGCCTCCTCCCGTCATGATTTCAATTCGACCATCGGCATACTTGATCATGTCCGTCAAAACGGGATAACCGATGTCTACATTTCTAGCCAAACCGGAAGATAGAATGCGTTTAACACCGTGTTTGATCAAGATTTCCATGGCTTTTTTCCATTCCACACAGTCGTCAAATGCCCGATGAAATGTCACGTCTAAACCGTTGGATTTTTTCATGATTTCTTCAAGTATGGGTTCATCGATAGCGCCGTTTTCATTCAACACGCCAATGACAATGCCCGCAGCCCCCATATTTTTACAGTTGACCACTTCACGAATGATCAATTCCAATTCATCCGAGTTGTAGGTAAAACCACCCGGACGTGGACGAATGAGCACATGGGTTGAAATTCCATAGGCAATCGCATATTCAATCAAGGAAAAGGACGGCGTCAAACCACCCTGCTCAAGATTTTGACACAGTTCGATGCGGTCAAAATTTAACTCCTTTGCCAATTGAATTGCTTCGATTGAAGCTGCGCACAATTCAAATTTCATTACTTGTAAAAAATCATAAGTTCATCTAAAAAGGTCCACTGCACATGGCCTGCACCTGGCATACCATCCGGAATCACATCAAACGTCACGATTTTAAACCGTACATAGCGTGCCTTTTTTTGAACGAGAAAAGCAAAAGGCAAGAATTTGCCACACCCTTGTACTTTTTCAATGTACGCGTCTGGCAAGAACGACCATTTTTTTCCGTTCGTGGACACCGATATTCTCACAAAATTTGGGAGATGAATCCATGAACCAATGTCTTCCAAAAAATTCAGTTCCGCACGATCTATTTTGGCTTTCTTACCCAAATCAACAATGAATTCAATTTCTTGATCATCAAATCCTACCCACTCATTCCCTTTCCATGGTTTTGCACCGATAATTCCATCCACCAGAGTGAGGTTACCACCTGTATT
>JBDKGB010000138.1:0-3424 GCA_039798485.1 Bacteroidota bacterium
CGGGGAGTAGCGCAGGCCGGTAGCGCACCTGGTTTGGGACCAGGGGGTCGCAGGTTCGAATCCTGTCTCCCCGACCACTTTCAAAAGCCTCAAAGAGATTTGGGGCTTTTTTTATTTCGCAATTTTCCTAACTATTTCTCCGCTGAAATGTGCTGATTGACTTTTCCAAGAACGTATTACGAATTTAGAAAGTGACTTCTACATTTCCTATTCTAAGCGCAATTTAGTGCGCATTAGTTTACGCAGTTTGACATTCCCTATTCTTGCAATTGAGGGCTAGCCAATTCCCTTCCAAATTTTCAACCCCGACCACATCATTTTCACAGGCGAACGGGGGTAACCATCTTCAATACCCCCTCCTGCCTTCGGCAACTCCGTCTATCCCCCGCTGTGTGGGATTTTTTTGTTTTTTTTCAATCCGCAACCCCCTAATAAAAAAATATATGTTAACAATCATCAACTTCGAAAAGCGTCAGAGTGCATCTGGCAAGGAATTCTTCTCTTTGATTCTTCAAGGAGGAGTGGAAATGGTCCGTTCAGCTGAAAGTGGACAGTACTATGCTACAATCAAAAGGTGTTCAGTCACATCTACACTTGATGAAGAGGCTTGTAAAGCCATGGTAGGCGAACAATTGGATGGCAAGATTGAAAAAGTGCAATGCTCTCCCTATGAGTTTGTGATTCCGCAAACTGGAGAAGTCATTGAACTGAGTCATCGTTGGTCTTATGTTCCAAACGGAGTTACTACTCCTACTGCTATCAGCACCACTACCTCATATGAGGATGTTCTAGCATGAATGCAGAAACCCAATCGATTGCTTAGGCCTGGTGGCGATAAGTGATCATTTAATTCAAGTTAAGGGGAGGCGAAAAGCTTCCCCTTTTTTTTAACCCAAAACCCATAAAAACTATGATTTTAAGAAAAGCACACCGTAATCAAGCCAAAATCAAATTGGCAATCCAAGGGCCAAGTGGCTCTGGAAAAACGTACTCATCCCTATTGATTGCCAGTGGCATGACAACATGGTCAAAAATCGCTGTGATCGACACCGAGAATCACTCGGCAGACTTGTATTCTCATCTTGGAGATTATAATGTCATCACGTTGGATAGACCTTTTAACCCTGAAAGTTATATTTCTGCGATTGACTTTTGCGAAAAAGCAGGAATGGATGTCATCGTAATCGACTCCTTATCACATGAATGGGATGGTGATGGTGGAATTTTAGATATCCATTCTTCGATGATGGGAAACTCCTTTACAAATTGGAGCAAAGTAACCCCCAGACACAACTCACTTGTTCAACGAATTCTTCAGTCTCAGTGTCACATTATTGCTACCTTTCGAACAAAGCAGGACTATGTGCTAAGCGATAAAAACGGCAAAGTAGCACCTGAAAAAGTAGGCTTAAAGAGTATTACAAGGGATGGCATGGACTACGAGTTTACCATCGTTTTTGATATCGACATCAAGCATCATTGTATCGCTTCAAAAGATCGAACAGAAATCTTCAGCAAATCACCAGAATTCACACCAACAATCAATACAGGAAAAGCGATTTCAGCTTGGTGTAGCAACCCATCTGAGCTATTAGGCAAGATTGATGGCTGTGCTGATTTGGAGGGCTTAAAAGCTCTGTATGAAGCTCATCCGGAAGCAAGGATTCTGCATAGACAAAAGTTTATCGCCAAACAACAACAAATTCTAGCAAACAAATTCTCAAAAAATGGAACTAGCCATCATTAACCCAGACTTTGCGACACCTTCACGGGTGTCTTCAGATGATAGATTCATCCTTTCAAACACACAAAGCGTCACGCTGGATCACCTCAAAGATGATTGCGTAATCCCTGTCTTTTCAAAAGACAATCAACCAACCATTTCCAATTCAGACTTTGTCGAATCCATCTATGATGCTGTACAGAATGTATTTTACGGAGAGGAAGTGCTTTCGCCTGCCATAAGAGTTTCACACCCAATCAAAGGCAGAATCCCCGATGCAAAGGACAAAGACGCGAAGGATTTGCAGGAATTTGAAAAAACCGTGTATTATGAACGGGCGATGTTCACCATTGAAGTTCCATCGATTTATCGGGTAATCAACAACAACCACCTAAGCCTGACAATCGGTGGCGTTAGAGGGTATCATCTTGAAAATCTTCACAGCAAACGAGGGCCACAGAAGTTCAAAGTATTTATCGGATATAGAAATCGTGTTTGTTGTAATATGTGTGTCTCTACTGACGGGATATTGGACGATATCAAAGTAAACACGGCATCTGAACTATGTGCACGTGCTGAAGATCTACTCAATCGACATGAGTCCACAGAAACATTGAATCGATACTCCAAATGGGCTAACATCAATATTGGCGAAAAGCAATTTGCTGAGTTCATTGGAAGATGTAAAATGATCGGCTTTATGCCTACCAAAGAAAGAGATGGTTATCCAATATTTCGATTCACTGATAGCCATCTGAGCTTGGTTTTAGACGGTTACTATAACGATAAGTTCTTTGGGCGTGAAAAGGATGGCAGTATCAATCTTTGGAAGTTGTTCAATCTATTTACAGGAGCGAATAAAAGCAGTTACATCGATAGGTTCTTGGATCGAAGTATTAATGCCGAAAACGTCATTGAGAACATGCGTCTGTACCTTTAATCTCTTCTCTTCCTGATGAAACAACTACTCAAACTAAGGGAACTTTCGATCGGTTACACACCAAAGGAAACACCGCTACCGCAAATCAGGAATTCTTCTGACGCTTATCGACTACTCAAAGAGCTGTTTGAGCCCAATTCCTTGGGTTTGAACGAGCAATTCGTTGTTCTGTACATGAACAGAGCTAACAGAGTAATTGGCGGCTTAAAAGCGTTCAAAGGAGGTATCTCGGCAACGGTGGTAGATCATCGCATCATCTTCGCAACCGCACTCAAAGTTTTGGCTTCTGGCATTGTAATCGCACACAATCACCCCAGTGGTAATCTGGATGCTTCGGAAGAAGATTTGAAGATCACCAAGAAGATCAAAGAAGCAGGCGAACTTCTGGATGTTCGATTGATTGATCATCTCATCCTAGGGATACAGGATGACTATTCGAGTTTTATGGAAAAGGGCTGGATTTAGTGCTGGCCCTTCTTTTTAACGACTTAACGAGAAGTTTCTGAATTCATTATAAAGCAGCAACTTGGTGTCACACAGTGGCGTTGTTACATCCGCTTATTACTATCTTCGTGATGCACAAGGAAACGAAATGTGTCGTTACGTTAAATATACCAACACAACCAGCCAACTCATGTACGTGGCCCAAGAGCATAGCATCTATGGGTCTTCTCGTGTCGGTGTAGATAACCGTAAGGATACGCTCTACAAAGCTGGCAATTATTCTCCCTCTTGGGGCGGGGTTGGCGCATCACGTAGAG
>JBDKGB010000139.1:0-10285 GCA_039798485.1 Bacteroidota bacterium
AAAATGGTGTTGTGAGGGTCAATACGACCGACAATTATGCCGTTACGCCAGAGATGCAGATTGAGGTGCAGTTGGATTCCCTAGAAATTTCCTTCAATGGAAGCTACTCTTTCAATAAGCCGATCAACTCATTGAGCACGACATCGACCACTCCATTTGGCGTTCAGAAATATGGAATGGACCTCACATGGCGCTTGCCGAAAGGCTTTACCATTGATTTGGAAGGGAACTACACGAAAAACAATGGACTTTACAATACCGAATTCTTTATTCTGAATGCTGAATTGAGCAAGAAGTTCCTACCAACACAGAATTTGATCGTCTCCATTCGAGGGAATGACATCTTGAACCAAAACATCAGCGCACAACGCACCGTTTCGGGAAATGCCATTACAGATTACCGAACAACCATTATTTCGCGTTACTTTCTACTCAAAGTGACACTCCGATTCAATAACCGTAAAGCAAAAGAAGATGATTTCAAAGGTTGGCATTAAACAATTGATCGGCGCAGTGTGCATCGCGCTTTTCCCGATGTTGGTCGATGCGCAATTGACATCAGGACGTATCGTGTTCGAACGCAAAACGAACTTGAAGAAGCGATTGGGTGACAATCCGCGTATGAAGAATTTCATTACCGAGGAAAACAAGTACCGCATTGAGAATTTCGAATTGTTCTTCAATGATTCAACATGCTTGTTTCGTCCACTTCCGGACAATGAGCCAGTGGAAGGATTTTTAAAATTTATGACGACGCGCAACACGGTGTACCAGAACATCAATGCGCAACACAAGTACATCGTCATGGACCTTTGGGGAACAGAAGCGATCATCAGTGATTCTATTGACCAGCGCCTTTGGAAAGTCACCGACAGCAAACGCAACATCAGCGGCTACAGCTGCCGAAAAGCCATCTATCAAATGAACGATTCCACACGCATCTATGCTTGGTTCTCTGTGGATGTCGTACCGTCCATCGGTCCAGAAGGTTTTGGTGGCTTGCCAGGTGCGATCCTTGGTCTTGCGTCAGAAGATGGGGGTGTTGTGTATTTCGCGAAAGAGGTCAAAGCGATGGAACCACCAGCAGGGGTAATGAACTACAGCGAGAAGGGGAAAGAAGTCTACACCGAAGAACAACTCAAGAAAATGCTCATGGAACGTATGGGACAATGGGTAAAACCGAAGGACCTCGAGGCGATGTTTTCTTGGCTCTGATTAGAGTTACGAGTTACGAGTTACGAGTTACGAGTTACGAGTTACGTCCGACACGGCGGAAGGAATTACGAATTTTTGATTAACGATAACACATCGAAGTGAGGTCAATGCTTTGCGCGAAGGGTCCATGTTCCATCAGCGCAGCGGTCCATGTTCTATCAGCGTAGCGGTCTTTTGTCTATTGTCTCTTGTCTTGAAATCCTAACATCTTAACAACCACTCGTCAGTTACTCATTCTCCGCCACTACTTCCTTTACTTCTGGAAGGTGCGACTTCAACAAGTTTTCAATACCTCCTTTTAATGTTGCTGTAGATGATGGACATCCGGCGCATGATCCTCGAAGTACGACAGTTACCGTTCCGTCTTCAAATCCGCGGAAGTCGATGGCACCACCGTCGTTTTCAACCGCTGGACGCACATATTCATCCAACAGACTGCGAATGGCATCGTCGTATTCAGAAACAGCATATTCTTTTTTCGGTTGATCATCAGTAGACTCAACCGCTTTTGGCGCTGGCATCTGAATCAGCACGTCTTTTCCTTCGGCGATAAATCCTTTGATGAACTCACGGATTTCCATGTTGATGAAGTCCCAAGGAACATTGTCTGTCTTGGTGATGGTCACAAAGTTGTCTGCGATAAATACATTTTTCACAAAAGGAAAACTCAACAATTCTTCCGCCAACGGTGAAAATCCTTTGGCCTCAGCCTTTGACGAAAATTCAACAGAATCTCCTGTGATGAGCAAATATTTGTTCGCAACAAATTTCATTGTTGACGGATTTGGGGTCATTTCAGCATAGACAGTAACCGGAACGTTCATGGTGTTTTTCTTTGGTGCAAAATTACGCCAATAATCGGACAGTGCCTAATCTCTTGATTTTTGAAATTCAGATTTTATTGACCTACCTTTGCGTCGTGCATCCCATAACCCGCATATCGATTATTGCCTTTGTGCTGTTTGCCTTTGTGGGCAACATCGGTATTCGCGTTTTCACGCATTCGTGTTCCGAGGATGGTATTTTTCGATCGTATTTTTTTGAAAACCAATCCCATTGTAAAGATGAGAAGATAGAGAAACCACTTCCGCCATGTTGCCAAAAGGCAATCAAAATTGATTGTGGTGAAGCCTTGAAGGAGAATTGTTGCACGGATGAGGTGGAAGTGTTCAAAATTACGTTTGACTATTTTTCTTGGAAAAAAATTGGTCCTCAGATTGCTGAATGTCAAAACGACCAATTTTACCTTGTTGTCAATCATGAATTGATCTTGACGTCCGAACAGCAAACGATTTTCTACGATCCTCCACCCAAACCTTCGGGAATACATCTATTACACCGCATCTGTACCTACCGCATTTAATGCCGAAATGAATTGAGAGAATCATTCATTTAAAGGTATTTTATGAGAAAAATTATAAGCAGTTTGATCCTTACACTGCTGTGTACTTCCGCTTTCACACAAATGAAAGGGCTCGTTCAAGGATCAAACAACACCCAAAAAACACCGCTCTACGGAGCAAAATTAAAGTTGTTGAAGGCCGGTATCGGAACGGTAACCTCTGAAGAAGGAACCTTCGAGCTAACACTTCCCAAAGATTTACCAGACACCTTGGTCATTT
The DNA here is from genome assembly GCA_039798485.1 of Bacteroidota bacterium. GTDB lineage: Bacteria > Bacteroidota > Bacteroidia > Flavobacteriales_D > Crocinitomicaceae > M0103. The sequence continues at coordinate 2,838 of JBDKGB010000139.1, forward strand.
CGGCCCTTGGATATGCGTCTGACACCCTTGTGGTGAATAAAGCTGATCGTTTCATTTCGTTGGACATTGTGCTTTACTCGGACCAATTGCTTCCTGAAATGTTGGTGGAGTTGCGCAGAGATTCACATTCGATTTCGCGATTAAAAACATTGCATGTAGAGGAATTGACCTCTTCGGAATTGAGAAAAGCAGCCTGTTGTAACCTCTCTGAGTCATTCGAGACAAATGCATCTGTGGATGTCAGTATCGCAGATGCCGTTTCTGGAGCACGGAAAATCCGGATGATGGGAATTGATGGGGTATATACACAGATCCAAATGGAGAACATTCCATATCTGCGCGGCTTAGAAAGTGCATTCGGGTTAAATTCCATTCCAGGAACCTGGATCGAGTCCATTCAAATTACAAAAGGGACAGGCAATGTAGCCAATGGCTACGAATCGATGGCCGGATTGATCAACCTTGAACTGAAAAAGCCGCGCGAAATGGAACGCTTTTATGCCAATGTATATGGAAATATTTTTGGTCGGGCGGAAATGAACCTCAATGCAGGACACATCATCAATGAAAAATGGAGCACAGGATGGATGGCTCACGCTTCTGGAGTTTTTGCAGACATGGACAAAAACGGCGATGGGTTTCGCGATTTGCCTATGGGTAATACAGTTTCCTTCCTAAATCGTTGGGACTATCGTGGTAAAAAAATGGAGGCACAGTTTGGGTTCAATGCTTATTATGACCAAAAAAATGGCGGACAAGTTGGCTATCAGAATGGTGATGAATTGCCGCTGATGTATGGCGTATCGATGGGTACGAAGCATGTTGATGTATTTGCCAAAACGGGATTCTTCCTAAAGAAAGTCACCAATTCCATAGGTATAGTTTACAATGTGAAATACCAAACAGTTGACGCTTCCTTTGGCCTTCGCAAATTTTATGGAGAAGAAAAACGTGGATACATGAACGCCATTTATGACGGCATCATCGGAACGACCGATCACAAAATAAAACTAGGTGCAAGTGCGGTTTATGTCAACATGATTCAACACCTCGAAGGGCTTACCTCAGATCGAATTGAGATTGTGCCTGGCGCCTTTGCTGAATACACGTACACAGGTATGCGCCTTTCGACCGTGGTTGGTGCGCGCGGTGATTACCACAATTTGTATGGTTTTCAGTTTTCACCGCGCTTGCACGCCAAATATACACTCACTGAAAAACTCGATGTACGCTTCACGGCTGGAAAGGGTTGGCGTGTACCGAATTACATGATCGATAACCTTTCACTCTTGGCATCGTCACGCACTTGGGTTGCACCGAGTGGCCTACTGCCTGAAGTGTCATGGAATTTTGGTGGATCTGTCGTTCAGGAATTTAAAGCCTTTAGCCGCAAAGCAAATTTGACCTTGGATTTTTACCACACCTTTTTTGAGAATCAACTCGTGGTGGACCGCGATTTATCCAGTACGCAGATTTATTTTTTCAACCTGAAAGGGAAATCCTATTCCAACAGTTTTCAAGCAGAGTTGTCCTTTGCACCAATGAAAAATCTTGAACTTCGTTTTGCCTATAAGTTCCTGGATGTGAAGTCTGAATTCGGTGGTTCAATCCAACAGCAAGTGATGATACCTCGTCACCGTGAATTTTTCAATGCAGCCTATTTTACCCGAAACAAACGCTGGGAGTTTGACCTTACGGCTTCTGTGTATGGCACTTCACGTTTGACAGCCTTGCCGGGAATACCCATCGCTGACCAAGACCTTCGGAGTCCGGTTTATCCGATTGTGAATGCACAAATTACCCACATTTATAAAAAATGGAACTTCTATGTTGGTGGAGAAAATTTGACCAATTACCGACAGCTGAACCCAATTGTAGATGCGGCAAATCCTTTCGGAGCAAATTTCGATGCGACCAGAATTTGGGGCCCAGTCATGGGGATAAATGTGTATCTTGGAGTGCGGTATGCGTTGAAGTTAAAAGTGAAAAATTAAGCGTGAAGAATTACGAATGAAGTCAATAAAACAAGAAGTTTCGAAGAATGCACAGGTCTTTAAGCGTAGCGGTCTTTTGTCTTGCAGCGCAGCGGGTCTTTTGTCTTTTTCCTTACAAAAAACAAACACAATGAACACAATTGAAAATTGCCGCAAGGCACCAAATCATCAAATTGCCGCAGGCATCAAATTGCTTGCAGTATCAAATTTCAAATCTCTCCTCCTCTTCATCTTTATGTCGCTGCTCTGCAATGGGGTTCAGGCTCAAGAAAAGCAACAGAAATTTCAAACGGTGGTGATCAAGACCTCGTCGGAATGTGGCGATTGTAAGGAGCGTATTGAAGGGGCACTCAATTACACAAAAGGAATTGTATTTGCTGAACTGGATGTGGCGACCAAGCAAGTTACCGTGAAGTTTGCCACCAAGAAAATTACCTTACAGCAAGTAAAAGAGGCCATTGCGGCGGTCGGATATGATGCGGATGATGTGAAAGCGGTCCCCGCGGCACAGAAAAAGTTGCCGACGTGTTGTCAACCAAGTGGAATGAAGAAGATGTAAGTCCCATCTTTCGTTCTCAACAATTTCCGTCTTTCCTATTTCTTTACTAAATTTGCACACGAATTAAACAACACGATAAACATGTCATACCTTTTCACATCAGAATCCGTATCCGAAGGACACCCGGATAAAGTAGCAGATCAGATCTCAGATGCTTTGATCGATAATTTCATGGCCTTCGATCCACAGTCAAAAGTGGCATGTGAAACGCTAGTAACAACGGGACAAGTGGTACTCGCTGGAGAGATCAAAACGAACACCTTCTTGGATGTTCAAAAAATTGCTCGTGAGACCATCAAGAAAATTGGGTATACGAAGTCAGAATATATGTTTGATGCGGCATCATGTGGTATTTTGTCTGCATTGCACGATCAATCAGGGGACATCAACCAAGGCGTTGAACGTTCAAATCCAGAAGATCAAGGTGCGGGAGACCAAGGTATGATGTTCGGTTATGCAACGCGTGAAACAGAAAACTACATGCCATTGGCTTTGGATCTTGCACACAAGATTCTTCAAGAGCTTTCTGAGATTCGCAACAACGAACCAGAATTGATCGGATACCTTCGTCCAGATGCAAAGTCACAAGTGACGATTGAATATTCAGACGACAATGTGCCACAACGAATTGATACCATCGTTGTATCAACACAGCACGATGATTTCGATACGGAGCCAGAAATGCTTGCAAAAATTAAAGCAGATATTATCAGCATCGTGATTCCACGTGTAAAAGCAAAATTGAAGGCAGAACTTCAGGCTTTGTTCAATGATCAAATCACCTATCACATCAACCCAACAGGAAAGTTTGTAATTGGTGGACCACACGGAGATACGGGACTTACAGGACGTAAAATCATCGTTGATACCTACGGAGGAAAAGGAGCTCACGGAGGTGGTGCTTTCTCTGGAAAAGATCCATCAAAGGTAGACCGCTCAGCAGCGTATGCAACTCGCCACATTGCAAAGAACATGGTTGCAGCAGGATTGTGTGACGAAGTACTTGTTCAAGTATCTTACGCAATCGGTGTTGCGAAGCCTTGTGGATTGTTCATCGATACAAAAGGAACTGCGAAAGTGGACATGACGGATGGCGAAATCGCTAAGAAAATCGAAGGCATATTCGACATGCGTCCATACTTCATCGAGCAACGTTTGAAATTGCGTAACCCGATTTATTCTGAAACTGCAGCATACGGACACATGGGACGTAAGCACGAAAAGGTAACGAAATCATTCGAAGCTCCAAATGGTGAAATCAAAACTGTAGAAGTTGAATTGTTCACTTGGGAGGCTTTGGATTATGTGGATCAAGTAAAATCTGCATTCGGATTGTAATCCTCAAAATATCCTATTTTGCAAAACGCGGTTAATTTCTATTGGCCGCGTTTTGTTTTTAACTAAATATTCAGTACTTTTTATCCGCCCAAGGTGAAAAGGGCAAAACTACTGCTGCATGATAGATACGAAGCTGAATAAAACTCGGGTTAATTTAATCTATTTCTCCGACCCTGTTTGCTCCACGTGCTGGATCGTTGATTCCTATGTCAAGAAATTGCTGAGCGAATATGCGAGCACCATTGACCTCGAGGTACGTATGGGGGGTATGCTGGAGTCATGGGAGATTTTCGCTGGGGCTACCCCAGAAAAATCAGCCGCGTATCTCGAAAAATTATGGGATACAGAATCTTCGCGCTACGGCATTCAACTCGACGGGAGCATCTGGACAAAAAAGCCGATTTCGTCTTCAACACCGGCATCCTTGGCCTATTATGCCGCTGAACTTCAAAGCCCAGAAAAAGCAATAAAGTTTATTCGTGTTGTTCGTGAGATGTTGTTCCTTCAAAACAAGGACATCAGCGAACATCGACACTTGGTAACCGCTGCCTATCAAGTTGGGCTAGATGTGCCAACGTTTCTTGCCGATATGGGCAGTTCGAAGGTTTACCAAAAGTTTGTTGAGGCTAAACACGAAAAAAATCAATTCAATATTACCCATTATCCCGGACTCATTTTTATCAATGAGGAGGGTGAAATCGCCAAAGGCATAGACCTTTCGGATCGCGTAACACCGATGGATATGTATGCCGATTGGGAACGAATTTTACATGAATTAACGCATGGAAATCCGCGTAAACTTGTCAAAACACGTTTGGTTTCTGAGGTGTTGAATGATTACGCGCGCTTGAGCATCTCAGAAATAGTGTTGTTGAGCGGTTTTCGGGAAAAACTTGTTCGTCAAGAGCTTCGAAGTCTTTTGCGTGAAGGTGTTATCATCCGCGAAATGCATGGCAACCTTGAGTATTACCGCAACAATAGAACGCCTTTCAAATTGAAAAAAGACGGCTTTTTATTCAACAATGCAGCGGTCTTGGGAACGGGCGTTTGTGGTACCTACATCAAAACCGTACTTGAAATGAGTGGGATCATTCCACATTCAATTGACCGACAAAAAAAGGATAGTTTTCGTGGGCTAGGCTTCATTCTATTGGAGAATGGAATCAATGCTTTGGATGCCATTGGACTGAAAAGTGAGCTTTTCAAAACAGGAAATTCCATCAACCTTTTTCGCGCTATCTCTCCTGCAAATCGGGTGTTGGCCGAAACCGAATTGACCGATTGCATTGCCATAAGCCGTGAGGATTATTTCAATCTGTTTACTTCGCGAATTTCTGAAGATTACACACACTATGGGGTAGAAGCACTTGAAATTGACGCCAATCAGTCTCATGTGAAGACCATACATTTGTCAAATGACCAACGGATCAATTCGGAAATTTACTTTGCTTCCGATGGTGTGAGATCAAAACTGCGTAAACAGGTTTTTCCAGAAAGTGACCTTGAAATAATGCCTGAACGAGAAATCGTTGGGACGGCTTACCTGCCAGACTTGGATACGCCACAAGATGTTTTCCTTAAGGTCGTGGATACTGCCAACGGAAAATTCATGGGAATGCTTCCCTTGGGCGATGGAAATTATATATGGTACCTCCAGATCAATCAAGAACTCGATCCAATTGAATCTTCAGATGCCGATGCACTCTACGCGTACGTGTCCCAAAGCATTTTGAATTATCCTGCTGTTTTTAAGCAACTTATCGCAGCCACAGATTTTCAAAAGGCCTTTTTATGGACCGCACATCGGATGGATTTACTTCCAGCATTCAACCACAAGAACCTTGTTTTTCTGGGTGATGCGGCACATCCATTGTTGGCCTTCACCAGTCAAGGAGCCAATTCTGCGCTGGAAGATGCGGCGTACCTATTGACACTGCTTTCGCATCAAGAATGGGAAGAAACAACAGAGGAAGTCTTTGACCATTATTATGAAATTCGCAGGGATGCGATTCAAAACCATATCCTAGAGGGAGATGCTTTGCTCGATGATTTTATGAATCTTAAGACAACAAAGACATTTAAATTGCCACTTTCAATCCAATAAGATGGGGTTATTTGACGATGAACATGTAAATCTGACAAGTCTGCGGCAAAAGGCATACAACTACCGTTGGGCAACGTTGGAAGAGGGGATCATTCCACTCACGGCTGCCGACCCGGATTTCCCTGTGGCCGAGCCAATTGTACGTGCAATCCACGATTACAGCAAGGATGGTTATTTTTCATACGGCCCAGCTGAAGGATTGACGGAATTCAAGGAGGCAATTGCGCATTGGTATAAACAAAGGCACAATGCACCTGTAGAAGCTGCGTGCATTCTACCTGTAAATAGTGCTGCTTTTGGTTTGTTCACCGCCGCTCAATGTGTGCTTCGCCGTGGGGACAATGCCATCATTCCCAATCCTGTTGATTTTCTTTTTCGGAAGTCAATCGAAAATGCAGGTGCCGAGGTAAAAACAACCGAATTGGACAAGCAAACGGGAGAATTCAATTTCGCACAACTGGAGGACCTTGTGGATGCAAAGACAAAGGCGATATTTATCTGTAATCCCAACAATCCCTTGGGCTTGTCCAGTTCAATAGCACAGTTGAATGCATTGATTGCTTTCGCTGAACGTCACGATTTGTGGATAATCTCGGATGAAATTTGGGCAGACATCGATTATTTTGGAACGGTCACCAGTATCGCATCTAACCATATAAAACCGTATCCGAAGCGCATCGTTGTTTCTGGGTTGTCGAAAAATTTTGGTTTGGCAGGACTGCGGATTGGCTACATCATCGCGCCAGATGAATTGACGTACCAAAAATTGCTGTATGTCTCGAAGCACCAAACAACAGCTTTTGGCTTATCGGGGATTGCACAAGTGGCGGGAACGGCTGCTTTGCTGGAATCGGCATTTTGGCTGGACGAGTTTCTCCTTCACCTAAAAAAAATGCGCGCCCTCACCCTCACGTTTATCGATGAGATGGGTGTCTTTACGTCTGTTTCGCCTTCAGCGACGTATTTGGCGTTTCCAAAATTGATTTCAGCAGAACGAAGCTCAGAACAGTGGGTGAAAACGATGTTAGATGCATCACGTGTGGCACTGGTACCTGGTGGAAAGAATTGGTTCGAAGAGGCATCGGAAGGACATGTCCGCATTTGTTATGCAACATCCAAGGGCATATTAACGGAAGCTTTTGAACGCATGTTGGACGTTAAAAATCAGGTTGTTTAATTGCGAATAAGGAACAGATGCGCCTAGAAAAACTGAACGACGATTCTTCGTGGATGTGGACACTGAATGGAAAACACTACCTTGTAGACCCTTGGTTTACACCTTCACAAGTGGATTTTTATCCGTGGTTCAGTGAGCAATTTCATGTCAGCGAACAGCCCAAGGTTACAGCGTTGAAAACAGTAGACTTCATCTTCATTTCACACCCTTTTACGGACCATTGCAACAAGGAAACACTGCTTCAATGTGATCCAAATATCCCTGTGATTGCCGATG
>JBDKGB010000140.1:0-3372 GCA_039798485.1 Bacteroidota bacterium
ACGCCGCCCTTGCTGTCGAAGTATTCCACAACTTTACCTTGATTCATGATGACATCATGGACGAAGCGCCTTTGCGCAGAAACAAGGAAACGGTGCACACACGATGGAATCAGAACATCGCTATCCTCTCCGGGGATGTGTTGTTTGTGAAGGCCTATCAACTCTTGGCAATGCAAAAAGGGGAACACCTGCCTGCACTCTTGGAAATCTTCAACAAAACAGCCATTGAAGTCTGTGAAGGTCAGCAAATGGATATGGATTTTGAAACCCGCCACGATGTTTCGATTCCCGAATATGTGGAAATGATTCGCTTAAAAACATCTGTTTTATTGGGTTGTGCTTTAGAAATGGGAGCAATTATCGCCAATGCTTCGAAGGAAGACCGACACCTTTTGTATGAATTTGGTCAACACGTAGGAATCGCATTCCAGATTCAAGACGATATCCTCGATTTGTACGCAGATCCAGAGAAGTTTGGAAAACAGGTGGGTGGTGATGTGATTTCAAACAAGAAAACACTGCTCAATTTGAAAGCAATGGAATTGGCTAATGCCTCACAAAAGCAGCGTTTGGAAGAATTGTCGATAGAAAAAGATTTCGTGCTCAAGGTAGCTCAAACCAAGGAACTGTACTCCCATATTGGTGCAAAGGAATCGTGCGAAGCGGAGATGCAAGCGCATTACACCATTGCGATGAATGCACTTCAACAAATCCATCTTCCCGAAGAAAATAAAAAGCCTCTTATTGCCTTGTCCGATTATTTGATGGTGCGAAACTCATAGTGCGAAATCAAGCACAAGGTTTTTTGAAAAGTGTCATCTGAACTGTATTGCACAGATGAGCCAACTAGAACACATCGATATTGAACGTCTCAAAAGTGGAGACCATCACGAGTTTTCGTTACTCATTGACCTGCACGCTGAAAAGGTGTACAACATGTTGCGTGGACTTCTGCGCAACGAGAACGAGGCGGAAGACCTGACGCAAGAAGTGTTCACCACTGTTTTTTTAACGATTTCGCAATTCAAAGGCGACGCAAAACTATCTACGTGGATTTATCGAATTTCTGTCAATAAATTCAAGGAACATGTGCGCAACCGTTCACGAAAGAAACGCTTCGGATTTCTACATTCCCTCGACAGTGTAAATGCCTCTGAAAGTTTGATTTCCAATACGCCAAATCCAGAAGGGGAGCTGGAAAATAAGGAGCGATCCGAAATTTTAATTGCGGCAATCAACCAATTGCCAGAAAAACAATTCTTGGCTTTTACCATGCATAAAATAGAAGGGGTTTCGCAACAGGAAATAGGATCGATATTGAACGTGAGCATCACTGCGGTGGAATCCTTGATTTTTCGCGCACGGAAAAGCCTAAAGCAGAAATTGCAAGGGTATTATGAAGAAAATGAATTGTAAACGCAATATTTATAACTTAACGGCATCAATATGAGCATGGACAAAAAAGAACATTGGATCGATGAAGTGATGGAACGCGACCCTTTCAACAAGACGCGTTCGTTGCCTACACGGCTTAGAAGTCAATTGGTGAATATTCCCAATCAGTTGGAAGAGAAAGGAGTTACGGTGTCCTTTACTCAAGTGTGGATTGCGGCCGCAGGTATCGCTTTGTTAATTTCGATCAATGTGTTTGCCGTTCATAAAAAACAAGGGAATGTGCGCACAGATGTGGACAATTCACTCTACACAGCTTACTTTTCAACCTACAACGCCATCTAATGAAAACAATCAAAATTTATAAGGTTCTTTTGGTGATCTTGGTAGTTCTCAATGTTGTGACCGTATGCTTTTTGCTGATGAGACCTGACCATCCGCACATGCCGCCAGAGCGCATAAACCTTGCAGAAAAATTAGGCATTAAAGGTGAGAAAGCAAAGGTTGTGACCCGGATTCAAAACGAGCATCACCGAGAAATGCATCGATTGAACAACGAAAATGAACAGCTTCATCACCAACTTTATCGAGAATTTCAGAAGGATGGTAAAGACAGTACGAACGCACTTAAAACGATAGAATCGGTCATCGAAAATCACCGAAAGGCAGTGCTTTTATTGTACCATTATTTTTCGGAATTAAAGACGTATTGCACTATCGAACAGCGCAAAATTCTGGATGAACATTTGAAGGAGGTTATCCTTCGCAATGGACCACCACCTCGACATAAACGCTAGGAATCTTGAGTAGCTCAAAAATTGCAAGTGTTGGTATTCTTCTGTTTTGGTTCAATGCATGGACGCAAACCGCGCTGCAATGCATTCCGAGCATCGATACAGAACCAATACTACTCGAAAAGGAATACATTATAGGCAATGAATCATGGAGATTTCAAACTGTAAAATTCTACATTAGCGCGTTTACCGCTGTTTCCGGAAATGGAAAAGTTCAGAATAGAATTCCCACAGTACTTATTGACCTCGAGGACCCACTTAGTCAATCTCTTGGACAACTTGATCCTGCTGTTGAGCGCATTGACTTCCTGCTAGGGACTGACAGCTTGAGCAATGTTTTAGGAATCCTAGAGGGCGCTTTGGATCCCATTAACGGCATGTATTGGGCATGGAACAGCGGTTACATCAATGTAAAAACTGAAGGCCTATACCGCGACTCTACAGGTAAGGAATTTCCCTTTGAATTTCACATTGGTGGCTACTTAGCACCAAACGAAACAGTGCGATCCCTTTCGTTTTCCGTCAATCCAGAAAATGGTGTCCCACAGCTTGTTATTCACATGGACGAATGGTTGAAGTTTGCATTTGAGAATGGTATCTATTCGCTCATGATTCCAGGGAAAATGGCTGCAGTGCTGGCGACAAAAGTTCACGATTCGTTCCAATTGATCTACCGCCATGAATAGATCGATGTTCTTCATATTTGTGACGATTTCTGTGCTCTTGTCGGCGTATCGTTTTGGCATTCCGATGCAGCAATCAGAAATTTCAATCCCAAAGAAATGGCCTAAGCCCGTTTACGATGTATCTTCTGAAGCAATTTCTGAAGATGGTTTTCAACTGGGTAGATCCTTGTTTTATGATCCTATTTTGTCGCGAGACAGCACCATTTCCTGTGCTACATGTCATTTGCAATACACCGGTTTTGCGCATGTTGACCACAACGTAAGTCATGGCATTGATGGACGAAAAGGCACACGAAATGCACCTGCTTTGATCAACTTGGCATGGAAAAAGTTTTTCCATTGGGACGGAGGTGTGAACCACATCGAGGCACAGGGGATTAACCCATTGACTCATCCCGCTGAAATGGACAATACATTGCCTGAGGTTCTTCGCCGCTTAATGGCCAATGAAGATTACCGAAAACGATTTCAACAAGTTTATGGATCTAGCGAAATTTCCA
>JBDKGB010000141.1:0-2620 GCA_039798485.1 Bacteroidota bacterium
ACGGCTGAGCAAACTTTAATATGATCGTAATGTTGTGCTGCCTTTTTCAACGCACTGGAGGAAACACGTTGTGAATCATTGAGAAACTCCTTCAAAGCGTCCGCGAGCGCATTTGCATCCATAGGGGCGTAAAGCAAGCCCAAGGCTCCGTGCCCTAAAATTTCCGGACTACCACCACCATTGCTCGCAATTATAGGTGTTCCACAAGCCATGGATTCAATTGTTACCATCCCAAATGTCTCTGCTTTAGAGGCCATCACAAAAACATCTACGGCTCTAAAAAACGTGGATACATCCGATCGAAAAGGTCGAATAAACACACGATCTGTCAGGTGATTCGCGGCAATGAATGCACTTATCTCACTGTTATACGACTCTCCTTCACCAATGGTCGGCTCGCCCAACAAACACACAGCAACCTCTTTATTCTCGAGCTTCGACAATGCTTCTAGAAGCACCATTTGCCCCTTTTGAACGTCAAATCGTCCAACCAAACCAATGATGGTAGGATCCAAAGGCAGGTCCATTTTTTGGCGCGCTTCTTCTTTAGAATAGGTTGACATTGCCTTTGTCAATTCCAAGCCCGAAGGTATCACAGTGATGCGTTCATGTGGAAAATGCGTCATTGTGCGCACTTGATCCGCCAACCAATTCAATGGGCAAGACCAAAGATCGAAGTATCCAAACCGAATGGAATGAAGCAAATGTGTTTTTTTAACGCCCAGTTGCATCTCCATAAAGTAAGATAAGTGAACCTTCCGAGAACACTTTCGTTTGGCAATAACAGCAACACTCATGTCACGCGTATCCCGAATGATTAGGTGCGATACGCCTTCCTTTTCAAGAATTTTCGCAAGTGCCCTACCCGATTTAAAGTCATAGTATTTTTTGTGTCGTTGAATCGCAACCGTCGCCAATTCTGCATTGACCGCAGCCTTAAATACCGGAGTATCTTTCACTGCTATGAACACAACAAGATGGCCACGATCCTTCATCCATATTGCGTTCCGGAGTTGATTCATTTCAAGTCCACCCCAACTCATCGAGCTACATAAATAGGCCAACTTATTCTCCATTATTGACCAAATTGTGTTCAACATCATTCTTTTCGATGCCTTTGAAATTTCGCAGAGACCACCCTAAAAATACCAGTGCAATCAAGGCGATTAAGGCCGCAACCAAAAAAGGAGAACCAAAACCCCACCAAGTATCTGGTCCCGCCTTCCGTGTGGTGGAATAGATCAGCATGTAAAATGGCGGACCGATAATTTCAGCCAAACTCATGATACTCGTGAAAACTCCTTGCAACTCACCCTGCTCGTTTTGGGGTGTGCCGGCACTTACAATGGTTCGAATGGCTGGATCGATGATGCCCGTAAAAGAGTATGGTAAAATAATGACATACAGCAACCAACCAAAGGGCACCAATGAAATACCGATCATCACAACCATCACGGTGATCAATCCAAAAAATGCTGTTTTCTTTTCGCCTAAAACGCGCGTGAAGTAACCCGACAATCCACCTTGCACCACTCCAAAGCAAACCCCAACGAATGCTAGACTGTAACCGACATCTTTTTTCGACCATAGAAACTTCTCCATGGTAAAATAGTTCCACGTATTGTGAATGGCCAAATTTGCCATCATTACAAGAAAAGTCACAACAAAAAGGTATTTGAGGTCCTTGAAACGCGCCATTTGCTTGAAGGCGCCAAAAGGATTGGCGCGTTTGATATCGAATTTTCTACGCTGAGATGCTGGCAACGATTCCTTGAGCACAAAAAATCCGAACAAAAAGTTCAATAAAGAAAAAATAGATGCTACAAGAAATGGAGCCCGCGAACCAAAATCTGTAAGCAATCCACCAATTGCTGGACCTATGACAAACCCGATTCCAAAGGCTGCACCGATTAGTCCGAAATTTCGCGCTGTGGTTTCTGGAGTGGAGACATCGGAAATGTATGCAGCTGCAGTAGTGAAACTCGCACCAAAAATTCCAGAAATGGCTCGACCGAGAACCAACCAAAATAAATCTGGCGCAAAATACATGACTAAAAAGTCCAAACCCATTCCAAAAACAGAGATCAACAGCACAGGTCGACGACCAAAACGATCGCTCAGGTTTCCAATGAGCGGAGAGAACAAAAACTGCATAAAGGCATAAATCCCCATCACCCATCCAAAATACATGGCGGAGTCTTTTAGCGGAACATGCGCTGTTTCTGAGATCAGAGATGGAAATGACGGGATGATGATACCTATACCAATTGAATCAATACAGATGGTAATCAGAATAAAAATCAAGGCTTTGTTCACTAATTGCTTCGTCATGGTTTGCAAATTTCGTCATTTATTGCAAGGGATACAACAAAGTCTTCATAATGATATCTCTTCATTTTGACGCGAAATTTTCGAATTGGTAAACGATATCTTGATTTCAATCAGCATTTTTCTTGACAATTTCTTAACATCGTGATTGAAAATTTTGTTATTTAGCGCCATGAAAACTAAACTCTTATTCTCCGCCTTTGTTGGACTCGGTTTCCTTGGTTTTTCTCAAGTAGAATTAAGCGAGACATGTATTGCCAACATTTCTGTGATTGCAGACGAAGACAATTCC
>JBDKGB010000142.1:0-4760 GCA_039798485.1 Bacteroidota bacterium
GATTTTGTCAAGACAACATTGGCACCAAGAACAGCTTGTTTTCCGACGTGCACACCCTCCACCACGATACAGCGCGAACCAATGAACGCATCATCTTCGATAATCACTGGTGAGGCTTGTAATGGTTCAAGTACGCCGCCGATTCCGACGCCACCTGACAAATGCACATTCTTACCGATCTGCGCGCAAGAACCTACCGTCGCCCATGTATCGACCATGGTTCCACTATCGACATAAGCGCCGATGTTCACATAAGAAGGCATAAGGATTACCCCGGGCGCGATGAATGCACCGTAACGAGCCACAGCATGCGGAACAACTCGAACGCCAAGTTCTTTGTAATTGCGCTTGAGTGCCATTTTATCGTGAAATTCGAAGGGGCCAACCTCAATGGTTTCCATAGTGCGAATTGGGAAATACATCACTACGGCCTTTTTTACCCACTCGTTCACCGTCCATCCACCTTCACCACTGGGTTCAGCAACACGCAATAAACCTTTGTCAATGTCTTCAATCACTGCTTCAATGGCAGTAATAGTTTCTGGGTTTTGCAATAAACTTCGGTCATCCCAAGCGGCTTCAATGATGGATCTCATGGCTTTTTTTTACAAAGATAAACATTGAAATGGAAATGAAATTGCGTGTATCTTTGGGGAATGGGAAAAGCAATAGGGATAGATTTTGGGTTGAAGCGTTCAGGTCTTGCCATTACGGACGACATGAAACTTTTTTCTTTTCCTCACGAAACAATTGATTCCCAGGGCCTCATGGTGTATTTGGAAGCCTTGGTTCCAAAAGAATCCATCGATACCATTGTGTTAGGTGAACCAAAGCGTTTGGACAATAGCGACACCCACATTACAGAAAATGTTCGTTTGCTGCACGAGGCCTTGACGCTAAAGTTTCCGGATTTAACGGTTGTACTTATGGATGAGCGTTTTACCTCCAAGATGGCAGTTCAAACATTGATCGCTGGAGGGATGAAAAAAAAGGACAGACAAGTGAAAGGAAACATCGATAAGGTCAGTGCAGCAATTGTGCTTCAATCCTATCTTTCTGCCAATAATCATTAATTCAACGAAATTAGATTCCGTTTCGCTTTACATTTCCTTTAAATGAGCGTAATTTTGCAACCTAAACAAATGACATGATCTTACCAATTGTAGCCTACGGAGATCCGGTCCTGAAGAAGGAAGCTGAAGAGATCGATAAAGAATATCCAGGTTTGAATGAGTTGATTGCCAACATGTTCGAAACAATGTATGACGCCAGCGGAGTGGGCTTAGCAGCTCCACAGGTGGGAAAATCCATTCGCTTGTTTGTGGTTGACGGTTCGCCTTTCGTGGAAGATGAAGAAGATATTGGCGAAGAAGGTCCTGATCCCAAAGCAATTGGAATGGAGAACTTTAAAAAGGTTTTCATCAACCCGGTCATTGAAGAGGAAGAAGGGGAAGAGTGGGGCTTTTTTGAAGGCTGCCTTTCCATTCCAAAAATTCGAGAAGAGGTGTTTCGCAAGGAGAAAATCCACATCAGTTATTACGATGAAAACTGGAATTTCCATGAAGAAACATTCGATGGATATGCCGCGCGCATCATTCAGCACGAATACGACCATGTAGACGGCATTCTGTTTACAGATCATTTGTCACCGTTGAAGCGTCGTTTGTTGACAAAGCGCTTGCAGAACATTTCAAAAGGAGAAATTCGTGTCGATTATAAAATGAAATTTCCATTGATTAAAAAAGGAAGATGATGAAACAGTTTAAGTGGTTATCGATGTATGTTTTGGCACTTTGTGTAGTGCTTATGAATTCGTGCGAAACTTCCGATAAAGAGGAAGAAGGGAAGGCAGGGCGCGTTGAATTGAAAAACAAAATCAAAGAGATGGAAGATTCCATTCGCGATTTGCAAGCCAATTTACCGCAAACGAAAACAATTCCCAATCTTACACATTTTGAATTGATCAACCGCCTTTTGGACTATTACCACGCCTATCCAGAGGATGATTATGCTGCTGAGTGTTTGGATAAGGTGCATATGAAATATTCAGGCATGAATATCCTGACGCGAGCTGTGCAGTATGCCGATACCTTGCTGGAGAAGTATCCAAATTACATCAACCGTGCAATGGTGCTTGAAAGTCAGGGCAGTTCTTATGACATTATGGAGCCCCGAGATACTGCAAAGATTCGCTATTACTACACGAAATTGCTCAAGGAAAATCCAAAAATGGATCGTGAAAAACGTGAAGGAATAAAGTTTCGTTTGCGACACCTCGATTTGACATTTGAAGAGTTCATTGATTTTCAGATGAATGAGATTTCAAAGCGCTAAATTTCTGCTGTTAATGATGTGTTAAAAACAATTGACGCCTCGGACTCGGAAGTATATTTGGAACTGTTAAGAAACTTAAAAACAAAAAATCATGAAAAAAGCACTTTTATCTCTTGTGGTCTTGTTTGTTGCTTCTGTTGCGATGAACACAGCTGTTGCTCAAATTGAAACTGGGGCAAAAATCGAATTTTCAAAAGATACGCATGACTATGGTACTGTAAAATACGGTGCAGATGGAACATGTACGTTTGAATTCAAAAACACAGGTAACGAGCCATTGATCATTTCTACAGCGAAAGGTTCATGTGGTTGTACTGTTCCTGAGTGGCCGAAAGAACCAATTGCACCAGGAGCAAAAGGAACGATTACCGTAAAATACGACACGAAGCGTCCGGGCGCAATCAACAAAAGCGTTACAATCACATCAAACGCTGTGAATGAGCCTACGAAAGTAATTCGCATCAAAGGAAATGTACTTCCTGCACCTGAAAGTGGAGCACCTGTTAACAGCTCAGGAGCACCAACAAACAACTAAAAATGAGTCGGCGCATCGACGCCAAATCAATGGATATGTAAATCCGCCTTTGACTTCGATTCAAGGCGGATTTTTTTTAGTGTAACTCCTTTTCTTGGAGCCATTTGATTTGAGAATCTTTCTCTTTGTTGATATTTTTTAGGTTAAATTTCTTCTCCTTATTCGTACATTTAATCGCTAACTGCAGATTTTCATGTACATCATTTTTGACACCGAAACAACGGGGCTTCCGAGAGACTGGAAAGCACCTATTTCAGATACTTCGAACTGGCCGCGCGTCGTGCAAATCGCATGGCAAATCCATGATGACATGGGGCGCTTGGTCGAACAAAAGGATTTTTTAATTCGTCCGGAAGGTTTCGATATTCCCTATGATGCAGAAAATATCCATGGCATTTCTACCGACTTGGCTACGGCTTATGGCGAGTCCCTTACTGTTGTTCTTGAGGCCTTCAATAAGGCCTTGTCACAGTCTAAGTTTGTTGTAGGACAAAATGTAGGTTTTGACCGCAACGTGCTAGGATGTGAGTTCATTCGTTGCGGTATTGATTCACCCATGTTGGATATGCCCGTGTTGGATACCTGCACGGAGCGAACCGCAGAATTGTGTAAAATTGCTGGTGGACGTTATGGGAAATTTAAGTTGCCAACACTAACAGAGTTACACGCGTTTCTCTTCAACCAACCCTTTGCAGAAGCCCACAATGCCACAGCCGATGTGGAGGCGACAACCCGTTGTTTTCTGGAATTGTTGCGTCGTGGACATTATCCAACAAGTGATTTAGGTCAAGGTGATGCCTACATCACTCAATTTCAAGAAGTCAACCCTGAGCCCATCGCGCTGATTGGCTTACGTCACTTAAACCTCAAAGCGGAAAGTGAAAAGTTAAAGCCTCTAGAAAATGAACACGCAGACTCAGCGCATTCAAAGGAAGAAAATGAGCTAAATCTCGAGGATTCACCTTTTGTGCATTTGCACAACCATACCCAGTTTTCCATTCTGCAGTCAACGACGAACATCAAAGGTTTGGTGGCTAAGGCTGCAGCATTGAACATGCCTGCGGTAGCCTTGACGGATACAGGAAACATGATGGCGGCCTTTCATTTTGAAAAAGAGGTTGCTGCGTACAATAAAAAAATAAAGGCTGAACGTGCTTTAGCTGAGGAAAGTGGGGAGACCTACACGAAGAAAGAGATGCTTCCCATCATCGGGTGTGAGTTTTATGTGTGCCGCGATCATTTGGACAAATCTCAAAAAGACAATGGGTATCAGGTGGTGTTCTTAGCCAAAAATAAGAACGGTTACCACAACTTGATTAAAATGGCCTCCATTGCCTATACCAAGGGGATGTACTACGTGCCGAGAATTGATAAAAATGTCGTTGAAGCCCATAAGGAGGACCTTATTGTCCTTACAGGAAACTTGTATGGCGAGGTACCGAACCTCATTCTTAATGTGGGTGAAACGCAGGCAGAGGAAGCCTTACTTTATTGGAAAAATCTTTTCGGAAGTGACCTGTATGTGGAACTGATGCGGCATGGACAGGAAAATGAAAACCGCGTAAATGCGACCTTACTGAAGCTGGCACACAAGAATGGGGTGAAAACGGTTGCGACTAACAACACATTTTATCTTGACAAGTCGGATGCAGAAGCACACGATGTGCTTTTGTGTGTGAAAGACAACGAATTGGTCGCTACGCCAAAAGGACGAGGTCGTGGGTTTAGATACGGATTGGACAACGAAGAATATTATTTCAAGTCTCAGGAAGAAATGAAAGAACTCTTTCACGACCTTCCAGAAGCAATTGCGAACATCTCAGAAATTATTGCAAAGTGCGAGCAGTATGGCTTGGCGCGTGAAGTTTTACTCCCTGCATTTGATATTCCA
>JBDKGB010000143.1:0-9139 GCA_039798485.1 Bacteroidota bacterium
TTTTTATTGTCAGAATGTAGTAAAATGAATCTAAACCCATGTTTCATCGCAGATATCGACAACCAAAAATGGACGTTTAATTTATCAAATGGTGGATATCCGAACCCAGTTCCGGTTGTAGATGAGTTAAAAAAAGGAATACATTTTAACCCCTTGATGGAAGATGAGGAATTTGACTATTTGAGAGGTCAACACCAAAATACAATATCAAAAATTCCATTAGATAATAAGGAGCTTTATCTTTTTGTCGAAGGACAAGAGCGAATGGAAATATGGAAATGTTCGAAACACTTTTCTATCAAAGACGCAACCGTTTACATTCTAAACCAGAGAGAGGACAAAAAAGAAAGTTGGATAAGTTTTAGTACAGGAAAAGTTGTCAGGCCAGATGTTATTTCTGAAGGTTTAAATTGATTTCGAAAATAATGTGATTCATACATGCAATGAATATTCTTCGATAAAATGAACGCTAACAAAACGCTCATCCGACTACCAGCTGTTATTTGGTAATACGGATTCGTCGCCCTCGTTTTCGCCCTTGTATATCTAAACCTTGATCTTGAGGTAAGTGATGCGTACGTTTTTGGCAATCATTTATTAAGTGCAATTATTGCCACTTTGTTTGGCCTTTTTGCCATCATCACCTTCGTTGTACATTTCCTGACAAAGTCCTTAAGTCCTTGGCTTCATTGGCTTCATTTCGGCAGTTCCCTTTTCTTTGCGCTGGCTTTTGTCGTGTTAAATAACATAGACTTTATTCAACCGAATACCCTGCCGCTCTCAAATCTTGTTGGAGCAGTCGGCATGCGATTGACCAATGAAATGTTGAATGATTTTTCCGGTTATCTTCTTTTCTTTTTTGCATTCAGTCAATTGATTCTTCTCATCAATATTTTTCGTGCGGTTCTTGTATATTGGACCGAATGAATATTAAAGGTCCTCAGATTTTTTTTCGCTCAAACTTTCCTCTTACTTTCTTGTTCTACTACAGAACAGTACTCGTGCTATTCGGTTTTCTTTCTGTTATGTTTATTGTCGCTGTTGCTTCGCAATCGTGAAAAGGTCTTAGGTTGAAAATCAAATACTATTGAGGAATCATGACAAGCCATGGCAAAGACTCATTTTGAAACAGATTATCCGTCCATCCTAAAACACGTGGATGACATCGATCCGCTGCGTTACGGAAAAACCAGAAACTACATCGATGGTGCCGTCACGTACTTGTCGCCTTACATTTCACGGGGCGTCATCAGCACCAAATTTGTCTTGGATAGCGTTTTGAAAAAAGGATACAAAATCTCGGAAATGGAATCCTTCGTTAAGGAATTGTGTTGGCGGGATTACTTTCAGCGGGTGGCACAAGAAAAGGATGTGAATGAGGATGTCAAACAGCCACAAGTTAAAGTGACCAATCATGGCATTCCATCGCGAATTATATCTGCGGAGACAGGAATTCAAGGAATCGATACTGCGATACAGGGTTTGTACGAAACAGGGTACATGCACAACCATTGTCGGATGTACACGGCTTCTGTGGTGTGCAACATGGTAGGTTCACATTGGCAGCATCCCGCTCAATGGCTATATTACCACCTGCTCGATGGTGATTGGGCGAGCAATGCCTGCAGTTGGCAATGGGTAGCTGGCGCGAAAAGCAACAAGGCGTATTATGCCAATCAGGAAAACATCAACACCTATACCCACACAAAACAAAAGCATACCTGGTTGGATAAATCGTACGAGGAGCTTCCATTGTTGGATGTACCGGAGGAACTGAAGGAAACGGAGCGTGCATTGCTGTCTGTGGAGCTGCCAAGTAGCGAGAAGTGCGAAATCAATCCAGATATACCTACGTTCCTTTACAATTACTACAATTTGGATCCTTTGTGGCATCGAGGTGAGGTTGGCAATCGCGTTTTATTGATAGAACCTGATTTTTTCGCGAAGTATCCCGTGAGTAAGAAGTGTATGGTGTTCATGTTGGATCTGAGTAATAACATTGAGGAAATTCAGCTGTATGTGGGTTCTTTTCAGTCGTTTGTTGATCACCACAAATGCTCAGCAATTTACTTCAAAGAACATCCTTTGACTATCGGGTACGTCGGAATTCAAGAGGACCGCGACTGGATTTGTGATGAGGTGAAGGGCTATTATCCTTCGTTTTTTGCTTACTGGAAGAAAGTTGTGAAACATCTAAATTTAGACGGAAAATGAATTTGAACTGTGAAGAAATAGGGGCTTTTGAACAACGCTACCGAACGACCTTTGTCAATTCGTTGGCGGGGTTTCGTCAGGTGGTATTGGTGGGCACGAAGTCGGCTGACGGTATTTCGAATCTCGCCATTTTTAATTCGTTGATGCACATTGGGGCACATCCGCCCTTGTACGGAATACTGAATCGACCAGACAGCGTGCAGCGCGATACGCTTCAAAATATCCTCGAAACGAAGGAATATACCTTGAACTTTATTCGCGCGACGGACTTCGAAAAAGCCCACCAAACCTCAGCTCGCTATGAGAAAGACGTCTCTGAATTTGCAGAAGTAGGGTTTGAAGAACATTACCTCGATGGGTGTTCGGCTCCTTTTGTCAAAGTAGCTGTCGTAAAAATTGCGATGAAACTGGAAGAAATTATACCGATTCCCCTTAATTGTACGCAGCTGATTGTTGGCAGTATTTCGCAGGTAGCGTTGAATGATGGCATGTTAGGTAAAGATGGTTTCGTCTCTTTGTCGGAGCAGGAGGTCTTATTGTGTCAAGGCTTGGATGCCTATTTTACAGCTTCTTCCATCGGCCGTTTGCCCTATGCCAAACCAGGAAAAACAAGAGGATGAAAAAAGTGAAGAAATCCGATTTGCCTGAAAAAATCTGTGTCGTGTGTCAAAAGCCTTTCACATGGCGAAAAAAATGGGAGAAGGTGTGGGAGGATGTCAAGTATTGCAGCGATCGTTGCCGAATGAATAAAAACAACGCATGAGTAAGGTAGGTATCCTTTTTCCGCATCAACTCTTTGAAGAAAATGTGCTAATCGAACGCTGCTCCACAATTTATCTTGTGGAAGAGTATCTCTTTTTCAAACAGTTTACGTTTCATAAACAGAAAATTGCGTTCCATCGGGCAAGCATGAAATTTTATGCGGCTCATCTTCAAGCGAAAAAGATTGAGGTGGTCTACATCGATTCTTTTCACGAGTTATCGGATGTTCGAACCTTGATTCTTTATCTGAAATCTGAAGGTATTGCTCATCTTGAATACCTTGACACTACGGACGATTGGTTGGAGCGAAGAATTGTTCATGCTAGTGAAGTCAATGACATCGTTCTAACGAAGCATCCGAGTCCCTTGTTTCTCAATACATCCGAAGAAATAGAAGCTTATTTTTCGGCGAGAAAACGCATGTTTCAAACGGACTTTTACAAAGACCAACGATTCAAACGAAAATTGCTTATTGACCAAGATCAAAAGCCATTCGGCGGAAAGTGGAGTTTTGACGATGAGAATCGATTGAAATACCCAAAGGGAAAAGTAGCCCCCACGACACGTTTTTTAGCGCCGAACGAGTATTACAAAGAAGCTATTGCTTACACGGAAATGTACTTTCCAAACAATTATGGACAGTTAACGGATTCGTTTTGTTATCCAACCACGCATGCCGAAAGCAAAAGCTGGTTGAAAGACTTTTTCCAAGAACGATTTTCTGAATTTGGCGCCTATGAAGATGCCATTGTTGCGAAGGAGAAATTCTTGCATCACAGCATTTTGACGCCCATGTTGAACGTCGGTTTGATCACCCCGCAATGCCTTGTGGATGAAGCGATTTTGTATGCAAAAAATCATGATGTGCCTTTAAATTCATTGGAAGGATTTATTCGGCAAATTGTGGGTTGGCGTGAGTTCATTCGTGCGGTTTATGCATTAAAAGGTAGTGAGGAACGCACACGGAATTACTGGGGATTCACACGGAAAATTCCGCCTTCATTTTGGAACGGAACAACGGGAATAGCACCTTTCGATAGCACGGTGAAAAAAGTGTTGGAAACGGGGTATTGCCATCACATCGAACGTTTGATGGTCTTGGGAAACTTCATGCTTTTGTGCGAGTTCGATCCCGATGAGGTGTACCGCTGGTTCATGGAATTGTTTATCGATGCCTACGATTGGGTCATGGTGCCGAATGTCTATGGGATGAGTCAATTTGCAGATGGCGGTTTAATGGCCACCAAACCCTACATCAGCGGCAGCAATTACCTAATGAAAATGAGCGATTACGATAAGGGCGAATGGCAAGCGACCTGGGACGGGCTTTTCTGGCGTTTCATGCATGTGCATCGGGAGTTCTTCCTACAAAATCCTAGGTTGGGCATGCTGGTAAGAACCTTTGATAAAATGTCTACAGAAAAGCAAGAGCTGCATTTGAATCATGCCGAGGGATTTTTGGGTGACTTGGATTGAATTGCAAATTTATTGCATGACTAAGAGCTGAATGCTGTTTTTGTTCATTCCGTTTTGTCACATTGGATGCAACGAATAAATGTTTAATCGATGCAAAATGTGCAGCGAATAATAGAATGTTCCTCCTCCACATTTTTCCTTATTTTCGTTCCATGATCCGAACGTTATTCTTTACAATCTTTGCGTGTTTCTTTCTGTTTTCGGCACGCTCTCAATGGTCCGAAAATCAAAGCCCAAGTTATCCTGAGTTAATTGCACACCTAGAAAAATTGGATGCCCAGCACAAGGAGATTGAACTCTATGCCATGGGGCCATCAGACTATGGATTACCGATTTATGTGTGCGTGATCAATGGCGCACAGGATTCGATTAAAACCTTTGCAAAAGCAAGAAATCAAACAACGGTTTTCATTAACAACGCCATTCATGCAGGAGAACCAGATGGCATCAATGCCTGCCTCATTTGGTTAGACAATTGGGTCAAGGCGGGCAAGAAAACAAATAATTTACCGGTCATAGCCTTTATTCCAGCCTACAACGTAGGGGGCATGATGTACCGAGGAACAAGTTCGCGCGCCAATCAGAATGGTCCAGAACAATATGGATTTCGTGGGAATGCTCAAAATCTCGACCTCAACCGTGATTTCA
Source organism: Bacteroidota bacterium (assembly GCA_039798485.1). Classification (GTDB taxonomy): domain Bacteria; phylum Bacteroidota; class Bacteroidia; order Flavobacteriales_D; family Crocinitomicaceae; genus M0103. The sequence goes on from JBDKGB010000143.1 coordinate 5,101, forward strand.
TCAAAATGGATTCGCGCAATGCGTTCACGTTTGCGAAGATTTACCATGCCTTGAATCCCGATGTGTTCATCGATACGCATGTGTCAAATGGAGCCGATTATCAGTACACCTTGACCTATATCGCCTCCATGCGCGAACGTATGGCACCCGGTTTGGCTTCATTGATGTATGAAAGTATGATTCCTGACTTAACGGAAAAACTCAAAGTGAAATCGTGGGATTTGTTCCCCTATGTTGAGTTGATGAAAGAAACCCCAGAAGGTGGAATCCATGCATTCAACGATTTACCGCGCTATGCCATGGGATATGCTGCCCTTTTTGATGCGTTGAGTTTTACCATCGAAACACACATGTTAAAGCCCTTCCCGGAGCGTGTTAAATCGACCCATGACATGATCGATGAGGTCATCCAATGGACGGATAAAAATCGGGTAGCCATTGAAAATGAACGAAGTCAAGCAGCCAACTATTGGCGTGAACAAACTCAGTACAAATTCAATTATACCCTCACTGAAAAAAAAGATTCTGTTCTATTTAAGGGCTTTGAACACAGTTATCCCTTGAGTGAGATTACAGGGCTTTCGCGCTTGAAATACCACCAAGATCGTCCTTATGAGAGGAGCATACCATATTACAAGACCTATGCGGCGAAGGATTCTGTGTTTGTTCCAGCAGCTTTCATTGTGGGTGGTCAGTGTCGCGAAATCATCGAGCGTTTGGATGCCAATGGAATTCAGTATACGGTCATTAAGAAGGATACATTGATGCAACTTGGTCAAGAGCGTGTCATGACCTTTAAGAGTTTAACTCGCCCATACGAAGGACATTTTTACCATTCAGAAGTGAAGACAGAAGTGGAAAAGGCGGTGGTTCAGTTCAAGGTTGGAGATATCGTGGTTCGATTGGATCAACCCGGACGCAATTATCTCCTTTCAACCCTCACGCCACAGGCAGAAGACAGCTATTTCCGTTGGAATTTTATGGACAGTTACTTGCAGCAAAAGGAGTATTTCTCTTCCTATGTGTTTGAAGATCGTGCCCTCGAAATATTGGCTGAAAATCCCTGGCTAAAACAAGAACTCGAAACATTGAAAGCCGCAAGCAAGGAGTTTCGTGAATCGCAGAACGATCAACTCTATTTCATCTACAAAAACAGCACGTATTTCGAAGACCACCTAAACGTATTGCCCATTTTTATTCTTCCAAATTTTCAGTAACATTGGTTTATGGAAAACGTAGCAAGAGCAATCGCGTATTTGGCCTATGCCGTGGCAAGCGCCGACCATCATGTGGATGAAATTGAACGCAAAGCGATTCACGCCTACATCGATGAGCATTGGCAACTGTTGGCCGACCAAGAAGATCCCTTTGGCGCGAAAACCCTCGACTTTGTGGATCGAATGATTCCAGCGCTAGAAGCCAATCACATGACCTCAGAAGAAGCCTACGATCATTTCAAAGAAATTTTTGAAGGACGAAAACAAGATTTTTCGAGGGAGCTTCGTACGTTCATTGTGCAGTTGTGCATTCGCACTGGAGCGGCTTTCAATCAGATGAATAAGTCTGAGTTGGTACTCATTTCCCGGGTTGAACTCTTATTGAAATCGCACTAGAATTAGCGGAAGTCGTGTATGTTTGATTTTCATTGCGAAGGAAGAAATGAATTCGTATTTTTGAAACCAAACTATACTGCTATGAAGAAATTTCTATTGTTCACTGGATTAATGCTATCTTCTTTTGGAACAATTGCCCAAGACACTACCTGGGTTCAGACATTTACGTACGACTCCATTACAACGCGCCGAGCAAATTTCGTTTTTCCGGAAGCATTGAACAACATGCGTTTCGAAAAAGTACTGATGTACTACAAATTGAAATGTAGCCCGTTGACGTCTTGGGACCAATACAATTGCGGTGAGTGGGATTATTTGACATATACCCGCGTCTTTGATCACACTGGGAACTTTGATTCTGTGCGTGTAGATGGAAGCCGTTTTCTTTCAGATTGGGCTTCGCCAGCAACAATCAATTATGCGCCAGTTCCTTATGTGTATGCTGACTCGTATGCCCGCGCTGAACACAATCGATCAGGTGCTACGCTTACGAGCTACGACGTTTCGAACGCTGCGGCAGGTGTGGTGCATCCTTTTCCATTCAACGTAGCTAAGCATGGTGGACGCTACCAAATGATGCTTACAGCGGCCGAATTGACAGCAGCGGGAATCACGGCAGGTGACCTTCAATCTCTTTCGTTGTTCTTGAATGATTTAACCATCAATGGTGAATTGAAATACCCAGTTATTTCTTTGAAATCAACAACAGACGCCACCTTGACAGGATTTCATTCGACAGGGTTTACCCCAGTTTACAACGCCTCACGATGGGCGGGGGGTAGTCAGTCTGAGTTGGTGCTCGGACAAAATGAATTGCTGTTTTATCAACCGTATGCTTGGAATGGCACCGACAACTTGATTGTGGAGTTCTATTTTGAAAATTCGATGGAATCCATAAATGCGCTAGGTTTTGAGGCGGATGATTCCAATCAAGATGCGGTGTATTACAATTCAATGAATGGATGCATTGAGTTTTCAGGTTCCAACTATTCCATGTTGGAGCTTTCCGATTTCGATTTGGGTTCAGAGATGACTATCACGTTTTGGGCAAAAGGAACGGCTTCTGCAGGGACAAATACATCGATTCTAGAAGCCTATGATTTGAATGGAGACCGCACAATCAATATCCACATGCCTTGGAGCGATAACAACATGTATTTCGATGCAGGAGCAGGTTCAGGCTATGACCGCATCAACAAACTGATGACAACTGCAGAGATCGACAACAACTGGAATCACTGGGCCTTTGTCAAAAAGCAATCAACAGGTGAAATGTTTGTCTACAAAAATGGTGTGCTTTGGCATTCAGGGACCAACAAAAACATGGCCATTGGATACATCAGCCGCTTCATCCTTGGTTCAAACATGAACCAACAGTATTTGTGGAAAGGAAAATTGGATGAATTCCAACTGTATAATGCGGCCTTACCACAAGCCACTATTCAAGCCTACATGACACAACAACCTAACGCGGCGCATCCGAACTGGAACAATTTGTTGGTGTATTATGATTTCGACGATGCACAATGGGCACAAGACAAGTCCCAAAATGACTGGAAATTGATGCCGTCAGAAACAGGAATGTTCCGCTTCAACGAATATCCACAAGCGGGAGTGATGCAAGACCTAAAACGTCCGCGTGTTGCACTGGGTCAAGGAACAGTAACAGGAGCAGATGCAGTTACCTACCATCCTGAATTGAAACTGAAAGAACCACAAGTGATCTTCGAGCAACAACCTGTAGCGCATCATTTTGAAATCATCAATTCTTATCTAGGTTTGCCGCAAGGAACGGCAGTCGTGTACAATGAAAATGGAGATACCGTTTCTCAAGTGCCATTTACGGGAACGAACCTCCTGACAAACGAGCAAATTACCTATTACCGTGAACCTTTCGAGATCATTAAGGACATAGAAATTGCGCGCTACATTACGCCTTACGGAATCAATTTTGACCTCGGTCCGCAAGGATTTGCATGGATTTATGACGTTACGGATTACCAACACCTATTGCGCGATACGGTTGACTTAGCGGCGCACAATACACAAGAGTTATTGGATCTTCGTTTTGCCTTTATTGAAGGTATTCCGCCACGTGATGTGCAAAGTCGTGAGCCAATTTGGGCTGACTTCCGAAGCTACAATTTTGCCAACTTGGCGAATGACGTGTCATTACAGTCTAAAAATGTTTATCTACCCGATACATCTGACATGTTCAAAATCAAAACACGGCTTTCCGGTCACGGACAAGTAGGTGATGGTGCATGTTGCGAATGGGTGCCAAATGACCACCAAATTAAAGTCAATGGTTCACCAACCTTCAACTGGAACATCTGGCAAACCACTGAATGTGGCGACAATCCGAACATTGGACAGGGTGGGACATGGCCCTATGCCCGTGAGGGATGGTGTCCAGGAGACATGGT
>JBDKGB010000144.1:0-27782 GCA_039798485.1 Bacteroidota bacterium
ATTCTTGAACGACGCTTTCTTGAAGGTAACGCACATTGCCATACACCCCATTGTTCATGATCATCTGCATGAGTGAAGCCAAGTCGGTTGCGTTTGAAAAAACACCTGCATGACCTGCAACACCCCCAAGCATCGCTGCTCCAGGATCGTGCACATAGCCGCGAATAAGTTGTTTTCGAAATGCTTGATCGTTCTCTGTCGGTGCCACGTTTGAACTGGAAAAGTACTGCAGCGGATTGAAACAAATTGAGCGCAAGCCCATCGGTCGATACAACTGTTCGTACAAGAACGCATCAAAGGCTTGCCCAGATTGCTTCTCGACAATTTTCTTAATGAAGTAATACCCCAAATCGGAATACACATAGGTCTTTTCACCCAACGGAGCCGCCATGATTTGTTGGTAAATGGAATCAGCATAGCTATCCAAAATAAATAGATTCTCTGCTACTTGCGTTTCATAACCAGCTTTTTTAGTGGTAGAATAGAGCCCATCTCTATAGGCACCATCCGAAAACGTTTTTTTGTAGAACGCAATCCATGCCGGTAGTCCAGCTTGATGTGCCATCATTTCACGGATATTGATGGTTTTGTATTTCCCAAGTACAAGGTCTGGAAGGTAATCGTTGAGTGATTTCGACAACGAGAATTTCCCTTCAGAAGCAAGTCGCATCACACCTATGGTTGAACCAGCAATTTTTGAGACGGAGGCAATGTCGTACAAATCGGTTTGTTTTACAGCCACATCTCCTTTAAACTCATGGGTGCCAAAGCTCTTCCTATAAATTATTTTTCCATGTAAAGCGACTACAATCTGACATCCTGGGTAGGCACCTTTGCGGATTCCATTTACCGCAATGGAGTCAATTTCGTCCAGTTTCTTCGCTGAAATCCCAAGATCTTCCGGTGTTGTAAATTTCAAACGTCCTGCCCATGGAAAAGTAATACCACTTTCTCGCGGATAGTCTTTACTTACTGTCATCGGAAGTTTACCCAAGGCAGGTATGGCACCAAAAATCAATTGTGCCACACGGTTTTGAGCGCGTGCTTGGTTCTCATAAGCCACGATGACCCCTTTGAAATGAGAAACATCCAAGCCTTTCAATGCCAAAGGATTGCCGAAAAGCACAAGGATATTGTCTTTCTTCGGATTCGCCAACTTCAGCACATGGTTGATGTCTTCCCCAAAGCCGAAATTATCTTTCAAGCGAACGGTTGAACTGTGCAATCCCGTGATCACCACGTCGTAGTTGTGTGCAATTTTTGCCATTCCTATTTTCGCCTCTTCTACCGTTTCGAAATGGTAATCGTCCGCATTGACAAAAAGATGAATGGCTTCCTTGAATTCACTTGCACTGCCCCCTATTGAAACACGCGCTATCGTTCGATCCAAGCGACGAAGTGGCATGATGCTGTCAATGTTTTTTACTACTGCAATCGCTTTTTCATATACCTGTGCTTTGGTCGCGTCTACTTCTGCCGAGCTGTACTTTTTTAAGCCCGTCATTTCAGGTAAAAATTGTTCCTTGGCCTTCAGAATTTTCAAACAGCGTGCATCAATTTCAGCCATGCTGATGCTTCCACTTTCGACTTTATTTCGAATGGCTAAAATCGCGGAACTCACGTCCTCAGGAAACAATAAAATGTCACATCCCGCTTCGAATGCTTTGACGGCAACTTCTGATTTCCCATAGCGATCGGCGACGGCTTTCATGTTGAGTGCATCGGAAATTACCAGACCTTTGTAGTTCAATTTCCCTTGTAAATAATCGTGGATTACTTTTTTGCTCAAACTCGCTGGTGTTCCAGAATCGTCGAGTGCAGGAACATTCAAATGACCAATCATCACCGAAGAACTTCCGGCTTCAAATCCATCCAAAAAAGGAATGAGATCAATGGCTTCTAATGACGTTAAACTTTCTTTGATCGTTGGCAAATCAAAGTGTGAATCAATATCCGTATTTCCATGACCGGGAAAATGTTTAACACTTGTCATCACTCCTGCACCTTCCATTCCTTTCACAAAAGCCCGAACTTGACGGCCAACTTTTACGGGGTTTTCACCAAAAGACCGAAAGCCAATCACAGGGTTTTTCGGATTGCTGTTGACATCTGCCACCGGGGCAAAATTGATATGGATTCCCAATTCACGGCATTCGTTGGCCATCATCGCACCAATTTTCTCTGTCAATTCAACCGAATCTGCCGCTCCTAACGTGTACGCATAGGGAAATCGGTCTTCGTTCGACAAGCGCATATTCACACCCCACTCTGCATCCATTCCTATCAATAAAGGAACTTTAGATTCTGATTGAAAACGCGCAATGGCTTGCTTTAAGTCCGTTCGTTCACCTTTAAAAAAGATCACGCCACCCACGCGATTTTTTTCGATTAACGCAGAGACCTCATTCAAATGCGTAAGGCCTTGTCCAGAATAGGCAGCAATCATGAAGAACTGGCCGATTTTTTCTTCGAGGGACATCTGCGCCAATTGCTTTTCAGCCCACCCCTTTTCAAACTGGAATTTCTTCTCAACATACTGCTTCGTCGAGATCGGATGATCACTGATAAATGACAACATCGGCATGGCGATTACGAGGCCACACCAAAAAATATTTAAGAAAATTCCTGCACGTTTCATAGGTCAAAAATAAGGATTTCATTGTGGATGTTGGCCATTTGTCGCGCATTCTTTCACGTTTTCTGTCGCTTTGTCATGTTCATATTTTTTGGAACAATAATTGGCGAAAGATGTGCGAAAAAACGGGGAAAAACCTATTTTTGTTCGAATAGAGAAAGCCATGCAATTCAAGTTTTTAAATAAGACGTTCAAGCCGAAGAATTTTAACTATTCGCCCATGTATTACGACGAGCGAAAAGAACGGTTAGAAATGAAAAAGGCACAGTACGCACGATTGACCGATGAAGATGTTTCTGAGGAAGAGCGTAAAAACATGCTTCGACAGTCGATGCACGAAACTTGGGACCGCACTAAACATGCGCAACAACAGCGCTACAGCTCGAACATGCGCACCCTTATTCTGCTCTTACTCATCGTTGCCCTCGGCTATTTCATTTTCAATGGTCTTGATGATGTAGATACGGTCGTCAAAAAACTCGCCTAATTCGATGAGTGACTTAATCCGGTTATTGCCCGACCACATTGCCAATCAAATTGCAGCTGGAGAAGTGATTCAACGGCCTGCATCTGTCGTTAAGGAAATGATGGAAAATGCAATCGATGCCGGTGCAGACAAAATTCACGTGATCATCAAAGACGCAGGACGAACATTGATTCGCATTGTGGACAATGGAAAAGGAATGAGTCCGAACGATGCGGTGATGTGTTTTGATCGCCATGCAACAAGCAAGGTGCGCAATGCAGATGATCTTTTTGCACTGACTACCAAGGGGTTTCGCGGTGAGGCATTGGCTTCCGTAGCCGCAATTGCCCATGTTTCCTTGCAAACACGGCGAGAAGAGGACGAAACTGGACGGAGCATCGTCGTTGAAGGAACGAAAGTCAAATCGAACGATGCGTGTGTTTGCCCTGTTGGGACGGCATTCGACGTGAAAAATTTATTTTTCAATGTTCCAGCACGGCGCAATTTCCTGAAGTCAGACAATGTGGAATTCAATCACATTCGTGAAGAATTTGAACGTGTTGTTTTGGCGCATCCCAACTTGAACTTTACACTCGTGCACAACGATGTTGAGATTTATCACCTGATTGCAGGCGGATTGCGGAAACGAATTGTTGACATATTGGGTAAAGGCTCCAATGACAAACTTGTTCCCGTCGAAGAAAAGACAGACATCGTTACCTTGAGTGGTTATGTGCTTAAACCAGAATTTTCGCGCAAGACACGAGGTGAACAATACCTCTTTGTGAATGATCGCTATTTCAGGGACAATTATTTAGGTCATGCGGTGACAAAAGCGTTCGAAGGTCTTTTGGCACCTAAGAATTTCCCTGGTTATTTTCTCTACCTAAGCGTTGACCCGAAAAAGATTGATGTCAATGTGCATCCTACAAAAACAGAGATCAAGTTTGAAGAGGACAAGCACATTTACATGATTATGCTCAGCGCTGTGAAGCAAACACTTGGAAAATACAATGTCATGCCTTCGCTTGATTTTGAGCAGGAAACAAGTTTCGAGCTGCCGTATTCCATGAAGAATCAGCCTGTGGTTGAACCGGAGATAAAAGTCAACCCGATGTACAACCCCTTCCATAGCAGTGGAAGCAGCAAAGGGTCAAGCAGCGGATTTACAAAGGCTGTGAGTGCCCAAGGATTTGGAAAAAATACGGCAAGCCCTCAAGACTGGGAGAACTTTTACAACGTAGAAGACGAAGTAAAAAGTGAACAAGGCGTATTGATAGATCAGGAGGACGAAACGCACGAAACCAAGGAATACTTGATCAAAGACAAGTACTTGATGACCACGTGTCGCTCTGGCTTGATGGTGATTGATATCCAACGTGCATTTGAACGGATGGTTTATGATGAGCTATTCAATAAATTCATTTCCAATCCAATAGAATCACAAGCATTGTTATTCCCTGTTGAACGAAATGTCAGTAAACAAGAGTTTAGTGCCTGGGAAGAGCAACGTCAAATGCTACAGCGTTTGGGCTTTCAATGGGAAATGAAGGATGACACATTATTGATTGCCGCCGTGCCTTCTGTGTTGGAACCAGAAACCATTCAAGCCTGCATCGATTTGATCTTGGAAGAAATTGCGTTCAAAACGATTGATAAAGGAGATATTGCTCATTTGATTGTTCGTTCGGTTGCCTCAGCGGCTGGTAAGAAAAAGCATCAACTTTCTGGTGCCGCCGCTGAACAATTTATTGAATTGTTATTTGCTTGTCCGGAACATGCGTTCACACCATCCGGAAAGAAAATCATGCAAACCTTGACCCTTGAAGAAATATCCAATCGATTTTAACTATGAACTTTTTAAACAACATACCACAAGTAACGAAAAACCTGCTGTTGTTGAACATCACGGTGTTTATCGTAGCCCTTATTTTGGCACAACAAGGAAATGATTACACTGGACTTCTCGGTGCACATTACATCAATTCGCCATTATTTGAGCCCTTTCAAATGATCACTTACATGTTCATGCACAGCTTGAACGATTTCCTGCACATTGTATTTAACATGTTGCTGCTTGTGATGTTCGGTGCACACCTCGAGCGTTTGTGGGGCCCTAAACGATTTTTTCTCTTCTATTTCGCCTGCGGAATTGGTGCTTTTGCCCTGTACAACGCCATTGGTGTATGGGAAATCATGGAGTTAAAAAGACAAATCACCTCTTTGGGCTACGATGTATCCACCATGGATAACATCTTGGTCAATAATTTCCCCGCTGATGCGACAAGTGCATTGGAACAAGAAATGATGAGTAAGGGCGGCGCTGATGTTGTCAACAAGTATTTCAGAATGATTCAAACGCCCATGGTTGGTGCTTCAGGTGCTTTATTCGGAATTCTTGCAGGCTTTGGTGTGTTGTTCCCAAATACCCAACTGATGTTGCTCTTTCCTCCCATTCCCATCAAAGCCAAATACCTTATCGGTGCATATTTAATCTTTGAAGTGTACAACAGTTTTTACGCCAACGATCAAATCGCACACCTCGCTCACGTTGGGGGTGCCATCGTTGGGATCATCCTTGTTTTGTACTGGAGAAAAACGGACCGTTCAAATTTTTACTAAATGCAGAACGAACGCACATTTATCGATGATCTGAAATATCAGTTTGCCCATGGCGGAATGACCATTCGCTTGATCATGGTCAATGCTGCTGTTTTTCTCACAATTAAAATTCTATCTGTTTTTGGAGGTCTTGCCACAGGAGTAGCTGAAAATGGGGTAAATGATTTCTTGCACCTGATCTTTTCACTGGATGTACAACTCCCCTCGTTTTTCTTACACCCATGGGGCTTGCTCACATCGATCTTTGCGCATTACGATTTCTTTCATTTCTTGTTCAACATGCTCTTCCTTTATTTCTCGGGACGGATGTTTGAATCCTTGTTTGATGGAAAACGCTTATTGAATACGTATTTGCTCGGTGGACTCTTTGGTGGATTTTTGGAAATCGCTGCTCACCTTCTGCCTGGCGTTCCAGCTGGACATTTTGTTGTAGGTGCTTCTGGAGCAATCATGGCAGTTTTTGTCGCTTTGGCATTCTACCGTCCAAATTTAAATGTAATGCTCTTCGGGATTGTTCCCGTACGGATCATTGTGCTTGCCGCAATCTTCGTATTGTTGGATCTTTTCTCATTGAGTGTCGATAGCTTAAAAAATAGCAATACTGCACATTTTGCACACATCGGTGGCGCAATCATCGGCGCACTTTCAGTACAAAACATTCACAGTAAATCCAATATCATCATGATCTTTAAGCGCTTAAGCGATTGGTTCAAAGGACTTTTTCGCAAGAACCCGAACATGAAAGCTAAGAAAGGTGGACGTACAGCACAATTCAAAACGGACGAAGAGTACAACCTTGAGGCGAAACAAAAGCAAGCAAAAATAGACGCCATCTTGGACAAGATTTCACGGTCAGGCTATGACTCCTTGACAAAGGCAGAAAAGGATTTTCTATTTACCCAAAGTAAAAAGTAAATCATGTCCAAATTCCTGCGTCTTTCCACACTGTTTAAAGTACTTACACTGATCTGTTTGTGTGGATTGCTGCTGGCCTATTTGACGCCCTTTGTTCACCCAAATACCCTAAAAATCCTCCCCTTCTTCGGGTTGGCTTACCCCGTCATACTCGTGTGTACCCTCTTGGCCTTGGTGGTTTGGATTTTTGCCAAATCGCGCATGGTCATTCTCATTGTCTTGGTTCTTTTAATTGGTGGAAAGCTCCACTTCCGTATGTTTACCCTAGGTTCAAATGAAAGTGAATTGCCTGCAGAAGAAAAGATTCTTCATGTGATGAGTTACAACGTTCGCTTGTTCGATCTGTACAACAATGACATTGAGCAACGCAACAAGAACAAAGATTCCATTTTCGCGTACATTGCGTCGCAAGCGCCTGATATCATTTGCTTTCAAGAGTTTTATCACCAAGACCGTCCGACGAACTTTTCTACCCGTGATTCATTGGTAAAATTGCTTCAGACGAAGGATTTTCATGAACGCTATGCACACAAGTTACGTGGTAGACAAAACTTTGGTGTTGTGATTTTGTCGAAATACCCCATGATTGCCAAAGGAGATGTGATGTTTTCTACGCAAGGTGACCAAGATTTCAACTATTGCATTTACACAGACATAGTTAAAAATCAAGATACATTTCGGATCTACAATGTGCACTTGCAATCCATTAAATTACAGGAAGATGATTATTCCAAATTTTCCGATAATGCCGTGAAAGAAGCGCCTAAATCGATGTTCCGCAGGGTCATTGACAAGTTACGTATTGCCTATCCGAAGCGAGCCGATCAAGCACGTCGGGTGATGGAGCATGTGCAAACCTCTCCTTATCCTACGATTGTTTGCGGTGACTTCAACGACACCCCAATGTCATATACCTACCATCAATTTAGCAAGTTACTCATTGATGCGTTTCGAAATACATCGATGGGAATTGGTTCAACCTACGTTGGCAAGGTTCCGGCTGGGCGCATCGACTATATTTTCCACACCAAAGATTTGCGGTCGAGCGACTTTGTGATCCAAGAAACACCTTACAGTGACCACCGCGCGATTTCGTGCAAAATCTTCAAATAAACCACTCATGATCGTTGAAATCAACCCTGAAAATATCGACAAACGTTTGATTCAACAAGCGGTTGATGCCTTGAAGAAAGGTGGAATCATCATCTTTCCAACAGACACCGTTTACAGCATGGGGTGCGATTTGTACAACAAAAAAGCACTCAATGAGTTGGCTGCAATGAAAGATGTGAAACTCAGCAAGGCACATTTTTCCATCATCTGTTCAGACCTAAGTCACATTTCGGAATACACGAAGCAAATTGATCGTCCCACGTTTAAGCTCTTGAAGCAATCATTGCCAGGACCTTTTACGTTCATTCTTCAAGCCTCGAATGAAATACCCAAAATCTTCGACACGAACCGAAAAGAAATTGGGATTCGAATTCCGAAAAATCCAATCATCATTGAGGTTGTGAAAGCATTGGGCAATCCGATTGCCACCACATCATTGCACAATGAGGAGGATGAAATACAGGACTATTTCGCTGATCCCTATCAAATTTATGAGCGCTTCGACGATGATGTATCCATGATCATCGACGGTGGCTATGGGAATCTTGATGCATCCACCGTAGTTGATTGCACTGGATCAGAAGCTGAAGTGATTCGTCAAGGAATAGGAATTATCTAAGTCTTTGAGGCTATCGACCTTTCGTTGTTGAAAGAAAGCTGATCGAGGACACTTCTGCTCGAAAGAGTTTCCGATATTCGTAATATGGTATTAAATCGCATTTGGACAGGAATGTTTATCATCGCAATGGTGATGGGCTTTTCGAAACTCATCTTTTGGCAAGACACGCACATCCTACAAAACATGATGGACGGCTTGTTTGAATCCGCAAAAACTGGATTCGAACTCGCACTATTCATGACTGGGATTATGGCATTGTGGATGGGCTTCATGAAAATTGGTGAAGATGGTGGCGCTATTCGCGTAATGTCTCGCCTAATTCAGCCACTCTTTACACGCTTGTTTCCTGAAATCCCAAAAGGTCACCCAGCAGTTGGATCCATCATGCTCAATTTCTCTGCGAATATGCTCGGCTTGGACAATGCGGCCACGCCTGCAGGATTGAAAGCCATGCAAGATTTGCAAACCTTGAATCCAGACCCAAAAACGGCAACCAATGCACAAATCATGTTCCTGGTTCTCAACGCATCGGGCTTAACGATCATCCCGGTATCCATTTTAGCAGCAAGAGCGACAAATGGTTCCGCCGATCCGACTTCTGTATTTCTTCCCATCTTAATCACGACCTATTTCGCGACACTTGGTGGACTCATCTTCGTTTCCATTCGTCAGAAAATCAACTTATTTGACAAAGTTATCCTTGCTTATATCGGAGGTTTGACAGCATTGATTGTCGGTTTTATTTGGTACTTGAATACCCATCCTGAGCAAATCAAAACGATCTCTTCCATTGTCAGCAACACGATCATGTTTGGATTTATCGCCTTCTTTTTTGGCTTGGCGATACGCTCAAAGGTTCAAATGTTTGACTCCTTCATCAATGGAGCAAAGGAAGGGTTTCAAGTGGCCATCAATATCATCCCTTACCTCGTTGCGATGTTGGCTGCGGTGTCGTTGTTCCGCTCTTCAGGTGCCTTTGGTGACTTGATGAATGGACTCAAAGAAATCTTGCTTTTCTGTGGACTCAAAACCTTGCAGTTCATTGATGCCCTACCCGTCATTTTCATGAAGCCCTTCTCTGGTAGTGGCGCGCGTGGACTGATGGTTGAGATTTTTCAGAATCCAGCCTTTGGTCCTGATTCCTTTGTTGGTAAACTCGCATCAACCTTTCAAGGCAGCACCGAAACAACATTTTATGTCTTGGCCGTTTATTTTGGATCCGTTAAAATTACCAATACGCGCTATGCCGCGTGGGCAGGAATTTTCTGTGACCTCATAGGCGGAATCGCTGCAATCTTGGTCGCCTATTTATTTTTTGGATGATGCAGAGTCATTTGAAACTAATCCTATTACTTTTCCTTCCAGCAGTTGGGTTTGGGCAATCCCCGTATGAAAAATGCACTTCGCTAGAAACTGCGTTGAAACATCCCTTAGAGGTGAAAATCTTGCAACTGGTTCAAGGTTCCATGGATTCCATTCCTGTTTCCATTACCAAACTTGTGAACTTGGAAGAACTCATTTTGGAGGACAATCAGATCACCGAAATCCCTGATTTTGTCTGTCAAATGACCACGTTGAAAGCTATTGGACTGGATGGAAATCAGCTCAAGAAATTGCCTGAAAATATTGGGAATTTAGTTCACCTTGAGTATTTAGGTTTAGATGACAATCAGTTGACTGCGCTTCCAGAGTCGATGAAGAAATTAACAAAACTTCTTGACTTGTACTTGGACAACAATGAACTTCGCGTCCTTCCAGAATGGTTTGGCACATTGATTTCATTGGAAACTTTATGGTTAAGCGGAAACCATTTGACTGAATTGCCAGCCACCTTCGTTGAATTGGAAGCGTTGCAATCGCTTCTATTAATGGACAATAACATTACATCCTTTCCAAATAAGATGAATCGATTGATCTCTCTTGAATTCATCGATGTATTTGGAAATAACATCAGTGAAACTCAGCTTCAGTCTCTTCGAGTATTGTTACCAAACTGCGAAATTAGCGTTGACGAATACTAATCCTCTTTTATGTTCAACTGGTTCAAGAAAAAACAAGCCCAACCGAAGAAAGCAAGTGAAGTTTCCACTGTGCCGATTAAGCCGATCGACTATCATCCAAAAATAATCATCGCTTGGGCGAAGGCCATTGAAGGAAATAGCGAACTTCTGCTGTGGTTAAAAGACAATGGTTACCCAGAATTGGCGATGGCCACTTATGCGATTTATCTGAAAGATGAAGCGCGCAATTGGCTCACACAAAACGGATACCCTCATTTAATGGCGATGATCAATGGTGCGGAGGGCAATGAAACTGCTCAAAAATGGCTCTTGGCACATGGCTTTGATGTACTTTTCCACATGGCACAGGCCATTGAAGATGAAGAAGAAAGTTGGCATTGGCTCGGTGCGCATGTGACACCAGACATGTTCATTCTAACGCAAACCATCAAGCGTGTGAAAGACAAGATCGAAGAAAACCACAACGACATCCACAGTTTTCGGAAAGACGCTTAATGGATGTTGTAGCGGATTTCAGCCGTTGTCGCGCCTTTACCGTATTCACGAAAATCAGCATCGTAGTATTCCACCCCCTCTTGTTTCGCTAAAAACGAACGCACTTCCTCTTTCAAAATGCCTTCACCAACCCCGTGAATCAAGTTGATTTTTCGAATTTGTTTCTGTTGAGCCCTCTTATAAAAGTTGCGCATTTCTTTCAGCTGAAGATTCAAGATTTCTGCATTGGACATCCCCTTGTGTGAATCAATCAAGGATTCAATATGCAAGTCTAACTCCCATACATCAATCGGTTTTTTGGCTCCTGTAGGCGTTTCCGAATACACGCGATGACGCATTTCTGAAAGCGTATCGTCCTCATTGATTTGTGCCACTTGATCATCGGGCAAATGATATTGTGTCCCATGAATGCGCGCCAATTCGTTCGGGCGAAATTGCCGGTCAAAGCCATCTTCATCGCAAACCACAACGAAATTATTGGCATCGATTTTCACAACAACGCCTGTTCCTTTCTCATAGAGAAAACTTACCTTTTCACCGATTTGAAAGCCACTCAAGGTACCAGCCATAATGTTCACGAATCAACTCTTTAAAAAACAACAAGGCCACAAGTGGACCAAGCAAGGCCGCTAGCCACAAAACAATCGTCACCACTTTGAACAGCACTGATGCGTCGCGTTTGATAGGACTTTGCAATACCCCATTCACCTGTCCCGCCATCAAGGGTTCGGCCTCATCCTCGGAAATGGAATCCATGTAAGTTTGTAAGGTTGGTGAATTTCGAAGTAGAATGGTTTTAATCTTAGAAAAATCCCTGTTCGACAAGTTTTTATACGTCGTCTTGTAATTGATGTCTTCTTCCACGAATTCCTTTCTCAGATGGACTTGCTTTTGAAATGATCTTACTCGAAAGCCCATGATAAAACCAAAAGCAATAAGTACATACGAATCGATGTACCAGCCAATGGCAATGAGGAACATGGATGAAATAAAAGCAAAAATCAAGAGAAACATTTCTTGGTTTTTCGGAATCAACAGTTTAAACAACTGTCCTCCATCCAAGGGGTCCAAGGGCACCAAATTGATCATGTTCAACAGAAGAAAAAGAATCCCAAGATCGATCATCCATACATGGTGAAAGTCGGCCGCTAAAAAAATCAGGACTACCCCCATTAAAACGCCTGGCAAAGGTCCAGCTGCAGTGACAATTAAACTTTGACGCAACGAATACTCCTCCTTGCTTCCTTGCACAAATGCGCCCATTAGAGGAATGAAAAGCATCCGAACATTCTGGTAACCAAAGATTTTCATGCAGATGAAATGCCCCAATTCATGAATCAACAGTACAATGAGTAGGTGAAAAACAAAATTCACTTCGTCTGTAAAAACAAAGAGAAAGGTCATCACGAAGATCACAATAGACAAAATGGTAAGGGCAAAATTCCCTTTAGACTTCACCTCAATGAGCTCAGGTTTTGGGGGATAGAAATCGTGGTCATCCATAGAAGTTAAAGGTAGTGAAATGATTTCATGAAAAAGTGATTGGACTCAACTTTAGCGACAAAGGAATATTGAGCTCGTCATTTCGCCATAAAAAATAATCGATGTGGCATTTCCTTCGAAAAAAATCAATTATATTTGCACCCTCATAACCGAGAAAATGGCGAGGTAGCTCAGTTGGTTAGAGCGCAGGATTCATAACCCTGAGGCCGAGAGTTCAAATCTCTCTCTCGCTACAAAAGATAAAGGCTTTTCAGAAATGAAAAGCCTTTTTTGGTTTCAATCATTTAGGCAGCAGGATTCATATCCGTCAGCCGACGGACGAGAATTCATCCGTCGGTAGCCGGACTCTCTCGCTACAAAAGATAAAGGCTTTTCAGAAATGAAAAGCCTTTTATGTTTTACAGAGCATTGAAGGTTCATTGAACCACCTAAACTCCCTACATGGTCTGACTTTTACTCACGCACAAACGCAACGATCTCTTCGCGCTCAGACGTTGAAATACGCAAAAAATAATGCCCCTTTTGGAGTTTTTGAATATCAATGTTCTTCGCGGCACCAACTTCACTTGCGACAATTTGCCCCAGATGATTGATCACCACAAGGGATTTCACTATTTCATTTGGATTGAGGCCCAAAACGGAAATAGCGTTTGCTGAAGGATTTGGGGAAACACTTAACACCATTGGACTACTAAGTACCTCAACCCCACTCACACTCCCATTGTTTCCGATGTTATCTAAATAAATGATATTGTCCTGCGTGCGGTTCGATAAATTGAAATCTGGGAAAATGATAATTTGATCCACGACCTGGGGATATACACCAATCAAGCCACAGACATTGAATTCAATTTCTTCCCATTGGTTGATCAAAGTGTTGGGCTTCTTTAGCTCTGGTTGCGCAGCATTTGAGGAAGACGCAAATTTTAACCCTACATCACTGATCACAGATTTGTACACCATGATGCGAAACACACAATTCGTGGCGTCAAACGAAAATGATCCGATTCCGGCGCCATGCGAAGATTCAAAACCTGCCCATGGTTTCCCGAGTTGAAGTGCCGTAAACTTTGCCACATAAAGGGATGCATTGATACCAGAAGGATCTGGATTGTCCACAAATTCAAGTTGAGGATTGCTTGCATCTTCAAAGGTAGTCCATGTCCAATTTAAACCTGTCCCTCCTACTTCGAAGTCAATGGGTAGATTTTGAGCTTTCACACCTATCGCGAAAGAAAAACACATAAGGCAAAGGGTAAACTTTTTCATTTCACAGAATCAGGTTTAATTATTGTCAAATATACAATAAGATAACTCACGAACTTTCATTCTTACATAAAAGCAATTGGCGCCAACAATATTTGGCTCCAGTGAACATCTCAAGGAACAAGGTGTTTAAGTACTGTCTGCATCCAATAGCAGAAGACCAACATGATTCGTCAGGAAAATCCGCAAGCTAACCCACAGCAAGAAAAACAAGAAATTGTTATCGTTTGGTTTAAGCGTGATTTACGTTTCACGGATCATGCACCGCTCTATTTTGCTCAAAAGCAAAGTTTGCCTGTTCTTCTGCTTTATTGCTTTGAACCATCGGTGATGGACTATCCAGATAGTGATGTTCGGCATTGGCGATTTGTGCACCAATCCTTGCAGGACATGCAGGAAAAACTAAAAGGATTAAATGCTCAATTGTATACGTTTCATAACGAAATACATACTGTTTTTGCAGAATTGAACGCAAAATATACCGTTCGAACTGTTTATTCCCACGAGGAGATTGGCAACAACCTTACCTATGATCGCGACAAATCGATGAAAGCCTTTTTCAAATCTGAAGGCATTTCATGGGAAGAATATCCGCACAACGGAGTCTTTCGTCGTTTAGCGTCGCGCACCGATTGGGAAAAAAAATGGCGGGTACGCATGGAGTCAACACCTTTCCTTGTGGATGAAAACGATTGGAAGATCTTGGATCTGGATGAGGAATTGTACGCGACGTTGAAAGGTCCAGAATTACATGCAGAAATCACTACCTCAAACCCCAATTTTCAGCCTGGAGGTGAGACTTTTGCCTGGAAATACTTGGATGGTTTTCTGAAGAAACGCCATGTAAATTATGCAAATCACATTTCAAAACCTAGCTTGAGTCGAACAAGTTGCAGTAGGCTGTCCCCCTATTTGACCTATGGAAACATCAGCATGCGGATGGTTTACCAATACACCATGCAGCACTATTCCAAATCACGAAACAAGCGTGCATTGACGCAATTCATTTCACGACTTCACTGGCACTGTCACTTTATGCAGAAGTTCGAAGACGAATGCCGCATTGAATTTGAGCCTTTTAACCAGGCCTATGCAACCATGGTAAAGCCCAAAAATGATTTTTTCATTCAAGCTTGGCAAAGCGGAAATACTGGCGTTCCCATCGTTGATGCATGTATGCGTTGTCTGGTAGAAACTGGTTACATCAATTTCAGGATGCGTGCGATGGTGGTTTCGTTTTTCGTTTTCAACTTATGGCAAGACTGGCGCGAGCTGCATTTTTTAGCACGACAATTTTTGGATTATGAGCCTGGCATACATTATCCTCAGTTGCACATGCAAGCCGGCATTACCGGGATGAACACGATCAGGATTTACAATCCCATTCGGAATTCGTTGAAGCACGATGCGCAAGGAGATTTTATCCTGAAGTGGGTTCCTGAGTTGCGGTGCATACCACTTGAATTCATTCACGAACCATGGAAGATGAGTGAATTGGAACAACAGATGTACGGTTTAAAAATCGGCACAGATTATCCAAGCCCTATCGTGGACCTTGAAGAAACCCAACGTTTTGCTTCACAAGAGATGTGGGGGTCGAGGAAAGAAGTTGCAGTCAAAGAGGACGCGAAACGAATTTTGAAGAAGCATGTGAACCAACGGAAACGGCAATGATTCGTGAACCCTATCAAATCCACTGTTTGTTCTAGAATTGATCTACGTAACGCTTTTAGCATTTCCCTTTTCACGCAGATTAACTTTTTTTTCGATGTGTGGTTGTAATTGCTTGACTTTCCCGTTTCTCTGGCATAACTCTTTAATTTCCAAACCATGAAACGTGAATTAATTTTATCATTTCAGCAGATCAAAACATAGATTCAGATTGATAAACTGAACATTAATGTTGACATTTACACCGAAAATCATGTCTACTGTCGCTGAATTTTTATAACCTGAAAGAATTAAAAAAATCCTTAACCAATCGTAAAAAAAATGAACGAAATCATTTGCCCACACTGCCACAAAGCGTTTAAAATTGATGAAGCTGGATATGCTGAAATCCTCAAACAAGTGCGTGACCACAAATTTGACCAAGAACTTCAAGAGCGCCTAGAAATCGCAAAAAATGACAAAGAAAATGCTGTGAAACTCGCCGAAGCCAACATTCGAAATCAACTTCAACTTGAGATTTTGAATAAGGACAAGGAGCTTACAGAACTTCGGTTAAAAAGTGACAGTGATTTAGCTGCTCAATTGGCAAAAAAAGACGCCGCCATCATAGAATTACAAGGAAAGATTGAAAACGCAGAGATTGAGAAAAAACTGAGTATATCCGAATCAGTCAAGTCTATTGAAAAGGAGCGTGATGATCTCTTAAATAGGTTAAATCAAAAAGATTTAGAGAAAGATCTTCTGCAATCTTCATTGAGTGAAAAATTCAATGCGGAGTTAAAAACGAAGGATGATATCATCAAGTTGAAAGACGAAGAAATTGCGTTGCGTAAAGACATGAAGCTGAAACTTTCAACTAAAATGTTGGGTGAAACACTGGAGCAGCACTGTGAAAATGAATTCAATAAATTGCGTGCTACAGCATTCCAATTTGCCTATTTTGAGAAAGATAATGATTCGAAATCTGGAACTAAAGGTGACTACATCTACCGCGAAAATGACGGATTCGGCAATGAAATCATTTCCATTATGTTTGAAATGAAAAATGAAAATGATGAAACAGCCTCAAAAAAACGCAACGAAGATTTCTTTGCTAAGCTTGACAAGGACAGGACAGAGAAAAAATGCGAATACGCTATTTTAGTGAGCATGTTAGAATTGGACAATGATTTTTACAATACGGGGATCGTGGATGTATCGTATAAATATCCAAAAATGTATGTCGTTCGTCCGCAGTATTTCATCGCAATCATTACCCTACTTCGAAATGCGGCAATGAACTCCCTGCAATACAAAGCTGAACTTGCGGCAATGCGTAATCAACAAGTGGACATTACCAATTTTGAAGATAAAATCAATAAATTCCGAGACGGGTTCAATTACAATGTCAATTTGGCGAGTAAGAAATTCAATGAGGCCATTGATAGTATTGACAAGTCGATTGTGCAATTGCAAAAAACAAAAGAAGCACTTTTGTCCTCAGAAAGAAATCTTCGCCTTGCAAATGATAAAACCGAAGATTTAACGATAAAAAAATTAACCTATGGCAATCCAACGATGAAATCTAAGTTTGATGATTTGTCAAAAAACAACGAAGAATCGAACAAAGAATAATTCTTTTTATTGATTGCTTTTCTGACTGTTAAAACACTTCAATTTATACATTTAGACCAGTCTTTCATTTTCATCTAAACCCCGGTTATTAGTAATCGGGGTTTTGTTTTGGATACAATGAAACACCTTTGTATATGGATCGCTATTTTGTCTTTAAGAATAGACGAGTTTCACAGAACTTTTTGGATTCCCTAATGTTATAAAATAAACGATGCTTTATGCTCAAGTCCGGTTATATCTTTACACCCTTTGAAGCGCCTGAACAATCAACTTTCGACAAATTGTTTGATGTTTTCAGCGAGCTGATTACGCATACGTCTGGAGATGTGGATGAAGCACTAGATTGGCTAAATATCCTGGATAAGGAGTATTCACTGACGACGGACGACTACACGATGGATGACTTCATTGAAGACCTTAAAAAGAAGGGTTACTTGCGTGAAGAAATTCAACCCGATGGAAAAGGACAGCTCGCAATCACTGCCAAAACGGAGCGTGTGTTGCGAAAAAATGCAATGGATCAAATCTTTGGAAACATACGTAAAAGTGGTACGGGAAATCACAGGTCGAAAAAAAGTGGTCAAGGTGATGAATTGACAGGTGAATTTCGAGATTTTCAATTTGGCGATTCCATTGAAAACATATCCATAACAGAGAGCTTAAAAAATGCTCAAATCAACAACGGAATCGTCGATTTCAGGTTGACTGAACAAGACCTTGTGGTTGAGGACACACACCACAAGTCACAAATGAGCACGGTCTTGATGATCGACATCAGTCACAGCATGATTTTGTATGGTGAGGACAGAATTACTCCAGCCAAAAAAGTGGCCATGGCCCTTGCGGAACTCATCACGACCTCCTATCCAAAAGATACGCTGGATGTGATCGTATTTGGGAATGATGCCTGGCCCATCAAAATAAAAGACCTCCCTTACCTCCAAGTTGGACCTTACCACACCAATACAGTCGCAGGTTTAGAATTGGCTTTGGACATCCTTCGCAGAAAACGGAATACCAACAAGCAAATTTTCATGATTACAGATGGAAAACCGAGTTGTCTACGCATGCCGGATGGTCAATACTATAAAAACAGTAACGGCTTGGATGCATTCATCGTGGAAAAATGCTACAACATGGCTGCACAAGCCCGGAAAATGCACATTCCAATTACCACATTCATGATTGCTCAAGACCCCTATTTGCAATCGTTTATTGAAGAATTTACAAAATCAAACAAAGGCAAAGCTTTTTACACGGGGCTGAAAGGTTTGGGTGAAATGATCTTTCACGATTATGAAACAAATAGAAAAAAACGAATTGACTAAATCACATTATGGATACAACAATCAACACATTCGGTGCCTTGAAAGCATCAGGATACACCTCAAAAAGCATCAAATCTGAATTGCGCGACAATTTAATTGCAGCATTAAAATCGGGAACAGAGACATTTCCGGGGATGCACGGATATGAGCGAACAGTTATCCCTCAATTGGAACGCGCTATTCTTTCCAAGCACAACATCAATTTATTGGGATTGCGCGGTCAAGGAAAAACCCGAATTGCGCGGTTGATGGTGAATCTGTTGGATGAGTACATTCCATTCGTTTCGAGTAGTGAATTGAACGATGACCCATTCAATCCAATAAGCCGTTTTGCACGGGATCTCATTGCTGAAATGGGAGATAACACACCCATCTCTTGGATGCACCGTTCGGAGCGCTTCTTCGAAAAACTCGCAACCCCAGATGTGACTATTGCCGACTTGATTGGGGATATCGATCCGATCAAAGCCGCAAATCTGAAATTGAATTATTCAGATGAACGAGTCCTTCATTATGGCATGATTCCGCGTGCAAACCGTTGCATCTTCGTGATCAATGAAATCCCAGATCTTCAAGCACGTATTCAAGTGGCACTATTTAATATCCTCGAGGAAGGTGACATTCAAATTAGAGGTTTCAAATTGCGACTTCCTCTTGATCTTCATTTTGTATTTACTGCCAATCCAGAAGATTACACCAACAGAGGAAGTATCGTTACGCCACTGAAGGACAGAATTGGATCTCAAATTTTAACGCACTATTCAGCCGATATTCAAACGGCTAAAACAATTACACATCAGGAAGCTGAAAAGCCCGAAAATCGCCACATCAAGGTGCATGTTCCTGAATTGGCGAAAGACATCCTTGAGCAGGTAGCTTTTGAAGCGCGTGAAAGTGAATACATTGATGCCAAAAGTGGTGTTAGTGCCCGCATGAGCATTACCTCCTACGAAAATTTGATCAGTACTGCTGAACGCCGAGCCATCATGAACAATGAGCATGAAACAACGGTGCGTTTCAGTGATTTGATCGGAATGATACCATCGATTACAGGGAAAGTAGAACTTGTGTACGAAGGCGAGCAGGAAGGAACTTCATTTGTGGCACATCACCTCATTAGTGAAGCGACGAAAACGCTGTTTTTGACTTATTTCCCAAAAATTGAAAAACTCAAAAAACAAGACCAAGAGACGCCGTATGATGCAGTACTCAATTGGTTTTTCGAAGCGAATGCCTTTGAATTGTCCGATGAAGCAAACGAAGAAACCTATCTTCAATCTTTAAATGCGATTGAACCACTGAAGGCACTCATCCAGAAATACCAACCACGTGTTGCACCCAATGACATGCCTTTTTTAATGGAATTCGTTTTGTGGGCCTTGGTAGAACTGAAGCAGTTGTCGAAACGCAGAACTGCGGATGGAATGGCCTTTAATGATATTTATGACAACCTGATCAAAGGATTATAAGGAGCTTAGATGAGGCTCTGAAAGGATCTTTCTTTACTAGAAAGGTCCTTTTTTTGAATCAGTCACAAAAAAAGGTGGTTTCTTGGTACTGACTTCATTCCAATATTCCATGTTACACCTGTGCCGTTCGAACTCATTCTAATCGACATCGACGCTTTCGGCATTCCATGTTTCGCATGGTACTTGTGTATCGCGTAAGCCGTTAAATCAAACAAAAACAAAAATCCTCCTTGCATGATCATCCCATCGCCAAAACCGTTGTACTGATCTTTTTTTACAACATTCTTATCCGCCAAATTACGCAGCAGAAAACCACTGCTGACATACAGCACATCAAGTCCTGTATTCAATAAAAAAATGTTTTCTGTCTTGCGTTGCAACCGCATTGTTTCGGCTAACGTATGCGGTGGAACTTCTTTTTTCGCTTTTAAATAGCCTGGGATTGCCAAACCAAGATTAATGGTGTTCCAAATCACATTCATCTGATGGAAAGAATGCGCTTCACCATCTGGAGTAGTAGCCCAACCTATTCCACTCACGATGAAATTGGTCACTGCCCAGCTCCCGAGACCCAACATAAGGCGTTGATCGGTTTGCAAACGCTCTTCGTTGAATTGACTCAGCGGTTGAGCCAATGAAATGAGTGGAACGAATGCGAGTAAAATTGCAATTGCTTTCATATGTTTCAATCTAGTGTCTCCTTTGCACTGTTCGCAACCATGGAATTGATGACAATAATTTCATCCTGATCGAGATAGCGCCACTTGCCCACAGGAACATCGAGTTTGATGTTCATAATGCGCACGCGTTTTAACTTTGTCACTCGATAATCTAGAAATTCACACATTCTGCGGATTTGTCTGTTCAATCCTTGTGTGAGGATAATGGTAAATGTGTAGGTGCTGTTTTGTTTGACGTAACACTTGCGGGTTACCGTCCCTAATATGGGAATCCCTCCACTCATTCGCTGAATGAAGGCTTTCGTAATTGGCTTATTTACCGTCACCTCGTATTCCTTTTCGTGGTTGTTTCGCGCGCGTAAAATCTTGTTGACGATGTCCCCGTCATTGGTAAGAAAAATCAAGCCTTCACTTGGTTTATCTAATCGTCCGATCGGAAAGATGCGTTGCGGGTAATTAATGAAATCAATGATATTGTCTTTCTCTCTAATTGTGTCGGAGGTGCATACAATGCCTATAGGCTTGTTAAATGCGATGTAAATGAAATCTTTGGTAGGTTCATTGATCACTTTTCCGTCAACACTAACAACATCACCAGGCATTACTTTCGTTCCCAACTCGGGCACCAAGCCATTGATGCGAACACGGCCTTCATTGATCAATTTATCAGAAGCGCGACGCGAACAATACCCTACTTCACTCAGGTATTTATTGATTCGGGTAGCTTCGTTGGACTCCATGGTTATGATATTCTTTCGCCAAAAATAAGGTTAAAATAGAAAACCTGAGGGGTATTTGTTTGGAGGGTGTTGCTGATTTATACCACGTGCTTTAATTTCTTGTCATCGTTCAAAAGGATTGTTTATCGTTATGTGGTCATTGTGGAATTCGTTCTCAAAAACAACTGGATGAATAAAAAAATCTAAAATTCAAAGTAGAACACTATTTTTTAAATTTCAATCTCTTGACATTGAGAAAAATAACCAATTCTTTTTGTTGACTACTCCTCGAAAATATTTTAAACATTAACTTTAACCTTGTTTTGATTTTGAAACTCAAAACCCGATAGTTATACCTTGTTAGATTTAAGTCAATTGCCCGTTAAAACTAGAAATCCCCACTGCTTGAGAATACCATCAATTGTACTTTTACTGGTCACACTTAGCCAGCTTTTCAATTCATGCAATCAAAATGCACATCCACCGGTCGCGTTTTACTATTGGAAGCAAACCTTCCAGTTGAACCACGCTCAAAAAACAATCTTAAAAAACTGTGCAACGACTCGACTTTATGTGAAGTTTTTTGATGTTGTGATCAATGAAAACAATCAAGCGGCACCGATTTCAAAAATTGAATTTCTACAAGCACCTACCACTGAAATTATTCCCTGTGTTTATATTCAGAATGCTGTTTTTACGCGAGATAGAGATTTCGAAATCCTCGCAAAAAAGCTAGTGGAACTCATTGAGCGTATCTCCGATAAAAACAAGTTGAAATTTGACGAAATTCAGCTCGATTGCGATTGGTCAGAGAGTACAAAAGAAAATTATTTTAGTTTTCTCAAAAATGTTCAAACGCAAATACCTCAAATCACAATCAGCTGCACAGTGCGTCTGCATCAAGTAAAATACCAAACCAAGACAGGTGTTCCTCCAGTGGACAAAGGACTTTTGATGTGCTACAACATGGATGACATTGATGACTTCAGTACAAAAAATTCAATCGTCTCAGAAGAAGTACTAAACGAATACCTCAACAAAAACTCAAGTTATTCACTACCCTTGGATCTCGCTTTACCTGTGTACCAATGGGGATTGGTCTTCCGTTTGGGCAAACTCGGCTTGATTGCAAACGACATAAATCAAAATGATCTGAAAAAACAAAGCGTACATAAGGTCGAGCGAAATATCTACCGAGCAACTAAAAACTGTTTTGTTAAAGGCACCTATCTGTGTAAAGGAGATTTAATACGCTTCGAACAATCCTCTCCATCCGAATTGATAAAGGTTTCTAAGGCGCTATCGAAAACAAAACTTCGATTCCAACAGGTCATTTTTTACCATTTAAGTCAAGTCAACATACGCCAATATGACACACAATTTTTCTCAAAGATTAACACTCTTATTCCTTAGTGTTTGCATTGCTTTTCAATCGATTTCATGTGGCTGGGCGCCATACATGGAATATGAAATGCTGTTTGATAAGGATTTCATGTTTGATTACACGCTAAAAAACAAGGAGTACAATGCTTGGTATTATAATGTCGACTTGTACAATGATGGAAAACAAAAAATGCAAAATGCCCAAAGTTGGTCGTTATACCTGGAAAACGCATATAGCCCCGAGGACCTTCAACAGTTTATTTACCGCGAAGAATCTAATTTCTCATCTTCTGAAAAGGAACTAATTGCACTCAGATCCAAACGGCAACAGCCACTTCAAAGTGCCGATAAAGAGAAGAAATTTGTTGATTTCATTGGCTATGCCTTGAAGGTCGAGAAATTATTAAAGGCCTATGAACCAGACCCATGGGAAGAAGAACCTCGTAAAATAGTGCTTGCCGATTTTACACCCTTGATGAATGTGGCATTGAACCAATTGAAGGTAAATCCAGATGAAATGATCAAGGAACGTTATGCCTTTCAGCTCATTAAATTATACCGCTACAGCAAGCAGTTGAATCAACTTATTGAAGTCTTCAATCAAAATTTCAATACACGTCAATCGATGCTTAGCTATTGGGCTATGGAGCACTTTGCGGGTGCATTATCTGAAATGGGAAAAGTGTACGAAGCAAATTACTATTTCGCCAAGGTATACATTCATTGCCCCGAAAAAAGAAGCAGTTCCTACCTCAGTATGAAGCTCAAATCGGCCTACGATTTCCAGCGAACATTGGAATTGTGCACAACGAAAGAAGAGAAAATGGCGCTTCATTATATACATGCCATGCGCACAAAAAGTTTGGCACTTGAAGATTTAACTGAAATCACTCAAGAACTTGGAAATCATGAATATGCACGAATGATTATGTCCCATGAAATCAACAAATTGGAGAAAATTCTATTGACGAGAAATCAAGTAGATGAGGAATATCTCAGTGACAACATCAAATCGTTAAAACTTCTAAAAAACCAGGTACCGGCCTATCTTAAGGATTTGATCCACTTGAATGAGCGTATGTTGGAATCAGATGGGGATGATTTTTACTGGCACCTATCATTGGCTTACCTCTATTATCTTGACGGACAACATGATGCATGCTCAACGCAACTTGAAACAATTCGTCCAACAACAAGGAAGATTCAAAAACAGTATGACATCATCTTCATCATCAACTACATAGAAACAAAACCCTACCTGAGCGACGAGGATGAAGATTTAATTGGTACCAAACTGTTTGAACTGAATGAAAACAACCCAAGTTACCCGATGTTGGCATTGCCTGAATCGGAATACTCCGAAAATGAATACAACACAATCAACGAGTTCATTTTCAGCAAAATCTCTGAACGATACGGTCAAACAAACTCCTTTCTTAAATTGATCTTTTCCGGAGGAACATTCTATTCTGATTTGTGCATCAACGTTACCAATCCAAAGGATACAGAACACCCAAATGATTTTATCACTACGATAGAAGATATCGATCAGATTCTCGCAGATATGAAGCGTACATCTGAGACAAAATTGACATTGTTCGCGGCAACCTATTATTTTTCGGGGTACAATTATGAAGAATATGAAACGCGAAAAACAACAGATTTTAAGTTGTGTGAGGTGATGCTGAACGAAATGAAAGCCACTATTCTTTTGCGAGATCCATCAACGGTATCAGAAGCGATCAACATCTATCAATCATTGCCCAGCACTTATACGAATGAATGTTACGTTCATGGTTCTCCATTTAAATTCGCAGTAAAAAATCCTAATTTTTCTCACCATGATGAAATTGAATCCTCTCTTCCGAAATTCACACGAATCGCTTTTGCGGAAAAATTGAAGCAGCTTTTGAACCAACCATTAACCGCTGAAAATGCCTATCTCCTTGGACTGGCCTATTACAACACCAGTTATTATGGGCTTCAGTGGAAGCTTCTTGCCTACTACCGTTATTACGACAGCCCACAAGGAAATGTCAACATGAGGACCGCTGAAGGTTACTTCAAGGAAGCGCTAATGTTGGCTGGACTAACCATGGAACAACGGGCGGAAATCTATTTCATGCTGGCCCGATGCGAGCAAAATAGATACACGTTAAAGCACGGGGCATTTCCAGAAGATGACTATTACGGACCTTCATTTGACGACTATTTCGAAAAAATGAAGTTGGATGGATACATGTCAAATTTCAAACAATTATCAACGAATTACAGATCAACAAAAGTTTACCAGGACATCATAAAGGAGTGTAAGTACTTTGATACTTATTTGAATTGATTGGGATTTTTGATCCATATTTTTCAAGATAAGCCTAAAGCTTAAAGGGTATTGGAGAGGGTTATGGATTGGACGGCAATTGATAATATAGAGCGAGAAACAGAATGAGAATGATGTAAAACAAAAGCGAGACTGCGAAGCTGCAACGAAGTTAATGACGCTCTCGCTATTTATCCCGATCCTTCGGGACTCATTCGCGTTTTGTTTTGTGGCTTCGTCAGGATTATTTCATGAACCATTGATTTGGTTCATAACGAGCATAGAACCCAAACTGCGTTGCAGTTTTCGGCTTTTTGTTTTTATCAGCTTATCAAAATGCTATTTTGACCGCCATAAAAACAAAAAACCCGGCACTTTCGTGCTGGGTTCTTTTCGTGACCTCCGAAGTGGATAAATCTAACGTTTATAGGGATTTGGAAAGGATTATTGATTGGAAGGAATCCAAAAAAATCCTAGATAAAGTGTGAGTTTGAGTGCGAGAGCGAAGAAAAACAAAGCGGAGTGAACCGCTCTCGCTTTTCACTCTCTCTCTGTTTTGTGACCTCGTAAGGATTACAGATCCATGTCGTTAATTGTTCATTACAAGCATAGAACCCGTCCTTTGCTACGCAAATGACTCTTTTTTTCATTTCGCATTCTTTCAAAAGTTCACTTTTGACGTATGCTTCAATAAAAAAACCCGTTTCATGTTAATGAAACGGGTTCCTTTTGTGACCTCCGAAGTGGATAAATCTAACGTTTATGGGGATTTGGAGAGGGTTATTGATTGGACAGCAATTGATAATATAGAGCGAGAAACAGAATGAGAATGAAGTAAAACAAAAGCGAGAATGACGCTCTCGCACTCATTCTCGTTTTGTTTTGTGACCTCCGAGGTTGAAAAATCTAACGTTTATAAGGATTTAGACACACTCAAAGCTATTGATTTCAAAAAGCTCGATGATAAAAATAAATAAGCCTGAAATGCAACTTTCAAGACAACTTTGCTTACATTTGGTTAGAATATACTAATTTTACTACAATTGAATAAAATAGAATTTATACAAATGAATATACTAAAAACACAACACTTTAGAACACGAATAATTCTCCAAAAATGAAGCCTAATCAAAAACTAGCTGATGCGCTGGAATCGTTAAAAGAAATTCAGGACAATAATGTTATCGCCATATATACCGAAAACTTCAAAACTATAAAGCATCGTCAACTGCTTCTAAAATATGGTTTTATACGGGAGGTTTCCAAGGGTTGGTATATTGCATCGAATCCATCTGAAACGGAAGGAGAAACAACTTCATGGTACAGCGCCTATTGGGATTTTGTCGCCTCTTTTTTAGACCATAAATATGGTAACGAATGGTGTTTATCACCGGATCAATCCTTGCTAATCCATGTCCAAAACACGTCTATACCCCAACAATTACTCGTAAGATCTCCGAAAGGTAACAATAACCCTACTCCACTTCCACATGCAACAACCTTGTTTAATTTAAAAACAGATATTCCAGCAGATACTTTAACCATAGTCAATAACGGCATCCGTTTGTATGATCTCCCATCCTCACTCGTGTATTGTAGTCCTCGGATCTATCTAACACACGCCCTGGATGTTCGAACGGCACTATCCATGATTCGAGATGCATCTGAAGTACTGCCGGTCTTGCTCGAAAACGGACACTCAACACTAGCAGGAAGATTAGCGGGTGCCTTCAGAAATATTGGTCGGGAACGGATTTCGGACCAAATTATCGAAACATTTAAACAAGCGGATTACGATATCCGTGAAGTCGATCCTTTTGAGACAAACACAGAAATTATCCTACCAAGCAGGGAGCGATCCCCTTATGCAATTCGTATCCGTTTGCTCTGGCAAGAAATGCGAAAAACAGTTATTCAACTTTTTCCTCCTGCACCTGGAATTAGTCCTGATGTTAAATCCTATTTGCAAAAAGTGGATGATCTCTATCTTACGGATGCGTATCACTCTCTTTCGATAGAACGCTACAAAGTAACTCCTGGACTTATCGCTCGAGTAAGCAGTGGAGAATGGAATTCCAAATCGAATGAGGAAGACAGAAAACAGCGTGATGCCATGGCTGCTAGGGGATATTATCAAGCTTTTAATCAAGTAAAGGAGAGCATTGAAAAAATACTTTTAGGATCGAATCCGGGTGTTCAGGTCGAAAGAGATCATGGCAGATGGTTCAGAGAGCTCTTCGATCCAAGTGTTGCTGCAGGCTTATTGCGACCTGCAGATCTAGCTGGATACAGAAATCATCAAGTATATATTGGCAATTCAAAACATGTTCCAGTCAATGTGGATGCCATGAGAGATGCCATGCCCGTTCTTTTCGAATTACTTTCAGAGGAAACCGAAGCATCTGTAAGAGCAGTTTTAGGACACTTCATATTCGTTTACATCCACCCATATATGGACGGAAATGGAAGAATGGGTAGGTACTTAATGAATGTGATGCTCGCATCTGGTGGCTATCCATGGACGGTTATTCCGGTCGAACAAAGAACAACCTATATGCAGGCTCTTGAACTGGCAAGTGTGGAACAAGACATTACCGCTTTCGCGAAATTCATTGCAGAACTTGTCCGAGATACGATGAGTGGACAAGAGGTTGCTAAACTTCCCGAGAAATGAGTTGAACCCTAACACTAGTTCTAACTTTTAGAAAACACCTAATAAACTGTTATTCTGAATCTTAAGTACTTTTATGAAATAAAAGGTTCATTCTATTAAAACCATAAAAAAAGCCCCAAACCTATATGGAATGGGACTTTCAGCTTTTTTTGTGACCTCGTAAGGATTCTAACCTTAAACCTCCACAGCCGTAATGTGGTGCTCTATACAGTTGAGCTACGAAGCCATTGTTGGGTGCAAAAGTAATGCTTTTTTTTGCTTTTGCAAGTGTT